>DATMKM010000073.1:0-2877 GCA_035571315.1 Candidatus Acidiferrum sp.
AGCATCACCGCCGCGATTGCGAGCATGAACCAGCCCAGCGGGTTGGTGAACATGGGACGGAAGTAGTTGGGGACCAGGAAGTAGAGTCCGAGGGCGGCGGCGATCGGCAGCAGCGTGATGATCAGCGACGAAGCCCTGGACTGGGCCGTCGCGGCGAGGACCTCAGCTCGCATCTCCGCCCGCTGCTTCATCGTGTCGCCGAGGCTGATCAGGATGGCCGGCAGGTCGCCGCCCACCGAGTGCTGGATCGTGATCACCATGACCACCAGCCGCAGGTCGTTGCTCCCGATTCGCTTGACCATGTTCGTGAGAGCGCTCTCGATCGAGGCGCCGAGCTCGATCTCCCTGCGGGCGAGCCCGAACTCGTCCGACACGGGCGGGCTCCCATTCTCCACGACCGCGCGCAGCGATTGAGCGATCGACTGGCCTGCCTTCATCGAGTTCGCCATCAGCTCCATGGCCCGCGGCAATTCCGCCTCGAACTGCGCGAGCCGGTGGCCGCGCCGGTTGCGCAGGTAGAGCGCGGGAAGCGCGAAACCGATGATGGCCAGGATCACGACGGGGAGCGAGATCCCGAAACGGAGCAGGGCGACGATGGCGAACAGCAGGGCTGAGGCGGTCTGGACCAAGCGAAACTCATAGGGGCGGAGCTGCAGGTCGGCGCTCGCCAGGTCGGCGGCGAGCGAGTTGGCCTTCTGGTTGCTCGCAATCCAGACCGGGGTGCCGGTCGGCTCGAACCTTCTCCGCAGCTGTTCGCGAACGTCCGCGAGGGTGCGGTAGGTGACCCGAGCGCTAGGAGCCTCGCCCGCCTCCGCCCGTCCGGCACCGAGGATTCCGAACATGACCAGGCCGACGCCGATCGCTGCGGCAGCCGCGATGAGGATGACGCTGGTCGACACGGCTCAGCCGGCTGTGAAGTGCCAGCGCTTGTCCACTTCTTTCGGCCCGACGCCGCCGGCGGACGAGGCGCTGGGGCAGGCGGGATCCGGCTGGCTTGGGGTGGCCGCGTAGTCCTGGAACGACTCGAGCGTGTACTTCAAAGCGGCGTTGTTGAGCAGCCAGAAGAGGTACTCGGCGTCGCATCCGTTCATGAGCAGGGTCAGGCTGCTGGAGACCCCGCTTGTGTTTTGGGTGCCGACCGGCCCGACCCTGAGGATGTCGACGTTGCTGAAGACCGTGCGGACGACGGGTTCCGGCGCACCGGACCCGAACACGGACGTGTTGATCGTGGCGAGCATGGTGATGCGATCACCCACCTGCGGGTAGCCGGCGACCCCGACGAGCTCTCCCGTGGGCACCGTGAGCGCCACGTAACCCGACGGGATGGGGAGAAACGCGACGTCGCTGGAGCTGAGCAGATCGCCGCCCGGCGCGATCAGGTTGGCGCTCACAGGATCTCCTGCGGGGATGTCGACGCGTGCGCCTTTGCCCACCACCTGGCTGATCGAGGTGAACGCTTCCTTGGGCGGCGGGTTTACCACACTCAGCTGCAGATCAGAGGCCTGGATCTTGGTGCGGGCGGCGATGTCGTTCTTTGCCACGACGATGCGCGTCCCCGAGGTGCTTCCGGGGAGCAGGGAAAGGCTCGCCAGGCCGGCCGCGGCTGCAAATGCGAGCACGGCGAGGACGGCTCCGATGATGATGTACAGACGTCCCCGTCGCGGTCGGGCGACGTCTGCGCTGGTACTTGACATCTAGCTGGGCACGCGCAGCTTGGCATGGTGCGCTGATTGGTGCAACTTATTCGACGAGAATCGCCTCGACCAGGGAGGTCGCGATCCCGTAGTCACTGCCGATCGCCGTTCCAGCTCCCGCCGCGGCGGAGATCGAAAGGCTCCCGCAGGAAACCGACCCCGCGATCGTAGAGGTCCCGTTGACCGTGTCTGTGCAGGCTCCCGGCCAGTAGATCGAGCCCAAGAGCCAGTGCTTGGCGTTGGGGCCTTTGATCGCGATCTGCCCGGTGCTGCTGGACCAGATCAGCACGTTCAGGCACGCGCGGTCGCCGTTGGTGCACCAGCCGGGACCGGGGCAGCTCGAGTCGCCGGCGGGGGCTGAGCTGCACGGCGCCGCGAACCAGCTGAGGCTGGACGACGAGGCAGGCGCGTTGGGCGGGCAGGCCGAGATCGAGCACGGCGTGGACCCGAACTGGCACGGGCTGCTGCAGTTGGCTCCGCCTCCCGCGGTGCAGTCGCCGGAGGTGAAGCTCGCCTTGTTCACGAACTCAAGCGTCGTGTCCTGCGCCAGCAGCGTGCCGCCGTTGAGACAGATGCCGCCGTTTGTAAAGGCGGCGCCGTCGTAGCCGTTGAAGTAGTAGAACCCCGGGTCGAACACAGCACCGCCGCCTCCGCCCGCAGGCTTGAAAGCCGCGATCACGATGCCCCAGGTGGTCGCCACGCTCGCCGTCTCCTGTTCGCTGGCGATCGCCGCGCCCGGAAGGTCGAGCCTGTACTCGGAGGTGAACCCGTCCGTAGGGTCGTTGGCCAGGCTGTTCCAGCCGGCGGGGTTGGAGATGGTCTCGCCGCCCAGCCCCTCGAGGATGCCGTCGTTCGTGATCACGAGGTCATCGGCCGATGTGGTGTTGGCTGCTGTCGAGACGGTCGCGGTGAGCTGGTTGGAGCCGGCCGAGAGGTTGCCGGTCGTGTCCACCGGATTGACGCTCGCCACGTTGCTCCACTCGGAAACCTGGGCCGTGCTGTCGATGTTGGCGGGCGTGATCGTGAACGTGATGGCCCCGGACCAGACCGGGTTGTTCTCGTAGTACCAGATCTCAGTTCGAGGGCTGGTCCCGGCCTGGCTCGGGGCGCCGGCCTCGACCCAGCCGGCGGGCGCGGCGAACCTGGTCGGCGTCGCGTCTGAGCGGATCGTCGCGACGAGCAG
>DATMKM010000074.1:0-36947 GCA_035571315.1 Candidatus Acidiferrum sp.
GTCGTCGGCGGGCTGCCGCGTGGAGCCTGACGGCACGCTGACGGTGCACGTCGGCACCGTCGACGTGAGTGGCGCATCCACGGGCCTGGCGATGATCGCAGCGGAGTCTTTCGGCGTCCCGATTGAGCGCGTGCGAATCGAAACCAGCGACACCTCGGTGGCGCCGTTCGGGCCGGTCGCCGCCGGGAGCCAGGTCACCTACAGCATGGGCGGCGCGGTGCAGGAGGCTGCGCTCGAGGCGCGGCGTCAGCTGCTTGAGATCGCCACCAACGAGCTCGAGGCGGCGCCGGAAGACCTCGAGATCGTGGACGGACGCGTCACGGTGCGCGGCGTGCCGGAAAGGTACGTCGAGGTCACAAAGCTCGTGGCGATGAGCACCGAGTTCATGGGTAAGTACCGGCCGATCCAGGCCACGGGGCGTTCGGCCGTACAGGCGGCTTCCCCGATGTTCACCGTTCACATCGCACGCGTGCGTACCGACGCCGAGACCGGCGCCTTCCAGCTCACCGGCTACGCCGCCATCCAGGATGTCGGGCGCGCCATCAACCCGCCAGAGGCGATGGGCCAGATCCACGGCGGTGTGGTGCAGGGCCTGGGGCGGGCGCTTGGCGAGCAGCTCGCGTACAACGTCGACGGGCAGCTGCGGACGTCGAGCTTTCTCGACTACGAGCTACCCACCGCCGACCAGCTTCCGGACATCGATGTGAAGCTCATCGAGGTGGCCTCTGCGGTCGGGCCACTCGGCGCCAAGGGCGTCGGTGAGCCACCGGCCGTGCCGGGTCCGGCAGCGATCTCGAACGCGCTGGCGCGGGCCACCGGCATCAGGGTCCGCGACCTGCCACTCGATCGGTCAGCCTTCGTCCGCTAAGCCGACCGCCCATAGTGGCGGGGTGAGCATCGCGGAAGAGGTGCCCGTATCCGCCGAGCGCGGCAGCCCTGGATCTGCCATGCGGGCGTACGTCACGCGCACGCTTCCTGACGTCTCCCCCATCCTGGTCTGCAACCGCGCCCCCTCAGAGCCGACCCCGGACGGAGGTTTCCGGCGCGGGTCCGGGGGCGTCATCACCGCGTTGCTGACCTTGGCCGAGGCGACGGAGGCCGATTGGGTCGCGTGCACCCGCAGCGATGAGGAGCGGCAGATCGCCGCCACGCAAGGGGCGGCAATCAGCGTCCCGTTGCTGAACTCCACCGGCCGCCTGCACTACGCCACGCCGACCCGAGAGCAATACGAGCTGTATTACGGAGTTTTCGCGAACCCCGTGCTGTGGTTCATCCAGCACTACCTGTGGGATCTCGGCAACGAGCCGGTCATCGACGACCGCATCCACCAGGCGTGGGAGGAGGGCTACGTCGAGGTCAACCGCTTGATGGCGGAGAAGGTGATCGAGGTGGCACGTGCAGCGCCGAGCCGGCCGCTGGTGATGGTCCACGACTACCAGCTCTATTTAGTCCCACGCCTCGTGCGTACGGCTTTGCCAGCGGCGATGATCCAGCACTTCGTGCATGTGCCCTGGCCCACGCCCCAGTACTGGAAGGTCCTGCCCAAGCAGATGCGCGACGCCATCCTCGAGGGCTTGCTTGGCTGTGACGTCGTTGGCTTTCAGTCGAGCCTCGACGTGCGCAACTTCCTACTGACGTGTGAGGAGAATGCAGGGCTGCAGGTGGATGAGCGCGAGCGCGCGGTCTTCTACGGCGGCCGCGTCGTCTACGCGCGCCATTACCCAATCTCGATCGACGTCTCAACCACCGCGCGGCTCGCCGGATCGCGCGGCGTCAAGCGGCAGGAGCGCGACCTGGCGTCGTGGCGGCCGCCGAAGTTGATCGCGCGCATCGACAGGACGGATCCTTCGAAAAACATAGTTCGCGGTTTCATCGCGTACGACAAGCTGCTGCGCTATCACCCCGAGCTGCGCGGACAGGTGCAATTCTGGGCGTTCCTGCAGCCGTCGCGCCAGGACGTCGCGGTCTACAGTCGCTACGTCCGGACGATCCGGCAGACGGTGGGCCGCATCAACAGCGAGTTCGGCACTGAGACGTGGCAACCGGTCCGGCTGGAGATCGGCGAGAGCGAGCGCAAGGCCATGGCGTCGCTCAAGAACTTCGACGTGCTGCTGGTCAATCCTGTCTACGACGGGTTGAACCTCGTGGTCAAAGAAGGCGCGCTCGTGAACGCGACCAACGGGGTGATCGTATTGTCGGAAAACGCGGGCGCGCACGAAGAGCTGCACCAGCATGTGCTGTCCATCAACCCGTTCGACGTCGAGGCAACCGCCGCGGCGATGTACGCGGGCCTCACGATGGCTCCCGAAGAGCGGCGCCGGCTCAACGAGGGAGCGCGCGAGGTCGTGCGCAGCAATGACATCACCCGTTGGATCAGCCGGCAGGTGCAGGACTTGCGTGACCTGGTCGTTTCGCCGGCCCGCTCCTGGGCCCGCTAGCTAGCGGCGGCCACGTTCGGTCCGCGTGGCCACCGCCAGCAGCCCGGCGAGGACACCACCTTCGAACACCCCATAGAAGACCGAGCGCAGAATCGGCTGGTTGAAAGGACCGACGTTGAGGAGAAAGGTGAGCACTGCGAACACCGGGAATGACAGCGCGAGCTGCTTCCAGGTGTCGAGCGCCTCCCACCACAGGACCAGGCGAGGCGGCGGTTGGGGAGTTTGCTTCATGGCGTTGGGAACATTGTTCCTGCTCGGCGTGGCCGCGTGCGATCCGCTGACCGGCACCGGCCCTGGCACGCAGCCCGACCCGAAAACGTTCATTAAGGTAGACCAGGCGATGCGCGTGGCTGTCGTCACGCTCATCGCAGGCCATCCGGCGACCGACAACCAGTTCAACTACGACGGCTACAGCAGTGGGGCGCTGGTACTGACGGTCCCGGTCGGCTGGCAGCTGACGATCCAGTGCCTGAACAACGGCACGGTACCCAACTCGTGCGCGGTGGTGGCGGACGGACGGTCGACTCAGCCCGTCCAATCAGATTGGTCGACACCGAACCCTCATCTCGGCCTGGATCCCGGCCAGTCGTCCGGGTTTAGTTTCACCGCGGCAACGCCCGGGAGCTACCGGATCGCTTCGCTCGTCGGCGGCAGCGAAGCGAGCGGTATGTGGGTCGACCTGGAGGTGGTCTCCGGAGGCGTTCCCTCGCTCACTGCCCCGTAGGGGAATACGACTCTGCCCACTCGACGATCTCGTTGAGAAGGGTGGCGGCCTCCCCCGGGCCTGAGACCACCAGGTCGCAGTGGTCGAACAGGTGGGCCGGCGCCTCGGGTGAGCTCACCCCGACGCACATGTGCGGAACTTCGAGCGAGCTCACGTACTCGAACATCGAGCGGTCGTTCTCGTCGTCTCCGCAGCACACGACGGCGCCGGGGTCTTGCCCTGGCAGCAGGGCCGCGAGGGCGCTTCCCTTCCCCGCCTTGGGCGCGTGCACCTCGATGACCTTGCGTCCCAGATAGGCGGCCAGCGGCCGTTCCTGGATGAGCGGCTGGAGGAAAGCGAGCGCCTCCTCGCCGCTCAGGCTCGTGTTGCGAAAATGCACAGCGCTGCTGGCCGGCTTGGCCTCGAGCCAGGCTCCAGGGATGCCTTCGAGCAGCACCGCGACGTCCGAGTTGAATCGGTCGAGGGCCTCCTTGTGGGCGTGCCGGGGAATGGCCAGTCCGCTGTCACCGATCAGACGGACGCCGGAGATCGGCACGAGCGCCTCGAGCTGCTCGTGCGTCCGGCTGCTCAGGACGATGACATCCGCCAGCTGCCGGACAAGCCGGCTCAGCGCCTGCAGAGACTCCGAGCGCGCCACGGTCTGGGCCGGGTCCGGGACGATGTCGGCGAGGGTGCCGTCGAAGTCAGTGACGAGGACGACCTCGCTCGGCGGGACCGCAGCCACCGGCGAATTCCGCCAGGCGCCGACCAGCTCGTCAGCCTGGAGCATCACTCAATTTGTAGCAGGCCGGTGCCGCTCGACGATCCGGGTGAACCTCGTACCCGCCGGCAACGTGCCCAATGAGTGGCCCCAGTCTCCACCCAGGCGCGAGGCGCAGAAGGCATCGGCGACCGCCGGGTCGCCGTACCGGATCAACAGCGAGCCCTGAAGCGCGACGGCCATACGTTCGACCACCCGACGGGCCCTGGTCTCGGCGTCGGCGGCGTTCGCGAGCTCGCCCCTCAGATCCGCGATCGCCCGGTCGAGCCGGGCGTCGGAACCCTTGGCGAGCTCGGTTTCTGCGAGGAATGCGGCGATCGAGTTGGGATCGCGGCTCATCGCGCGCAGGACGTCCAGGGCGTTGACATTTCCGGAGCCTTCCCAGATTGAGTTCAGCGGCGCCTCGCGATACAAGCGCGGCATGATCGATTCTTCGACATAACCATTACCGCCGTGGCATTCGAGCGCTTCGGCGGCGACCGCGATGGCGCGCTTGCAGACCCAATATTTGGCAACGGCCAGCGCCACTCGGCGGAAATGCGACTCCTTCGCATCGGAGGCTCGGTCGAAAGCACCCGCCAGGCGCATCATCAGGATGGTCGCCGCCTCGGATTCGATCGCGATGTCGGCCAGCACGTTGAGCATGAGCGCCTGCTCGCTAAGAAGCTTTCCAAAGGCGCTGCGGTGCGCAGTGTGGTGCGTCGCCTGTGCCACGGCCTGTCGCATGAGCGAGGCCGAGCCGATGACGCAGTCAAGCCGGGTGTGATTGACCATCTCGATGATGGTGCGCACTCCTCTCCCCTCTTCCCCGACCACCTCGGCCCACGCGTCCACCAGCTCGATCTCCGCCGAAGCGTTGGACCTGTTGCCGAGCTTATCTTTGAGTCGCTGGATGTGGAAGCGGTTCAGGGTGCCGTCCGGCAGGACGCGCGGCAGGAGGAAGCACGTCAGCCCGCGGGGCGCCTGGGCGAGTACGAGAAACGCATCGCACATCGGCGCTGAGCAAAACCACTTCTGACCGGTAAGCAGAAATCCGCCGTCGACGGTGGGCTCGGCGCGAGTGGTGTTGGTCCTAACGTCCGAGCCGCCCTGTCTCTCTGTCATCGCCATCCCGAAAAGCGCGCCGCGCTTGGTCGACGCGGGACGCAGGCCGGGGTCGTAGTCGAAGGTGGTCATCAGCGGTTCCCATGTCGCGGCTAGGTCTTCTTGCTGGCGCAGAGCAGGCAGCGCCGCGTACGTCATCGACACCGGGCAGCCGTGCCCACCCTCGACCTGCGACCAGACGTAGAAGGCAGCCGCCCGCGCCGCATGCGCACCAGGACGTGGCTCGCGCCAGGGAAGGGAGTGGAGCCCATGACCGATGGCCACCTCCATCAGCCGGTGCCACGCGGGATGGAACTCGACCTCATCGATCCGGTTGCCGAAACGATCGTGGGTCCGCAGCACGGGCGGGTGGGCGTTGGCCTGAAACCCCCAGTCGATCGCCTGCTGCGTACCGGCGAGACGGCCGAGCTCGCCGACCGTGTCCTGTGCCCACGAGCCACCTTCCCGCTCGAGCGACTCGCGCAGAGGCGCGTCCGCCTCGAAGAGGTTGTAGTCGACGAGCGGCGGCGGCTGATTGAGACCCATTCTTGTACAGGCTAGCCTCGTTGGCGCGGTGCGCTCGGCAGGCTAATGGGAACGATTGGCGCCAAACGTTCGCATTTCGAGCGCCGCGGGCGCTGAGGGATGTTTGGCACCAGACGCGCGGGATCGGCCTTAGCGCACGTCCGCGGCGAGGTCGGCCACCAGACGAAGTTGCTCTTTGCGTTCGGCGGAGTCGAAGACCATCGGCGAAACCAGGAGTGTGTCGACCCCCGCGTCCGCGAAAGCGCGGAGCCTTTCTTTCGCGCGCTGCGGCGACCCGGCGATGCTAACCGCGTCGATCAGGTCGTCGGGCAGCGCGAGCATCGCCTCGCTCTTGCGGCCCGCGAGGTACAGCTCCTGCACCTGCTCCGCTGAGCGCTCGAATCCGTATGAGGAGACCAGGCGGTTGTAGAAGTTCTGCTCGCGCGAACCCATGCCGCCTACATACAGCGCGAGCATCGGACGCATCGCATTGCGAGCCACCTCAACGTCGTCACCGATCATCACGTTGACGCTGGGGCAGATCCGGAAACCGTCGAGCGACCGGCTCGCGCGCGCCGCGCCCTCTTCGAGCGGTATCCGCAGTGCTGCTGTGTGCTCGGGAGAGAAGAAGACGGGCAGCCAGCCGTCGGCGATCTCGCCGGCCAACGCGACGTTTTTCGGTCCGAGCACCGCCAGGAAGATGGGGATGCGCTCCTGCACCGGCCGGATCGCGAGCTTGAGCACCTTGCCGGGTCCATCAGGCAGCGGAAGGTCGATGGTCTCGCCGTGAAACTCGACCTTCTGGTGCGCGAGCGCCATCCGCACCACGGCCACGTACTCGCGCGTGCGCTGCAGCTGCTTTGCGAAACGCACGCCGTGCCAGCCCTCGGAGACTTGCGGCCCGGACGTCCCGAGGCCCAAGAGCATCCGGCCGCCCGACAGCTGGTCGATGGTCGCCGCGGTCATCGCAGTCATCGCCGCGCTGCGCGCGGGTATCTGGAAGATTCCGGCGCCGAGCTTGATCCGGGTCGTGCCGGCCGCCAGCCAGGCCAGCACCGTCGCGGCGTCCGAGCCGTACGCCTCGGCCGTCCAGATCGAGTCGTAACCCAGTTCTTCCGCGGTGCGTGCGATGTCGAGCTGGTCCGCGGCGGTCTGCCCAAAAGCCCAGTAGCCGACGTTGACGCCCAGCTTCATGGGAACGAGTGTATTGTCGTCTGCGGATCAAGGCTCGACCCTGGAGGGAATTGACGTGACATTTGCAGGCCCAGGATTCCTACTCGGTGGGCATCTCTTCTACATGTTCATGTTCCTGATTTTTGTGGCAGGGGTAATCGCAGTCATCGTCCTTGCGGTTCATGCGGCGACTCGGACTGCTTACCCAGCCGGCATTCCGCCGCTGCAGATGGGCGGGGCACCCCCAGCTCGTGAGACACCACTGGAAATCCTCGCCCGGCGCTTCGCCTCAGGCGAGATCACCGCCGAGGAGTACCAGCGCGCGAGGGACCTCCTGGGTGGCGGCGGAAAGACCTAGGCGGTTCTCGCGGTCATCGATCGTTGAGCAGCAGCGTGATCAGGAAGACGTTCAGCGAGACGATCCGCGGCGACTACGCCGCTCGCGAAAACCGCTGTCGTTCGGTGGTTCACGACCGCCCCGATCGGCCCGCGATCACAGCAGAAGATGACCAGCCGAATCAACGCGGTGAAAACTTGTCGCGATTAGACGCAGGAGCCCGTAGGCGCTGAGGCTGGGTTGTAGGTGACGCTCACATCCGGAGTGACGGTGACGGACTGATTTGATGTGATCACGGCCAAGTAGGCTGCGCATCCCTCCGCTTCATGGAAGTCGTAGTTGACGCTCGTCACGTTCAACCACCCGATGGCACTCCCCGAATGGTTCATGCAGTAATTGGTGCTGCCGCCACGATTCTCGACGCATTTGACCGCGTCGCCGAACTGACTGATCGTGATGATGCTGACCGACATCGGGCCGTTCGACGTCAGCTTCAGGTGATAGGTGAAGGTGTCCGGGACGCCCGCAGCCAGGTAGTAGCTCGAACCGCTGATCGTCTGGGGTACGTTCCAGATGCCAAGGGTTGGATGCGCCAATTGTGCGGTGAGGTCGCTGACCTGGCTCTCGGAGGCCGTCAGCTTGGTCTCGGTCGTCGTCAGAGCGGTCTGCAGGTTCTGGGACTTCCCGGTCAGCTGCTCGTTCTGGATCGTCAGCGCCCGGTCGGCATTCTGGTAGTTGGTGTCGTCCACATAGAGGACGCCGAGGCCGCCCGCCGTAATCAGCAGCGCGGCCGCCAGGGCCGCGGTCCACAGGCGCCGCTCGCGCGGCACGTAAACCGACGTTCGGACTGACCTGAACGGCGCGATCTCGGCCGGCCTCGAATAGTCCGGGACTGGTTGAAGGCTGCCTTCGTCGGTTGCGGGGGGTGTGGTCTCCACCGGGGTCCAATTCATGATCGCATCCCTTGACCTGCTCTACCAACTGTCATGTCTGGCCCGGTCTCGGCCAGGCGCCCAGCACCTGGCTGATCCCCGAGGCGGACTCGGCCTGCTGGCCAGTGTCGAATGTGAAGGTCTTGCCGTCCGGCTGGGTCGATGGCCCGAGACCGCAGTTCGCACCGCACGGCCCTTCCTCGACATAGAAGATGGCAGTCGCGTTCAGCCACACCGGCGACGAGCGTACGTTGGGTAGCTGGCCGCCGCTGCGCCCGCCGTGGCCGTACAGCCACACATGCGGGGTGCCCGCACTATCCCTGACCGTGAACGCCAGATTGTCGTCTGCCGGATCCGCCCGCGGCCGGATCCACGCGAGCTGCTGGCCGATCGCCTGCGTCACGACGCCGCTGGCATCCCAGAGGCTGATCACCGAGCTGACCGGCTTGCGGAAGTACAGGACGCTGCCGGTACTCCCCCAGCTTGCCATCGTGCCAAGCGGCTGCGAGTAGGCGAGGCTCCCATCCTGGGTGTTGCGGACCTGGAGATGGTCACCCGAAGAGCTGTAGGTCTGGACGAACGCGAAGTAAGCGCCGTCCGGCGAAAACGCCAGGTACGCGTCGTCCTCGTTTGGATTGGACCCACGTCCTGGCACCGCCCCCAAAGTGGCGACGACGCGATCGCCCCCACCGCTCAGCAGGTGCAGGTTTAGCGCGCTCGCGTCGGAGGTGACATAGGCGAGGAACCCGCGGTCGGGGCTCCATGCGTGCAGGCCGTCCAGGAACGCTCCCCCCGACCATGCGGCGGCCACGGTCGTGTTGCCGGTGAACAGGTCCAGGAACCCGATGACGCTATCGCCGGCGGTGGTGGGGGTTCCCTCGGTGGCCGACCACGAGATCGTGGTTTGTGTCACCAGCTGAGGGGTCCACGGACCCGTGATCGTGCAGATCGGCTTGGGGTTGCGAGCGTCGGTGACGTCGGCGAGGACCGTGGCGGGCGAGTTCTGCATCACGAGCAAGGCCTCCTGCGTCGCTGGCGCGCCGGTGCAGTTCGCGTGCATGGCGGCCCAGGCCGGGACGGCCACAGGGCTCGGTGCCGGGGACGGCGAGGGCGACGGTGAGGGCAAGGGGCTCGGGGACGGACTGGGCGACGGGGCGGGCGCGCTCGGCGTCGGGCTCGCAGACTGCCTGGCCGAAGGGCTGGAGTGGGCGAGGGCTGGACCGTTCGCCGTGCATCCGGCCGCGGCGAGAAGAGCGCATGCGAGTACGACGCCCATCCTCACAGGAGATTGAAACGACCGCTGGGGGACTGACGTTACGCACGTCATCTCTCGGCGCAAGGCGCCCAGAATAGTCGCTAATCGATTTAGGTTCGGCGCATTAGGCACTGACCTACCGGATGCGTAGCCAAAGGTTAAGGAAGCGAGATGAAGGTGGCCGGGCTGGGCGCGCTGGTGCTGCTTCTGGCGGGCTGCGCCAACCCGGTCCCGCTGACCGCGACGGTCGAAACGTCGGCCACCCAGAGCGCTGCGGTAGGTGGTCTGGCGCAGCTGGTGGTCCAGCTGACCAACACCGGGCCCGCGATCCCCCACCTCGGGCTGGTCTTCATGACGGCGGACAAGTGGTACGACCATCACACGGTCACAGACTTTGGTGGATGCACCGTCGCGAGCGACGCGTCAGCGTTCGATTGCGGCGACCTAGCCGCCGGGGCGTCGGCTTCCATCTCCATCGCGGGGACCGCAAAAGACGTGGGAAGCTTTCACTACGAACTGGCTTTGAGGGAGCTTGTCCAGCCATTCGATTTCGTCAACGACCATCCCGATGGCGCTGACGTCCAGACATGGGACGAAACCATTACTCCCACGTAGATACGGCGGGTCACCGATTCCGCCTCTTCAACTTCCCTCGGGCCTGCTCGCCCCAGCTCGCACGCCGGTCTATCCGAGGCGGTTTGGCGGAGGGTACCCCCGGTTTCATGAGTCAGACACCATCCAAATCCGCTCGGCCTCGGCTGTGTCGGGCGTCCGCTGCCGTCGTCGCCGTCTCGTCTGACAGCTCGCCGAGGATTTCGGCTGTCTAGTGATCCCGTGGATGGGCGGCAACACGAGACCGACCGGGCGAAGTATGTTGTCTTACCCGGGTCGAATGTTCGAGTGAAAGGAGGGCGCATGGCCAAAGTACGTTTGCTGGTGGGAACCCATAAGGGCGCATTCGTCCTGACCTCCGACGAGCGCCGCAAGCAGTGGAAAGTCGATGGACCGCACTTCGCCGGCTGGGACGTCTACCACGTCAAGGGCTCCCCCGTCGATCCAGACCGCCTCTTCGCGGCCCAGTCGCGGGGTTGGTTCGGGCAAGTCGTTCAGCGATCCGACGACGGCGGCGCCACCTGGGAGCCGGTCGGCAACGAGTTCCGGTACGAAGGCGCGACCAACACGCACAAGTGGTACGACAACTCAGACCATCCGTACGAGTTCATGCGGGCATGGCATCTCGAGCCGTCCCTGACAGACCCCGACCTTGTATACGCCGGGGTGGAGGACGCGGCGCTGTTCCGCTCTACCGACGCCGGGAAGACCTGGGAGGAGCTGCCGTCTCTGCGCACCCACTCCACCGCATCGACGTGGGCGCCGGGCGCTGGCGGCCTGTGCCTGCACACGATCATCCTCGACAAGGACCACCCCGACCGGATCGTGACGGCGATCTCGTCCGCGGGGGCCTTCCGGAGCGACGACGCCGGCAAGACGTGGCGCGCGATCAACAAAGGCCTGCGTTCGAACCACATCCCCGACCCGGACGCGGAGGTTGGGCACTGCGTCCACCACATCGCGATGCATCCGAGCCGACCCAATGTGCTGTTCATGCAAAAGCACTGGGACGTGATGCGAAGCGACAACAGTGGCGATACGTGGCAGGACATAAGCGGCAACCTACCGAGCGATTTCGGTTTCGTGATCGATGTGCATGCACACGATCCGGAGACCATTTACGTCGTCCCGATCCTCAGCGACTCCGACCATTTCGTACCGGATGGCAAGCTCCGCGTCTATCGCAGTCGCTCCGGTGGCAACGAGTGGGAGGCGCTCACCAAAGGCCTGCCACAGAAGGATTGCTACGTCAACGTGCTGCGCGACGCGATGTCCGTCGACTCGCTTGACTCGTGCGGCGTTTACTTCGGCACCACCGCGGGCACGGTCTACGGGTCGGCGGACGGAGGCGACAGCTGGACGGCAATCGTGGAAAACCTGCCGTACGTGCTTTCGGTGGAGGCGCAGACCTTGTCGTGATCCGGGTCGAGCTTCCATCGAACCTGCGCACGCTTGCCAACGTGGGTCGAGAGGTGGAGCTGAAGGTCGATGGACCCGTCACGCAGCGTTCCGTGCTCGACGCCCTCGAGGCGGCCTACCCGATGCTGCGCGGGACGATTCGCGACCAGGTCACGTGGAAGCGCCGAGCGATGCTCAGGTTCTTCGCGTGCGAAGAGGACCTCTCCGACGAATCCATCGATGCGCCGCTGCCGCCCGAGGTCGCGACGGGCCGCGAGCCTTACCTGGTTATCGGCGCGATCGCCGGAGGATGAGCCAAACGCCCTACGTCTGAGGTGTGCCGTTACCCGCGGCTGGGCTCGTCGCGTCTGCGAGCTCGAGCGGTTCTGGTTCGGAAAGGCGGTAGCCGGTGACGGGCACGAGCCGACGCACGCGGTCGCGGGCTTTCGCGGTTGCTTCAGCGCTCGAAGCCGCCCGCACCGCCGGGACGCCGATCCGCATCTTTGCCGTACCGGCCACCGGCTCGACGGTCAAACCGTTTTGCGTCAGGGACTGCAGCACCTGCGGGTCGCCCGGTGGTCCCGGTTCCGGCTCCAGGGTCAGGCTGAACGCGTATTCGCGCGAAGCAGCTGCCTCTCCCGCACCTTCACGAAGGCCCAGAGGTTTGAATCGACGATCCTCGGCCGCGTCGAGCATGGCATCCAGGTCAGCCGTCGAACGGCGGCTGGCGAAGCGAGACGCCAGCGCATAGAGGACTGGGACAAGAATCAGCGTCAAGACCGTGCTGGTGAACAGGCCACCGATGACCACGATCGCGAGCGGCCGGCTGATGAACGCTCCGCCGATGCCTCCGCCGCCACCCAGCACGGCCAGCGGCACCAACGCGAGCATGGTGGCGAAGGCGGTCATGAGGATCGGCCGGAGCCGGTGGCGCCCGCCCTCGATGATCGCATCGTGCAGGTTGAGGCCGCGGTCGCGGTACTGCTCGATGAGGTCAAGCAGAACGATGGCGTTGGTGACCACGATGCCGGTGAGCATCAGGATTCCGATCAGTCCGGGCAAAGACAACGAGGTGTTGGTGACGACAAGCGCGATGATCGCGCCAGTCGCCGCAAAGGGAATCGCCACCAGGAGCACCAGCGGCTTCAACAAGGAGCGGAACGTCGCCACCATGATCAGGTAGACGAGCCCGATCGCCGCCAACAACGCGAGCGCAAACTGGGTGAGGACCGTCGACAGCTGGGCGAAAACGCCGCCGGTGGAGATCGCAGCCCCTGTCGGAAGGGACACGCCAGCGAGCGCGCTGCTTACGCTGCTCTGCACCGCACGGGTGTCGTTGCCCGTGATCGTGCCGGTAATCGTGGCGTCGAGGTCACCGTTGACGCGTGTCACGGACTGCGGCCCGTTGACCTCTTCGATCGTCGCCAGCGTGGAAAGCGGTACGACACCGAAGGCCGTGGGGATGGGCAGCGCCAGCAGCGCGGTGGCGGTATCGGCTGTTCCCGGCGGAAGCTGAACTCGCACGCTCATGGTTCCCTGCGGCAATACGGCCTGCGCCGCGACCTGACCGTTGATCGCCTGGGCCACCAAGGCGGCGAGCGTCTGAACGTTCAGGCCCGAGGCTGCAAGCTTGTCGGTCGGCACGAGCTGGTACTGGGGTTTGGACGTGACCAGGTTCGTCTGGAGCTCGGCCAGGCCCTGAACCCTGGAGAGGGCTGCGAGGACGGCGTCGTTGGCGGTCTGGAGAGTGGACTGGTCGCCGGCGCTGACGTCGACCTGCATCTGGCTGCTGCTCGCGTTCGCGCTGCTCTGGGCCTGTCCCACTGCGATCTTGGCCGGGCCCAAGTACGCCTTCAGAGATTGCTGCACCCCGGCCAGCGCGTTGTTGTACTGACCGTTTTGAACCAGCACCAGCACCGAGGCTTGCGTGGGGTCGGCGGGCACGGTTCCCGGCGGCGCGAATGGATCGCTCTGGCCGCCGACTGTCGCCTGGTACGCGGTGATTCCCGAAACTCCGGACACGAGCGACTCGACCTTCTGGGTCTCGGCGTCAGTCTCGGTGAGCGTCGAGTTCTCGGGCATCGTGATGGTGATTGGGAACGTGGGGCTTGAGGATTGGTCGAGAAGGTTCACCCGTAAGAGAGGGATCAGGGCCATCGACGCCGCGAAGAAGGCCGCCGCCGCACCGATCGTCAGGAGCCTGTGGCTGGTGGCCCAGCGGATCGTGGGGACGTAGATCCGCTGCGTCCAGCTCACGTGCAGCCGGCGCTCGACTCGTTCTGCGCGAACCGCCGGCAGCAGGCGCGACGCGAGCAGAGGCACGACCGTGACCGCCACGACCAACGAAGCCAGCAACGCCACCACGACGGTCAGCGCGAACGGCCGGAAGAAGCTGCCCGCGATCCCCGTCAGAAAGGCGATCGGCAGGAAGACCGCGACGGTGGTGAGGGTGGAAGCGGCGACAGCGGTGATGATCTCGCGCGCCCCCGTATACGCGGCGACCAGCGGGCGTTCCCCTTCGCTGACGTGCCTGCTGATGTTCTCGAGCACCACGATCGAGTCGTCCACGACGCGCCCGATCGCGACCATCATGCCGCCCAGCGTCAGGATGTTGAGCGTGATGCCCTGCTGCCAGAGAGCGATGAGCGCGACGAGCAGGGACAGCGGAATGGAGATCGCGGCCACCACGGTCGCGCGCGCGCTGCGCAAGAACAGGAAGATGACCAGAACGGCAAAGATGGCGCCCGCCAGCCCTTCGCGAAGGATGTCGCTGATGGCCTGGGTGATCGGCGTCGCCTGATCCGAGATGGATTCGAAATGGACGCTGTGGCCGACTGATGACTCGATTCCGGGCAGCGCCGTCCAGACCTCGTTGGCGACCGTCACGGTGTTGCCGCTGGGGCCTTTGATGATCTGCAGGCCAATGCTCGGCTTGCCGTTGGTGCGCGTGATCGTGTCGGCCGGGACCGATACCACGTTCACGGAACCCAGCTGATTGATCATCACGGGCGCCGCGGGTTTGCCGCCGGGCGAAGCGCCCGCCGGGGTGACGCTGATCTTCCCGATCTGGTCGAGGCTCGTGAGCGCTCCAGATATCTGGATCGGGATGGTGGCCGAGCCCTGTTTCAGCGAGCCGATCGACTGAACGATGCTCGCCTGTTGAAGCGCGGAGGCCACCTGCCCGACCGTGACGCCGTGCGCAGCCAGCTTGGCTGGGTCGAGAGTGACGTCCACCTCGTCGGTCGGCGCCCCGGAGATAACAACCGAGGAGACCCCCGCAAGCCCTTTCAGCTTGGGAAGCGCGGCGGCCCGCAGCTGTCCTGACAGGTCGCCGAGGGGCTCGTTGGCGGAGATCGCGTAAGTCAGGATCGGAAGGCTGTTGGTCGAGAAGGTCTGCACTGTCGACGACAGTGCTTGGGGCGGCAGCAGCGACTTGACCCCTCCGAGCGCGCTGTTGACGTCCTGCTCGGCGGATTTGAGGTCCGTGCCGTCCTTGAAGAGGACGATAACCAGCGACGCTCCCTGGGTGGCTGTCGCCTGAACGGTGTTCGCGCCCGCCACGCCCTGCATCGCGTTGCCGACCGGGACGCTCACCTGCTGATCGACCACTTCCGGTGATGCGCCCGGGTAGGGCGTGATGACGATCACGGCCGGGACTGAGATATCCGGCAGCAGGTCCTGCTGAACTTGAGTCGCAGCAAAGATGCCGGCGCCGAAAAGCAGCACCACTCCGAGGAAAACGACCACGCCGAGACGAAGTGAGAGTCGGGTTACAAAGGCCACGTGCGGTCAGAAGCCTACGTTGTCGTTCGTAATCAGGACCGAAATATTGTGAAGACCCTTCAACAATTCCGCGGTTTCGCCCCAGTAGGACGATCGGTCAACCGCGTGGCTAATCCAATGCCCAGGTGACTCCGGTGAGCTTTTCCGACAGTTCCCACAGGCGTCGCGCCGTGTCCTCATTTTTGGCCGCGCGGTCCGGCTCGGATTCGACCGGGTAGCCCCGCAGCTCGCGGAAGCCGCCGGGCCCGTAGACCTTGCCGCTCTCGGCCGACGGGGCGACCGCCGCGTACAGCTCGTCGAGGGCGCCCATGGCGGCGCTCTGAGCAAGCACGCGGTTGCCGATCTGCATCACAACCCTCAGCGGGCCCCTCGGGCCGCTGCTCTGCAGGTTCGTGGCCGAGTACCCAGGGTGGGCCAGGACCGATTTAACGGGGGCCTTTGCCGCGCGCAGCCGTCGGTCCAGTTCCAGGCCGAACAGGACATTGGCGAACTTCGACTGCTGGTAGAAGGCCTGCGGCGAGTACGACTTCTCACCACTCAGGTCGTCGAAATGGATCGACCCGCCTTTGTGCAAGTTCGAAGTCACGGTCACCACGCGGGCGTCGCGGCCGCGCCTGATGGTGTCGTAGAGGAGACCGCTCAACGCAAAGTGGCCGAGGTGGTTGGTGGCGAACTGGGACTCGAAACCCTGGGCGGTGAGTCGTCGAGGCGGGAACATCACGCCGGCATTGTTGATCAGCACGTCCACCGCGCTCCCGCCCCTGGCGATCGACGCGGCAAAAGCGCGGACCGATTCGAGATCGGCCAGGTCGAGAGCCCGGAATTCGACCGCAGCGCGCGGCTGCTCGGCTTTGATCCGGGCGACGGCGTCCAGACCTTTCGCCTCATTGCGGGCCGCAAGCACCACCCAGCCCCCGTGCCGCGCGAGCTCGCGGGCAGTCTCGAATCCAAGTCCGCTGTTAGCGCCGGTGACGATGAAGTTGCGACCGGACTGGTCGGTGATCTGGTCGGCGGTCCACTTTTCCATGGCACGTTAGGCTACGTGGTGGAAACGAACGTGTCGCCGAAGAGCATCGATGCCATCACTCTTTTCGTAGAGGACCTGGAGCGGTCGAAGCTCTTTTACCAGAAGGTCTTCGGCCTCCCGGTGTTCTTCGAAGACGACAACTCTGTTGTGTTCAGGTTTGAGAACACCCTGATCAATCTGCTTCAGATCAGCCCGGCGCGCAACCTCATCGACCCCGGGGTTGTCGCGGAGGCTGGGACCGGGTCGCGATTCCAGCTCACCATCCCTGTGGACGATGTGGATGCGGCGTGCGCCGAGCTGGAAGCGCGCGGAGTGGAGCTGCTGAACGGCCCGATGGATCGCGCCTGGGGAGTCCGCACGGCGAGCTTCACCGATCCCGGCGGCCACATCTGGGAGTTCGCGCAGCGGCTCCCGCCGACCGAGGCCTGACCGAGCAACTTCAAGTTTCCAACCAGTGGATGAGGCCAGGTCGATCATCCCAGCGTCTCGACGCCCCGCATCGCGGCGCGGCTGCTCAATCGGTGGTGGCCCAGTTGGCCTTCCCGCGCGAAACCTGAAAGCGAAGTACCGTAACCGCCAAATGGCCGCCCGCCCGCGTTCGCTTCGGGACACACTTTTACGGTTCTACAGGCTCGCGCACGAACGGCTGTTGAAGGCGGCGGAAATGTCTCCCGAGCAGTTTGTGTGGAGCGCCGGTCCGAGTCTGCACTCGGTCGCCTGGCAGCTGTGGCATGCCGCTCGTTGGGACGACGTTCTCGCCTCGTACTTTCACCGGGCATTGTCTCAAGATCCTCGTACGCAGGTATGGGAGCGAGAATCGCTGGCGGGTCGATGGTCGCTGCCTTCCGGCGCGATGGGCCGGCGGGACACTGGAACGGAGATGTCGAACGAGGCGGCGGAAGAGATTCGATTCCCGGACCAGAAGGAAGTCGTCGGGTACGCGAGACTGGCGTTCGCGTACGCCGAGCGCGCGCTCGAGCTCGTACCGGACGATCTGTTGCTGGCGGTAGCGAAAGATGATCCGGACGGCGACACGCAACTCGACAACGTCCTCATCTACCTCGAACACCTCAGCCGCCATCTGGGGATGATCGAGTCGATTCGTGGACTGCAGGGGTTGGTCGGCTCTTCCACCCGATAGCCGGGCCGGCGCGCGCAGCGCGCGCACCACTCGATTCGGGGGAGGTGGTAGCCCCGGGCGGATTCGAACCGCCGATATCAGCCTTGAGAGGGCTGCGTCCTAGTCCACTAGACGACGGGGCCACATCCTGGTGGGCGGCATTGGGGTCGAACCAATGACCTCTCGCGTGTGAGGCGAGCGCTCTCCCACTGAGCTAGCCGCCCCACTGAGAGCCTCAATTCTACCCAGCCTCGTACGATCCACTGGTGGCGACCCCACTGGCACAGCGTCACTGCGTCGCCTGCAAACCGGGCACTCCCCCACTCCCCCGAGGAGAGATCGACCACCTGCTTGAAGAGGTTCCTGAATGGAGCGTCGAGGAGGCGGCGGGCCGGCTGCGCTTAGAGCGGATGGTCAAGTTCAAGGGCTTCATGCCGGGAGTCGAGCTGGTGAACCGCATCGCGCCGATCGCCGAGGCGGAGGGCCACCATCCCGACCTGCTGCTGTCCTACGGATCACTCACGATCTGGCTCACGACCCACACCGCCGGAGGTCTCACGGACAACGATTTCATCCTCGCCGCCCGGATCGACAAGGCCATTTGACAAACTCTTAACCGAGTTTCCTTTGCTTTGTCGGCAACCCCGTGCTAGCTTCTTCCGGCTTGATGCACTTCTTCATCTGCTGGTTTTTCCATCAAAAAGAGCGCGAGGTGCTGCTGAACGGGATCCTGCCCGGGGGGATCGACGCCGTGGTCTTCTGCTGGCGTTGTGACCGGATGCGTGGGCGCGCTGTGCGGGTCTTCCAGATGACCCCGAATGATCTCCGCGCGTAGAGCGCCAGACTCTCACCTCTCGAGGACGACCGCCGGGTAGTACGCACCCAGTACCGTCGCATGAGGAAACTCCTGGGCGGCCAGGTCACGCAGCGCCAGGTCGACGTTCCAGCTGACGACGACCACCGCATCGCACGCGGCGAGGTCCGCGGGCTTCGAAACGACTAAGAAATCGCTCGTGTAGGCCGCCACCACCTGCTCGTCAATATGGATCACGCAGGCGTTTCCGCCGGCGGCGTGAACCCGCTCGATCGCAGCGGCGGCCTGCGGCAGGGCCAGAGGGTTCTGGGTCCAGCCGGGAACCTGCGTGACGACCGCGACCACCGCTCCCGCCACCACGACCGGCGCCAGCACTCCCCAGCGCGCAATGGCGGCGGCCATCAAGTACGCGCACCCGGGAATCAGGAAGATGAAAAAGCGCGGATAGAGGAACGCCGGACGCAGCCCCAGCCACAGGACGCCGACGACCACCGCCACGACGGCGATCGCTGCCCAGAGCCACCGTTCGCGGCGCTGCGTCCATAGACCAAGCCCGGCGGCGGACAGCCACAATCCAAGTGGCAGTAGCACCGGCGCCCCGACCAGGAAGAAGACGAGGTCGCGCGGAAAGTCCGGGTAGAAAATGCTCGGTGGGTAGCCGTGCTCGAACAGTTCCATGACCTGGATGTTCGCGTTGGCGCCGACCCCGATCGCCGCGGCCACAATCCACGCCGGCGTGAGCTGCCACACCTGCGACCACTTTCCACGGGTGGCGATCCAGGCGACATGCATCAGGAGCACCACGACCGCGAAGAGCTGCGCCGCGACCGCCAGCCCCATGACCAACGCGTACGCGACCAGGCGCCACCGACTCCACCTGCCGCTGAGGATGAGTGTGGCCACGACCGCGCCGAGTGCGGCCAGACTGTAGCCGCGCAGGTCGCGACTGTTCTCGACGAAGAGCGGATCTGTCGCGATGAACAGTCCGGCGCAGATCCCCGCGACCATCCCGAAGCGCCGGGCGAGCACCGTGGTCGACAACCCGACGGTCCCGCCGGCCGCAAGTGCGGGCAACAGACGATAAGTGAGTTCGGCACGCGACCCGGTAATTGAGTAGATGAGATGGCTCAGGAACGAAAGGAGCACGTGGTCGTTGGAGGCGACGCTTTTGATCGGGACCGTGGGCAGCACCGAATGGATCGCGAATGCATCCCACAGCGACGGTGTCGCCACGAAATTTGCGAACGTTGCCGCGGCGTCATAACCGTAAGAGCGATTCGCGCCGACGAGGTAAGCGGCGATGGTCGCGAGGCCGAGCATCGTCCCCGCGATCGCCGGCGCCCGATGGTGCACGGCGGAACGATAAATGACTAGCCCGGCGAGGCGATCTCTTCGGGTACGACGTCCTCGCCGGTATATGCCGCAGCCTGCATCCGGAAAAGGCGCGCATAGCGGCCGTCCAAACGCATCAGGTCCTGGTGCGTGCCCTCCTCCACCAGCCGGCCGTGCTCGAGGAAGATGATCCGGTCTGCCCGCCGCACGGTCGAGAACCGGTGCGAGATGTACACAGCGGTCCGGCCGTGGGTCAGCGAGCGGAGCCGCTCGAACAGGTCGTATTCAGCTTGCGCGTCGAGGGCCGACGTCGGCTCGTCGAGGAGCAGGACCCGCGCCTCCTCGCGCATGAACGCGCGGGCGAGCGCGACCTTCTGCCACTCCCCTCCGGACAGGTTCACCCCGGCGTCGAACCACTTGCCGAGAGCGGTGTCGTAGCCCTCGGGCAGCCTCGAGATGAGCTCGTCAGACCCGGCCTGCTTGCTGGCGTTGATCACCGCCTCGCGGTCGGCGATCTCAGGCAAGTTGCCCAGGCCGATGTTCTCGGCCGCGGTCGCCTGGTAGTCCACGTAGTCCTGGAACATCGCGCCGATCTGCCGGCGGAGCTCGTTTGGTTCGAAGTCCCGTATGTCGGTGCCGTCGATCAGGATGCGTCCTTCCTTCGGGTCGTACAACCGGCAGATGAGCTTGAAGAGGGTCGTCTTGCCCGCACCATTTCGCCCGACCACGGCCAGAGTTTCCCCCGCCTCGACAGTGAAGGTGAGGTCGGTGAGGGCGTCCGCCTCGGCGCCTGGGTAGGCGAATGTCACGTGGTCGAACCGGATCTCTCCACGCAGCGTCTCGGGCACCGCGATCGGTTGAGCCGGCACCTTCATCGACGGCTCCTTCGCCATCAGCTCGTAGAGGTTGTTCAGGTAGAGGTTGTGCTCGTACATGCCCGAAAAGCCGCTGAGGATGCTCTGGATCGAGTTCTGCACTGAGCTCGCCGCCTGCGTGTAAAAGCTCAGGTGGCCGACGGTCAGCTTGCCGGCGATCGCCAGGAGCGCGACATACACGTAGGTGACCGTGGTGACGATCGTGCTGATGTTGCCTAGCGCGAAGCCGGTCATGTAACGCCGCACGAGTTGCGACCGCTGGCTGTCATAGAAGGCGCTGGCGATGAGGCGGTAGCGCTCGATGAAGTACCCGCCAAGCCCGAACAGCTTTACCTCCTTGGCAAAGGAGTCGGTCGTCACCAGGGTGACCATGTAGTTCATCCGGCGCAGCAGGCGCGAGCCCCAGCGCGCGATGTTGTAGCCCCGCCAGCCGTATCGCGTGTCGGCGATGAACGCTGGGACAGGCGACACGAGCGAGATCGCGGCCAGCAGCGGACTGATCACGACCAGCGCTCCGATCATCGTGATGAACGTCAGGATGGTCTGGAAGAGACCGAAGACCGTCGCGATCATCAGAACCGGTCGGTTGATCGAATCGTTCTGCGCTCGGCGCAGCAGGTCGTAGGAGGCCGGGTCCTCGTAGAACTGGAGGTCGAGCGACGCGGCCTTCTCCATGACCATCAGCTGGATCCGCATCGACACCGAGTTCTGCAGCAGCTGCTGGCTGATGTTGCGAAGCGTGTTCAGGAGCGCGCTGGCCGCGAAGACCACCAGCTGGAGCACGGCGATGAAGACGATCGTCCCCACGCTGGTGTAGACCAGATTCGGCAGCCAGGGCACGCCGAGGCTGTTCAAATGGATGCGGTCCGCCCGGTGTGTGACGTTGATCGTCAAGCCCTGTACGACGGAGTTGATGAGCATCATCGAGATTCCGGCTGAGATGACCGGCACGAGCCCGGCCAGCGCAGTCGTAATAAAGAGCGCGATGGTGGTCGGGCGGCTGGCCTCCCAGACCAGACGCAACACCTGCGGCAGAGCCGCGGTGGTGCCCGAAACCGACTGCTTGAGGTTCTCCCACCGGCCCCGCAGGTCTTTCGGACCCTCCGGCGGCAGAGGCGGCTCGAGAGTGGGATCGCCGGTCAACCCGCTGTTGGCAGACCCGGTATCCGGCTTGCGCCGGCCCCTTCCCCGACCGCCCCACCAGATCACGGGCCCATGGCCGCCTGGCGGCATCATTCCCATCTCAGATCCAGCTTAGTTGCCACAACAAAAGTAAACCCCCTACGCGCGCTTGGGGCCACCTCCGCGGTGAGGGATGACGTCAGGCCTTGACAGAGCATCCAACACAGTGTAATTATGTAACACATGGATGAAAAAGAGTTCGGATCGATCAAAGGTTGGTTTGCCGGAAGGCTCCCGGACGGCTGGTTCACGGGAACGGAGGTCACCCTCGAGGATGACCAGATCGTGGTGCTCGGCACGCTGCCCGAGCTGAAGAACGTCGGGTCCACACCCGAAGAGAAGGAGGGCGCCGCGGCCGGACGCATCGCACGCTTCCGCGAGGAGACGCGCGGCGAGCGGATCGGCATCGCCCAGGAAGCCGAGGAGCGCTTCAAGAAGTACGTCACCTGGGGCGCCAAGCTCGGCGGGGTGACCAAGCGATTCAACGCGGGCGGCGGCGGGCGTTCGAACGCCGACCGGCGCGTGATGATCGGGCGGACGTGGCGGCGGCACCGTCGGCATGCCGGGCAGCACGCGGAAACTCAGTCCCAAGTCTTTTAGTTAGCGCGCTCCCCACCAGCCCTGCGGGCCACCTCCCCGGCGAGCGGGGAGGTGGCTTGTCTAATTACTCCGCGCTGATTCGCTAGCAGCGGCGTACATGCTGCCGAGGTGGCGACTTGGGATGGTTCGTAGGGATCGGGTCTTTACGAACCCAGCCTGAGCCGCCATCGTTTCCCACTTCTTGTAGGAGAACGGATACGGCACCCAAGGGTTGCCGTGATCGGTTCCGTACTCGACGACGACCAGGGTGCCTCCCGGCCGCAGCATCTTTCGCACCGACTCGAGCACCGGCGATTTGTCCTTGACGAAATGAAGTGAATTGGCCATGACGATGCCATCGAGGTCCGAAAGGGCCAGGGGCCGTGTGAAGTCCCCCACCATCGTGTCGATCTCGACGCCGGGAAACCTGCCCCGCTCGAGATACCGCAGAGCCCCGGCGTCCCGGTCGACCGCGGTGATGTGCGAGCCCGGACCGAGCAGGTCTGCCAGCGCAAGCGTGAAAGCGCCCTGGCCTGAGCCGAGGTCGGCCCAACGCCCGCCGCGTTCGGTGACCCCGTCCTCGATGAGGGCCACCAGGTCGGCGTGATTCACCTCGGGCCGACGACCGCCTCGCGAACCAGCGGGACGATGTCCGACCCGAACCAGCGCAGCGCGTCCACCTCTTCGAGGCTTCCAATGACGTGGGTGTCCAACCCGCGCTCTACGGTCAGCGACGTAAAGAGCTCGACGGGCAGGTCGGCGCTGCCTTTGAGGACCCGGCAGATCGCGCTGGGGTCGCGGCCAGCCGCCGCCGCTGCCGCGTCGATGCGCTGGTTTCCTACGAGCCGGTCCACGGGCTGCACATAGCCAAGCGACGGCACCCAGCAGTCCGCCGCCAGCCCGACCGGGGACAGCATGCGGGGCTTGTGGGCGCCCAGCCCGATCGGATGCGCCGGCGCCGGCCCGGTGTCAACCCTACGGACCGCACGGGGTGCCCGTAATCCATCGACGACTAGAAAGGGATGGCGGGCGGGGCTATTTCCCGCGGCGATGGAACAGCAGTCGCCAAATCAGCAGGAGGATCAAGGCACCGACGAAGGCGATCACGATCTGGCCGAAGATCCCGTACCCGATCGAAAAATGGATGAGGCCGGCGAGCCAGCCGCCAAAGATCGCGCCCAGGATGCCGATCACGATGTCCCAGAACAAACCCCTGCCCTTGCCAGTGACCACGCGGCTCGCCAGGAAGCCGGCGATCAGGCCGACCAGGATGAAGATCAGGATGTTTCCCACTGCGCTATTTAATCCGAGTTGCCACGATTCCTTGCTGGGAACGAGAATGAGGGTAAAAGGGGGAGAAAAATGCCGACCGATCAATATCACGAGCCGCCGGGTGAGCTGAGCCAGGAGATCCGGACGTTTGCGCGAGTCGTCGCATCCCTTCAGGAGGAGGCTGAGGCGATCGGCTGGTACGAGCAGCGACTCTCGCTCGAACGCGACGCCCAGGCCAGAGCGATCATGGCGAATGCGCAGCAGGAGGAGTTCAAGCATTTCGCCATGGCGCTGGAGTTCCTGTCGCGACGCAAGCCGAAGTGGCGTGTCGTGCTTAAAGACGTCCTCTTCAAAGACGGCGACATCGTCGAGCACGGTGAAGAAGCGGAAGAAGACGAGAAAAACGTCTAGTCAGTAAGGAGCAGCGGTGATGCGGGTGGCCATCCTCGGCACGGGAAAGATGGGCGGTGCGATAGCTCGGCGACTGAAGTCGGAGGGCCACGACCTGACGTTGTGGAACCGGACGCGCCAGCGCGCCGAGTCGCTTGGCGTGGGTGAGGTCGCGTCGACGCCGGCCAAAGCCGTCGAGCACGCCGAAGTCGTGATCTCGATCCTCACCGACGCCGATGCGATACGCGCCGCATACCTTGGAACAAACGGAGCAGTGGAGGCGGCGCGGGACCAGGTGTTCGTCGAGATGAGCACTGCAGGGCCGGATGTAATCAAGGAGCTTCAGCCCGCGATCGAGCGGGGCGGCGCACAGTTCGTGGAGTGCCCGGTGCTCGGGAGCATCTCGGCCATGGAGACCGGCAAGGGTCTTCTGTTCGCCGCGGGCGATGACTCCGCCCTGGAGCGGGCTCGTCCGCTCCTGGAGGCGCTTGGCGAACTTCGGCGGATCAAGGACCCCGAGAGCGCTGCGAAGTTGAAGCTCGTGGCCAACACGGTTTTGACAGGCGTCAGCGCCCTCGCCGCGGAGGTGCTTGCGGCGGGCGTGGCGGCGGGAGTCGACACTGAAGACGTGTTCTGGGTATTGACACGATTCGCCCCCGCCCTTGGCGCGCGGCGCGCCGGTTACGTCGACCATCAGTACGAACCGGCCAGCTTCGCGCTGCGCGATGCACTCAAGGACCTGCGCCTTGCAAGCGACCTCTTCAGGCGAGCGGGAGCTGAGACGCCGCTCACCGCGATGACCAAGGACCTGTTCGAGAAGGCCGCGCAAACCGCAGGCGAGATGGACCTGTCGGCGATAGCGACGCTGTACGAGAAAACGCCCACAGAGCGCGCTTAGATCGCCTCGACGATCTCCCGGACCGAGTCGATCTCGTCCTGGCTCACCGTGTGGCCCATTCCTCGATAGAGGCGCACGGTCGCCAGCGCGCCCATTCGCTTGTAAACCTCGCCCGCTTCGCGCACGCGGTCCGCTCGAATGTGCGGGTCGACGTCGCTGCAGCCGAGGAAGGCCGGCGTGCCGTCGAAGCCGCCGCGATAGTCGCGGGGCGTGCCATCGGGCCCGATCAGGCCACCGCTGAGCCCGACCACCCCGCCAAAGCGGCGGGCGTGGCGAGCCGCAAACTCCAGCGTCAGACAGGCGCCCTGCGAGAACCCGAGGAGGATCACTCGTTGCGCCGGGATGGTTTCTTCGACTCTGGCCAGCAAGGTTTCGACGGTCTCGAGCGCGGAGCTGAGATAGGGCTCGTTGGACTCGAGTGGGGCGGTGAAGGGATTCGGATACCACGCGTTGCCCGCCGCTTGCGGAGCAAGATAGGCAAAGCCCGGCTGAGTGAGCTCGGCGGCCACGGTCATGATGTCCTCGGCCGAGGCGCCGCGGCCATGGAGCAGGATCATCGCGGCGCGCGCCGTGCCCAGCGGGTCTCCGGCCTGGACCACAGGCATGGCTTTGTGTGGGGAGATCATGCCGTCCGTAGTATGACCACGCCGTGAAAGGGCTCTTCGCGTACTCCAATCCGCGAGCCATCCACTGGGGGCCCGGCTCCATCTCCGAGCTCGGCCAGGAGCTCGCGCGATTAGAGGCCCACCGCATCGCACTCGTCACGACGCGGTCTTTGGTCGCGGAAGAGCGTCTCATCAGCCTCGTGCAGCACGCCTGTGGAGAGGCGCGCGTCGCGGTAACTGTCGTCGTGAGCCAGCACGCTCCGATGACTCAAGTGGAGGAGTGCTTCCACAAAGCCGAGGAGGCGCAGGTCGACGGAGTCGTGAGCTTCGGCGGCGGCAGCCCGATCGACACCGCCAAGATGCTCGCGGTCAAGCTGGCCGACCTCACCGTCCGCGCCGCGCGGGGACTCCCCCACGTCGCGGTCCCGACCACGCTTTCGGCTGCCGAGCTCGCGGCCGGCGCCGGTTACACCGACGACGCTGGAAACAAGGCCGGCATGCGGGACCCACGTCTTCTACCG
This sequence comes from Candidatus Acidiferrum sp., assembly GCA_035571315.1. Lineage (GTDB taxonomy): Bacteria > Chloroflexota > Dormibacteria > Dormibacterales > Dormibacteraceae > Palsa-870. Next base: position 25,636 of record DATMKM010000074.1, read on the forward strand.
GACGCCGTGATCTACGACGCTCAGCTCACGCTGGCCACGCCGATGCCCCTGTGGCTGTCGACCGGCATCCGGGCACTCGACCACGCGGTGGAAGGGTTCCTCGCCGACGGGTGGCATCCGTTCTCTGACGTGATGGCGCTGGAAGCCGTCCGCCGTCTCTTCGAATCACTGCCCAGGGCAAAGGCAGACCCCTCGGACATCAGCGCGCGGACCGAGAACCAGCTCGCTGCCTGGTTCTCCTTCACGCTGCCGGCACAGTCCGCGGGCGGTCTGGGCCACATGATGGGAAAGCAGATCGGCGCCCGATACAACATCCCGCATGGCGTCACCTCATGCTTGCTACTGCCGCATGTCATCCGATTCCTCGCGGGCCGCATGCCGGAGCGAGTCGCGCTTCTGAGCGTGGCGACCGGACCCGATCCGGCTGGGCGAGTTCAGGGATTGATCGAGTCGCTGGGGCTGCCGCAGCACATCGCCGAGTACGGCATCGGCGAGCCGGAGCTGCGCACAGCGGCGGGCGAGCTGGCGGGCAAATATCCTGCCGATGATCTGCTGGAGATCTATCTGGCGGCCCTTTGAGCGTTAGCAGGCTGCAGCGTCGCGAATTACAGCTGTGGGCACCCCCATTCCCCGTCGTTCGCGAAGATCTGCCTTCTCTGGTTCAGGCGAGCCAGACGAGCGCAAGGGCTACGGCGGCTGGGAGGGACTGAACCAGCACAATGCGTCGATTTACTGTCGCTCCTCCGTACAGGCCCGCGACGATGACGCACGCCAGGAAAAAAGTCATGATCGGGCGACCGGCGACAACTCCATAACCAACCAGGCCCCATAACAATCCAGCCGCGAGGAATCCGTTGTAGAGGCCCTGGTTGGCCGCCAGCACTGCCGACGAATCCGCGGCCTCCTGTGTCGTCCCGAACGCCCGCCGCCCAAAAGGTGTGCGCCACAGGAACATCTCGAGCACCAGGATGTAGACGTGAATGCCGGCCACGATCGTGACCATCACGGCCGCGGCTATCTGCACTGCGATCAGTGTCTCCTCTGACGCGAGAGACGCAAGAACCTACCTGAAGGGACGCCGACCCTTTGATGAGCGGCCTCCGCCAGCGTGGGGCCAGCTCCAGGCGCGGACTGGACCTGCAGCCAGCGGTAGCCCGCGATCAGCTCGCTGGCGAAGTGCAGGACAGGCGTGAAGCCCGACGGTCCGAACGCCCTCTCCGCCGGGATGGCCACGCTGCCGATCCACAGTCGGCTCAGACGTTCGTCATGGGAGCGCTCCGTGATCCCCGCGAGCAGCGCGCGTAACACCCCGCGCCGACGAAACTGCTCGAGCGTGAAGCAGTTCCAGATGTAGCCCTCGCCCGCGCGGGGCGTGATGGTCAGCTCGAGCTCTCCGATCCATTCGGGCTTCGTCGACAACCATCCGTACCCCGCGAGCTCGTCTCCGAGCCAGGCGCCAAAGCACCGGCAGCCTCGCGCCATCCGGGCTGAGACGAGATCGCCATCCGGGCCCATCGCGGTGGCGACCAAAGACGCAATGGATGAATCGACCTCTCGTACGTCGACTGCCGCAACAAATCGCGCCACCTCCCCGGCGAGCGGGGAGGGAGGCGGACCCGGAACGCCCAGATCCGCCGCCCAGAGAGTGCTTCTAATCAGATGGAGAAGTGGAGGTGGCGGACCTTGTGGATCACCTCGGGGTCGCCGGTCGCCGAGCCGCCCGGGTAACGGCCGAAGAACGTCAGCACCAGGTCCTGCGGAGAGTCGAACGTGAACAAGGCATCGGCGCCTTCGAAATTGCCCTTCTCGGGCTCGGGCGACCACTTGCCGTCCTTGACCGTGATGCGCCACTTGCCGCCCCACGGACCCGCTACGTCGATCCCGTAATTGAAATCGGCTCCGGCGGCTGCCTTCTGGTCGACCTGGTACTGCCAGAAGATGAAGGCGAAAGGCAGGATCAGCCCGGCCGTCGCCTCGTCGATCGTCGCGAGCTTGTCGCCGAGCCCGTACTCGATGTCATACGGGTGTACGCCGTAGTCCATGATCTGGAACGTCCCGTAGAAACCGGCCGGGACCGGGCCGGAATAGGGATGGTTGACCATCATCCCGGTCCACTCGTCCGGGGTCAGGGCCTCGAGCATCCCATCGAACTTCTCAGCGTCTTTTTTGAAACGTGCGATCGCCTCTTCGCGTGACAGCTTGCGGAAGTCTTTGGCGTGGTCGTTCAAAGTCTCGGCCATCACGGGAAGGCCTAGCGCGTGGGTTTCGCCGCCGTTCCGTGCCGCGTCGAAGTTCTTGAAGTAACCCTCGATGACGTCGATCATGTGACCTACGAGGTCACGAGTTTCCCATTCGGTGCAGCGAGTCTGAACATTCCAGTTCTTCGGGTCGGAGACAAGGCGAATGAAGTTCGCACGGTCCCGTCGCATGACGCTCATGACCGTGTCCTTGCCTTCGGCCGACATCGGGTTGACAGGCGCGATGACTGCTGTGCTCATCAGATTCATTCCCCTCCCAGAGGCGAAATTGCGACCACGCTCGGAATGCTTCGCATCAGTGACCCGCGCCTGTCGTCGCCGTGGTCGGTACGACGATGGGCGGTAGGGTTTCGTCCAGGACGTCGCGCCGGACGTCGAACCACGGTGGCAGGCTCAGCGTCGAGCCCAGTGACTCGACGGTCTCGTCAACCGTGAATCCCGGTCCGTCGGTTGCGATTTCGAAAAGAATTCCGCCGGGCTCGCGGAAGTAGATGGACTTGAAGTAGTACCGCTCGATCACCGGCGTGACGTTGCGCCCCTGCTTGACCAGCGCCTCTCGCCATTCGGCCTGATGGGCTGCGTCAGAAGCGCGCCAGGCGACGTGGTGCACCGTGCCGATCGACTCCTCGCCTTCCGGTCCTTCGGGCGATTCGACCACGTCGAGGATCGAGCCTTGCCCGCCCTCGCCAGTCTCGAACCGCGTGCGGCGCCCTTCGTGACCGGACTTCCGAAAGCCCATCGTATTGACCAGGAGGTCAATCGTCGCGGTGGCATCCGCCACGGTCATGGTCACGGAGTGAAAGCCGCGAATCGCGTGGTCGCGATCCACCGGGCTGTCCGGCCAAGGCACCCACCGGAAATTTGGAGACACCTCGCCGATCAGCTGGAGCTCGATGCCGTCGGCATCCGCCAGGACGAGTGCGTCGGCGCCGAGCCGGCTGGTCCGGCTTGAATCCACACCAAGGGTGTGCAGGCGGCCGGCCCAGAAGTCCAGGGAGTCCCGCGGCACCGCGAATGAAACCGTTGTGACCTGGCCGCTTCCGGCCCGGCGCTCGGGCCACGCGGGCCAGCCGAAGAAAGTCATGGCGGTTCCAGGTGAGCCCACCTCGTCTCCGAAGTAGATGTGGTAGGTGTCGGGCACGTCCTGGTTGATGCTCTTCTTGACGAAACGCAGCCCGAGCACGGTGACGTAGAAGTTGACGCATTTCTGCACGTCGCCGGTGATCGAGGTGACGTGGTGGATGCCGGGCAGACTTGCGGGCACTGGAGTTTGAGTTTAGTCCGTACCCGGACGATTGTGGCTCGAGGATTCGCCCTCGATCCGCGACCAGATTTCCGCCGCCAGCGGCTCCTCGATCTCCTCCTGGATGTGCGCCACGAGGCCGATGGCGCGGGCCATCACGGCCAGGCCGCGACACACTCGCCACGAGATTCCGAGCTCGCTCGCGATGGCGCCGATGGCGCCCGTCGCGTTGACCGGCAGCTCGCGGGCCAAGACACGCGTCGCCTCTTCGCCGACGAGCTGCATCAGCTCCACGTACCGGCCGGACAGCCCGTTCGCGGCAGCCACCTCGAAGAGCTTTGCGGTGCGCGGGTCCACCGGCTTGTGAATCGGATGCCCGAGGCCGGCGACCGGCTGCTTGCTCGCCTTGTGATCGCTCACGATACTGCTCGCCATGGCCTTCAAGTCCACGTCCGGATCGGCTCCTTCCAGGGCCGCCTGCAGCATCCGGGCCGCATCTTCTGCGGAGCCTCCGAACCGGTCGCCCATCCCCAACAGTCCCGCCGCCACCGCACCCTGGAGAGATTCGGGTGCGCCGAAATATGTCAGTCGCGCGGCGATCGCGCTGGGCGTCATCCCGTGTTCGACCAGCGTCACGACGATGGCGTTGAACACGATCGACTCCTGTCTGGTCGGAAGGCGGCCCTTCAACTCGAGGAAGGCCACGTCGCCAAGCGAAACCTCACCGATCAGGTCCTGGACCAGGTCGCGCCCGCGCACGACGATCCGATCGGCGGTGCTCCAGCCCAATTCGGACTTCAGCTTTTTGGTCATGAGCGGCTGACAGTCAGCTTGGTCTTGTAGCCGGCTTCACCAAATTCAGTCTCCGGCACCAGCGTCACCTGGCTTCGGAACACCAGCTTGGTGTGGATCGCTTCGGTCAGCTCGTCCACCAGCTTGGGATCGGATTCGCGCCCGTCTGGGACCTCGACCTCGATCGGAACCGGCGGCGTGACGCTCACCTCCCCGGCTTGGCGAACGACTCGCGCCCGCCCGGTGACCCGCGGCCGGTAATCACCGACGACCGAGAGGATCGCGGCCGGGTAGACGTTCACTCCTCGCACGATGAACATGTCGTCGCGACGCCCGAGGACGCGCATCCGGAAAGTCGTGCGCTCGCAGGCGCATGAGGTTCCTTCGATCCGCACGATGTCCGCGCCGCGGAACCGCACCACCGGCATGGCCTCGCGCGTCAGGGCCGTGTAGACGAGCTCACCAACCGCGCCGGTCTCGATCTCCATCGGCTCGAGGGTCTCGGGCTCGATCAGCTCCGGCCAGACGTGGCCCATCCCGCAGAAGTGCATCCCTTGCTGGTGCGGGCATTCGCCGAAAAGCGATGGGGCGACGTCTCCGATGCCCATGACCTCCGTGACAGTGACCCCGAGCACCTTCTCGATGTGGTCGCGGATCGCGGGGATGCCGCCGCCCGGCTCTCCGCCGGTGACGATGTGGGTCAGCGGGATTTGGCTCGGCTGCTCGTCCGTCTTCTCCAGGCGGTTGGCGAGATACTGGGCGAAAGACGCGGTAGCCAGCAGCGTGTCGGCGATACCTGCACGAAGCGAGAACAGCACCCGCTCCGTGTCGCCGGGCGCGACTGGAATGGTCCGCGAGCCGATTCGCAAGAGCGCAAAGTGCGTGTGGCCTGCGACGAACGGCCCGGCTCCGAACGTGCTCAGGACGCTGCTGTGCTCGTGGATGCCGGTGGCGTAGTAGGTGCGGGTACCCATCACAGTCCAGGTCTCCATGTCAGCCCGCGTCAGCGCGAGGATGTTTGGGGAGCCCGTGGTTCCGCTGGTCTGATAGACGCGCTTCACGAGATTCGGCTCGACGCACAGGTTGTTGCCGAACGGAGGGTCCTCCTCGAGAGCGGTTTTGAACTCGTGCTTGCCCGTCAATGGGAGGTTCTTCAGGTCCGCGAGCCCGACGAACGAAGAACCAAGGCCTGCCTCGCGAAACTTCCGCGCATAGAAAGGAGAGGACTCCCTCAGCCGGCGAAACTGCCGCTCCCACGCGCCTGCGGCCAGCCGGAAGGAATCCTCGGCGCTCGCGGTCTCGATCTCCCGCTCCCAAATCCAGTCGCGGTCGCAAGCGTCGCCGCTGAGCCGGTTGCCTTTCGACTCCATGCCGGACACATGATGCGCGAAACGGGGTCCTGGCGAGCCCACCGCACAGCCTCTGAGTTAGTGGGACATATACCCTTCGGTGATGACAGATCTACTGCCGACAACCGTGGTCGGGAGCTACCCGCAGCCGGAGTGGCTCGTCGACCGCGCCATGCTGGGCAGCCGGCTGCCGCCCCGCACTCGGGCCCTCGAAATCTGGCGTGTGCCGATAGCGGTCCTGGAGCAGGCGCAAGACGACGCCACTGTCGTCGCGATCCGCGACATGGAGCGCGCGGGCATCGACATCATCACCGACGGCGAGGTGCGGCGTGAGAGCTACTCGAACCGCTTTGCTACCGCGCTCGAAGGGATGGACCTCGACAATCCGGGCACCGCGCTGGACCGCACCGGCCACCCGAATCCCGTACCGCGCGTGGTCGGCCCCATCCGCCGCATCCGCCCGGTCGAGGTACGCGATGTGAAGTTCTTGCGAGCGAACACCGACCACCGCATCAAGGCAACGCTGCCGGGCCCGTTCACGATGTCCCAACAGGCGCAGGATGACCACTACTACGACGAAGAGGCGTTCGCGATGGCGCTCGCCGAGGCAGTCAACGGTGAGGTACGTGACCTGTTCGCCGCCGGAGCCGACGTGGTGCAACTTGACGAACCGTATTTGCAAGCGCGAGCCGAGAAAGCCGGACGCTTCGCGATCAAGGCGATCAACCGCGCGCTCGAAGGAATCGCCGGCACGACAGCTCTGCACACATGCTTCGGCTACGCGCACATTGTTCATTCAAGGCCGAACGGCTATCCGTTCCTCGAGCAACTGGCGGACGTTTCCGCGCAGCAGATCTCACTCGAATCGGCGCAGCAGAACGTCGACCTGTCCGTGCTGAGGTCGCTGGGCAACAAGACCCTCATCGTCGGTGTCATCAACCTGGCCGACGAGAGCCCCGTCGAAGACGAGGAGGAGATCGCGGGTAGGATCCGGACGGCCCTTCAGTTCGTCGCCGCCGACAAGCTGATCCTCGCCCCCGACTGCGGAATGAAGTACCTGCCGCGCGAGAAGGCGTTCGGAAAGCTGTCCGCGCTCGCGAACGCGGCGGCGCGGGTTCGGGGCGAGCTAGCGGGAGGGTGACTGCCGCGCGCGGCGCGCGACCAGGCTCAGCTCCTCGATCGCCTCGCGCGCCAGCTTGAGCGCTTTGGCGTAGGCGGCTTTGCTGGGGCGCCGGGTCCGGCCCTGCAACGACGCGTCGATGGACCTCTTCGCCTGCTCCGACGGAGCACGCTCGACGGGACAACCACCGCGAAACATTTCAAGCCAGCCGCCAAAGCCCGGGGAACCCACTCTCGGTTGGCTCGGTCCTGGTCTTTGGGGTTCAGGACCTTCTGGCGCCGGCAGTCCGCGAGGATCCGCGTGCAGTGGTGTTTCTTGAGCGCCACGATCTCAGCCTCGAGCAGCTCAGCAAACTCGGCTGCATTCGCCCACCCTTGCCACTCCACCAGGACGAGCTGCCCGTCCTGGTCCCACCGGACCGAAGCGACGCCCGGCGCATCGAAGTACACATCGTGCGAAGCCGGATCCATGCGTTCGGGCAAGAATCAGAGAGCCCCGGCGGCGAGACACCTTTCCGGTCGATTTCACTCTCGCTGCTTGATCTCCCCCACCCACGTTCAGCTTCCCAACCAGTCGCGAGCTTCTTCGGGACTGGCGAAATAGGCCAGCTCGAGCGCCCCGGGGCGAACCTTGCCAAGCCTCTCTTTGAGGTTCGCTGCCGCGAGGCCGCTGGACGGAAGCACCACGGCGAAACGCCTCAGACCGGCGACAAGAGCCCTTGGGAGCCAGTTTTCGTTGGCTCGATCCTGGTCCGCCGCGCTCAGGCCTTTCTGCTGCCGGCAGTCGGCGAGCATGCGCGTCCCATGGTGCTTTCTCAATGCCTCGATCTCGGCTTCGAGCAGGGCCGCGAACTCGGCCGCGTTCGCCCACCCTTGCCATTCCACAACGACGAGCTGACCGTCGTCGTCCCATCTCACCGAGGCGACGCCCGGTAAATCGAAGTAGACATCGAGCGGGTCGGGGTCCATGGTTCGCCCAAGAATAAAAGAGCCCTGGGGGTATCGGGCCTCTCGTTTTACTTGGGGCTCCGCGCGGCCAAAACAGGGAAACTGGTGTCCTTCAGGAGGCTTTCACCCTCGCTGCTTAACCTCAAGGGGTGCCCGTCCGCCGGTCGCCGCCACAGGCCAGATGCGTTCAAAAGCGCCCGTTGAATAAACATTCGCTTTACAGTGGCGACACACTTATGCGAAACATGCTCTCAGATTCAGTGTTGCCTGGCCAAGTAGACAGGGGATAGCAGGGTGCGCAATCCCGAAACCTCCTCCGTCGGGGAGCCAGCCGCCCGCCGGGTCCAGGTCCTGATCGTTCAGGATCATCCTCTGCTGGCATCGGCGATCGCCCGGGTGCTCGAGGGCCAGCCCGACCTTGCCGTGGCGGGCGTCTCCAGCTCCGGAGCCGACGCGGTCGAAGCGGCGGCCCTGCACAGACCCGACGTCGTGTTGATGGATTTCCGGCTGCCCGACGTAGCCGGGCCGGCAGCTGCGCGGACCATCAAGCTCGCCCACGCGGACGCCGCCATCGTCTTTCACAGCGCAGACGAATCCGAGACGGCGCTTCTGGACGCAATCGACGCCGGCGCGACGGCCTATCTGACCAAGGACGCCACCGCCGACCAAATCATCGAAGCGGTACGCCGGGCGTCGACTGGCGAGGTGCTGATCCCCGTCGAGCTGTTCGCCCGTGCGATCGCACGGCAGAGAGCCGTCGTGACCAGGAAGCGGGAGCGCGAGCAGCTCCTGGCAGAGTTCACGCCCCGCGAACTCGACGTCCTGCACCTGCTCGCGGAAGGTCTTGACACCACATCCATGTCGCGCCGGCTCGGAATCGCCCCTCACACCGTCGAGTGGCACGTCCGCCACGTCATCGAAAAGCTGCAGGTTCACTCCAAGCTGCAGGCAGTCATCGCCGCGGCCCGCAAGGGACTGATCGAGCTGTAGCAGGCCGTTCGCGACCCTCTTATCTCAGGGGTTGGGTACCGGGTTGAACCATGGCGACATGGAATACCCGCTGGATGTAATAAAGGAGGGTGACCCACCCCGGTCGATTCCCGAGGCGCTCGTTCCTAGCCATGGTCGGCCTCCTCGTCGCCTCCGCTTGCGGGGGCGCCGCGGCCACCGCGGCGCCGCCCACCCCGGCTATCAACTTCACGATGGCAGCTCAAAACGGAAGCGGGGTGTCTGGCTCGGGCAATATCGTCAAGGGAACCGATTCCTTCACTGTCACGATCAAGCTGACCGGCTTCGCTCCCAACTCGAGCCACGTGTCGCACGTGCACGCCGGTAGCTGTGGTCAACCGGGGGGCATCGCCTACGCCCTGGTACAGGTCGTGGCCGACGCGTCGGGAGCCGCCACCGCCACGACCGTCGTGCCGGCCGCGTATCTCGTTCCGGCGTCGGGTTGGTACGTCAACGTCCACCACGGACCCGATTTCACAGAGGCGGGCTACGCGCCAAGCGACTCGTGCGGCGACCTTTCGGCGTCCTGATCTCATAAAGTCCGCCAACTCTTGAAGTCCCTCAAGCCATCCTCTTAGAGGGGTGACGCGCCGTGCTCACCCATGGCGACAAATCAGGCCCTCCCGCGTAATAAAAGCGCATGCAGCTGCGGAGGGGACCGCCGCCTAGCCCCCTACCTCTCGCCCGCGCGCCGGCGCTTCGGGTGTTGACTGCCCCGTCGGGGGCGATTGGCGCGCCGAGCGGCTGGCGCGCCTGGAGACCACTGCAGAGCTACACGCTTCGGGTCGTCGCGGGAATCCTGCTGGTGTCCATCCCCCTATCGGTCACCCTCGGCTTCGTGATGGCCAACTGGAGCGCGCAGACCAGCATCGACCAGACTAAGGCGCGCGCGGAGGCGACCGCGGAAAGCGCGGCCGTGCGGATCACCGACTGGGTTTCTGAGCGGCAGGCCGAGCTCCGAATCCTGGCGTTCGCCCAGGTCGGACTTGTCAACACGCCTGGCGTCGAGACCAACCTGCTGGCAGCCATGCCGTCGCATCCGGAATTCGAATCCGTTCAGATTTTCGATGCGAACGCAAACGTGGTCGCGTCATCGCCGAAAGGCATCTCGAATTCGCCCACACCGACCGGAGCGACCTTCGCCAACAGCCTGAGCGTCGCAACGCTCGGCCCGATGCGCATCGGCGGGAACGGCATCGCCTGGATTATCACGGCGCCGATCCTGGGTGCGGACGAGCGTCCGCAAGGCGTGGTGACCGCCGACCTCAACCCAAACTCACTGGAGCAGCTGCTCAATCCCTACGGCGGGGACACAGTCATCGGTCAGGACCACGAGACACACATCCTGAATTCTGACCACCTGGTCGTTTACAGCTCGGCGTGGGGCGGACTCGCCGACGACGCCGCCGCGCTTGCCAAGGGCTCCCTGAGAACACCGGGCGAAGGCGCTCTCTACGACCAGGCGACTGCGGTGGGCGCCGGCGCGTCAGAGACCGTGGACTACCGAAACCACCAGGTCCTCGCCGGCTATGAACCGATTCCGGAGCTCGCCTGGGTGGTCGTCGCATCGGTTGATACTTCCACCGCCCTCAGCCCGGTTCAGCAGCAGGAGCTCCGCACGTCGCTGCTGCAGGCCCTGGCCACGCTCCTGCTGATCGGCTTCGCGATCTTGCTCGCCATCTTCACGACCAAGCCGATCGTCACCCTGTCTCGTGCAGCCGCGCGGGTCGAGGCGGGAGATCTGACCGCGCGGGTGAAGCTGGGCGGTGGCGCCGAGGTCCGGCAGCTCGGAGACAGCTTCAACGCCATGGTCGACCGACTCAGCGGCGTCCTACTGCGCCTACGGGGCGAGGTCACCGAATCCGCCACCAAGCTCTCGGAGGTGGCCGAGCAGCTCGCCTCGGCGACTCTCGAGCAGACCACGGCGGCCACCGCGACCTCGGCCAGCATGGAGGAGGTCGCGCGCACCTCGGCGGCGATTGCCGACACCGTCGACCGGGTCGCCATGCAGGCTGGCGAGGCGCAGACCAACCTGGAGCTGGCCCAGACCGACCTCAAGGCCTCCGGCGACCGCACCCTCGCCCTGGCCGGCCGCGTCAACGAGATCGAGGGCATCCTCGAACTGATCAACGACATCGCCGACCAGACCAACCTGCTCGCCCTCAACGCGGCGATCGAAGCCGCGCGCGCTGGCGACGCGGGCCGCGGTTTTGCGGTGGTGGCCGACGAGGTGCGCCGGCTCGCCGAGCGCTCGAAGGCGGCGGCCGCCCAGATCGCCAAGCTCGTCGAAGGCGCGCAAGCCCAGAGCAGCGAGACCGTGATGGCTCTGGAGAAGGGCGTCAAGCAGATGGAGCGCGGCCTGAAGATGATGCAGGCCATGGCCGAGGTGAGCGGCCAGGTGCAGGTCGCCACCCAGCAGCAGCGCACCTCCACCGAGCAGGTCGTGCTCGCCATCGAGCACATCGCCGAAGGCAGCCGTTCGGTCGCCGTGACCGCCCAGGAGATCGCCGCCGCCGCCGCCCGCCAGGGCGCACTTGCCGCCGACCTCGCCGGCTCGGGCTGGGAGGGCCTGATCGAGGACGACCATGGAGCTTA
>DATMKM010000075.1:0-14249 GCA_035571315.1 Candidatus Acidiferrum sp.
AGACAGAGAAGAAGGGCTTGCTCATGGTCATCTCCGGCCCGTCGGGTGTCGGAAAGGACACGCTGATCAAGCGCCTCCTCGAGCAGGATCCCAACCTGCGCTACTCGGTGTCGTGCACCACGCGCGCGCCGCGCCCGGGCGAGGTGGACGGGGTCGACTACTCCTTCGTCAGCCGCGAGCGCTTCCAGGAGCTGATCGGCGAGGGGGCGTTCCTCGAGCACGCTGTGTACAACGGCAACCTGTACGGGACGCTGATCGAACGGGTTGAGCGGGAACGCCAGGCGGGGCACGACGTCGTACTAAAGATCGAGGTCAAGGGCGCCGAGCAGGTGCGCGCGAAGGTGCCCGACGCGATCTTCATCTTCGTCGCCCCACCATCTGTCGACGAGCTGGTCAAGCGGCAGATCAAGCGCAACACGGAAACCTCAGAGGACATGGAGGCGCGCCGGCAGATCGCCACGCGAGAGATGGAGTACGCCGCGCGCTACGACCACGTGGTGGTCAACGACGAGCTCGAGCATGCGGCCGCTGAGATACTGGCGATCCTCCAACAAGCTCGCTCGTCGCAAACTTAGCCCATGCCTTTAGATCACACCCCGGTACCCGATGAGCTGCATGGTCTGCGCCTGGCGCTCCTGGTGTCCGGCGGCATCGCCGCGTACAAGGTGGTCGACCTCGCATCCGCTCTCACGCAGGCGGGCTGCCAGGTGCGGGTTGCGATGACGCCGTCGGCGATGCGCTTCGTCGGGCCACCGAGCTTCCAGGGCGTCACCGGCAACCCGGTGCTCACGGGCCTGTGGTCGGCAGACGGATCCCCGGAGCCGCATGTGGCGCTCGGCGACTGGGCCCAGCTCATCCTCCTGGCGCCGGCGACCGCAAACGTGATCGGGCGAGTCGCCGGCGGCCGCTCGGACGACATCGTCACCGCGACGCTGCTCGCGGCGCGGTGCCCCGTGGTGATGGCCCCGGCCATGAACGACGCGATGTGGTCGAAGCAGGTGGTGCGCGAGAACGTGGCCACCCTCCGCCACCGCGGCATCACCGTGGTCGAGCCCGAGACGGGCCATCTCGCGAGCGGCCACGTGGGCACCGGCCGGTTGGCGGACGCCGCGAAGCTGTTGAAGGCCATGGCCGCCGCGGTGCGGTCGCGCTACGACCTGGCGGGGCGGCGAGTCATCGTCACGGCCGGCGGGACCCGCGAGCGGATCGACGCCGTCCGCTTCATCAGCAACTACTCGACGGGCAAGATGGGATTCGCCATCGCGGCCGCGGCCGCCGACCGCGGCGCGCAGGTGACGCTGGTGTCGACAGCCAACCACCCGGCCCACCACGGAGTGGAGGTGAGGGCCGTCGTCACGGCGGACGAGATGCTGGAGGAGCTCCGCTCGGAGATCAAGGGCGCCGACCTCTTGATGATGGCCGCGGCGGTCGCCGACTTTCGACCCGCCAAGACCCAGGCCGGCAAGATCCGCCGCGAGGACACGCCCACTTTGACCCTCGAGCTCGAGTCGATACCGGACCTGGTCGCGAGCTTGGGCAAGGAGAAGGACGCGGCAGGCGTCTTTCGGATGGGCTTCGCGGCGGAGGATTCAGACCTCGCCGGCAAGGGCCTCGAGAAGATGAAGCGCAAGGGCCTGCAGGGCATCGTCGCCAATGACATCTCACGCAAGGACATCGGCTTCGGCAGTGACCAGAACGCCGGCGTGGTCATCTTCTCCGACGGCTCGACCCATGAGCTCGACAAGATGACCAAGCGCGAGATGGCGGACCGCATCCTGGACCTGGTGGTCCCTCGGTTGAACAAGACCTAGGGCTTGCTGTACGCCGAGGTGGCGGTCGAGGCGGCGCGCGGCTCTGGCCGCGAGACCTACACCTACGCCGTGCCTGACGGCGTGGACGTCGTGCCCGGCCACCGCGTGACGGTTCCGTTCGGAAGGCGGAGCACCTACGGCTTCGTGGTCTCGCTCGGGACGGAAGATCCAGGCGTCGAGGTCAAGCCGATCGCGACCGCCGGCAGCGATCCGCTGTTGCTGCCGCACCAGGTGGCCCTGGCGCGACTGCTCGCCGACCACTACTGGCTTCCGCTGATCGAGTGCCTGCGCGCCATGCTCCCGCCCCGGGTCCGCGCGACCGGCTCGAGCGGGTCCCAGGCATCGAGCAGACAGCGGCGGCACAGCAGGCTCGTCGAGCTGGCGACCGCCCCGACGTCTCGCGCGGCGGCGCCCGAGCTGACCACGGAGCAGAAGCAGGCCGTGGACGCCATCGGCGCCAACCAGGTCACGCTGCTGCACGGCGTCATCGCAAGCGGGAAGACCGAGGTCTACCTCGCGGCGGCCGAACGAGCCCTGGCCGATGGCCTGCGCGTGCTGCTGCTCGTGCCGGATATCTCGCTCACCCCGCAGCTGGTGCAGCGAGTCAGGGCTCGCCTCGAGGCGCCAGTGGCGATCCTTCACAGCCAGCTGACCGAGCTGGAGCGCGCGCAGCAGTGGTGGCGCGCTCGCCGCGGAGAAGCGCACGTCGTGCTCGGCAGCCGGTCGGCCGTGTTCGCGCCCATCCCGAGACTCGGGCTCGTCTGCCTGGACGAGGAAGGCTCCGCCTCCTACAAGCAGGACCGCACCCCGCGTTACGAGGCGGGATGGGTCGCCCGCCGCCTGGCGGCCGTGACTGGCGCCCGGATGGTGGCTGGTTCAGCGACACCGAGCGTCGCGACCTATTACAGCGCGACGCGTGGCGAGATGGCCCTGGCGAAGCTGACCAGGCGGGTGCGCGGCCGGGACGCCGAAGTGGAGCTCGTCGACATGCGGGATGAGGCAGCGTCAGGCAACCGGCAGCCGCTCTCCGGGCGCCTGGTCGAGGTGATCGGCCGGACGCTCGAGAACGAGGAGCAAGTGATCCTCTACTTGAACCGCCGCGGTATGTCGACGTTCGTGCTGTGCCGCGATTGCGGAAAGTCGGTGCAGTGCCTGGGCTGCTCCGTCGCGCTCGTGCAGCATGCCGAAATCGATGGCCTGGTCTGTCATTACTGCGGCTACTCGCGCGCGATGCCTTCGGTGTGCGATCACTGCGGCAGCCGCAACATCAAAGGCCTGGGTATGGGCACCCAACGCCTCGAGGGAATCGTCAAGAAGCTGTGGCCACAAGCGCGCGTGCTGCGGCTCGACAGCGATGCGGCGAAAGGACCCGATTCGTACTTCGACATCTGGGAGGCGTTCAGCGAGCGGCGCGCGGACATTCTCGTGGGCACGCAGCTGGTGGCGCGGGGCTTCGACCTGCCGGCTGTCACATGCGTCGGAGTGGTGGACGCCGACCTGCCGCTGCATTTCCCTGACTATCGATCCGCGGAGAACACGTTCTCGCTGGTGGTCCAGGTCGCAGGACGCGCGGGTCGCGACGGCCGGTCGTCGCGCGTGGTCGTGCAGACCAGCAACCCCGACCACTACAGCCTGCGCTGCGCGGCGGCCAATGACTACGAGGGCTTCTATGCCGCAGAGCTGCCGTCGCGCAAGGCGTTCGTGTTTCCGCCCTTCGCCGAGCTGGCTGTGTTGACAAGGACGGACCGTGAGGACGCGAAGGCGGCGGCCTCGGCGCGCGAGGCGGCCGAGTCAATCGCGACCGGCCTTTTGAAAGAAGGGATCGATGGCATCCGCGTCATGGGCCCCGCGCCCGCGTTCATCCACCGACTGCGCGGTGAATATCGCTGGCAGGTCACGCTCAAGGGTGACGGCCTGCAGCGTGCTCGCCACCTGGCGCCGAGGGGCAAGGGCTGGAGCTATGACGTAGACCCGGTCACATGATTGGTCAACTGAATTTCCCGGTTGCGGCGAAGGTGGCGCGCAACACCGGATGGGGGGCGACAATATTCGCGATGGCTGACTTGCGAACTGTGGAAGCGCGCAAGGCCGATGTCCTCGGCGCGCTGGAAGCACAGCGCGACCTGTGGCTCGCGACGGCGGACACGTCGGGGAGGCCGCACCTCATCGCAGTCTCGGCCTGGTGGGACGGCAGCAACCTCGTCGTGGCGACCAGGTCCGACAGCCGCACCGCCGCGAATCTTCCCTCCGGATCGGAGGTCAGGCTCGCGGCCGGCTCCCCGGCCGACGTGATCATGATCGACGCGAGGGTGGCGGAAAGCTTGCCGGCCGGCGAGGCCGCCGAGCTGGCGGACGGTTTCACGATCGCGGTGGGATGGGATCCGCGGGAGGTGGGGGAGGGATGGACGTTCTATCGCCTCCGCCCGACTCGGATCCAGGCCTACCGCGGATACGACGAGCTGGAGGGACGCTTCGTCATGCGCAATTCGCGTTGGCTGGCGTAGTCGCACCCCCCGCTGGGTAGAATCCGACCGTGGCCGTCAGAACCATCCTCAGCTTCGAGCAGCCCGTGCTTCGCGAGAAGGCGAAAAAAGTCGCGCGCGTCGACTCGTCAATCCAGAAGCTGCTCGACGACCTGGCGGAGACGATGCTGGACGCCCCTGGCGCCGGCCTGGCCGCGAACCAGATTGGCGTGCCGCTGCGCGTGTGCGTGGTGAAGGGCGATGAGAACCAGATCTGGGGGTTGGTGAATCCAGTGATCGTGAAGTCGGCAGGGAGCCAGGTCGGCTACGAAGGCTGCCTGAGCAAGCCGGGCTGGGTCGGCGAGGTCGAGCGCTACGAGGCGGTCGTCGTCAAGGGGCTCAACCGGCACGGCAAACAGGTCCGCATCAAGTCGACCGGGTTCACGGCTCGCGCCTTCCAGCACGAGCTGGACCACCTGGACGGCGTCCTGTTCACGGACCGGTTGACCAGTCTCGACACTCTGCGCCGGGTCGAAGACCTTGTGGGAGAGGAGCACGAAGAGGCTGAGGCTGTCGCCGTGGCGTCGGGCTAAGGCCTTCCTGAAGATCGTTTTCGCCGGCACCGCCGAGTTTGCCGTGCCATCGCTGAACGCACTCGTCGACGCTGGTCAGGACGTCCAGCTGGTGGTCACCCAGCCAGACCGACCGGCGCGCCGCGGCATGAAGCTCACGCCGCCGCCGGTGAAGGTGGCCGCGCTCGCACTCGGTCTCGAGGTCTACCAGCCGGAGCGGATCCGCGAGCCTGAGGCGGTGGAGCGGATCCGGCGGCTTCAACCAGATTTGCTGGTGGTCGTCGCTTATGGCCAGATCATCCCGCGCTCGGTGCTGGGCATACCGAAGCTCGGCGCGCTCAACGTCCACGCGTCGCTGCTGCCGCGGCATCGCGGCGCGGCCCCGGTCGCGGCCGCGATCCTCGCGGGCGATTCCGCGACCGGCGTCACGATCATGAGAATGGATGAGCAGCTCGACCACGGCCCCATCCTTGCCATGCGGTCGGTGGACATCGGCGCCCGCGAGGACGCTGTCGCGCTGACGTCGCGGCTCGCAGCGGTCGGCTCAGAGCTGCTCGTTGAGACGCTCGCGAACCTCGACGCGAGCGCGGGAGTCGAGCAGGACCATGGGGCGGCCACCGTTGCGCGGAGACTTAGCAGGGCAGATGGGGAACTTGAGTGGGAGATGGGTGCCCTGGAGATTGATAGACGCGTGCGGGCGCTGCAGCCGTGGCCTGGCGCCACGCTTCCTACGAAGAAAGGACGCGTGAAGGTGTTGAGCGGGCACGTGGAAGGCGACCTTTACGTGCCGGATGTGGTACAGCTGCCAGGCAAACGGCCGGCGCCGGCCAAGCAGGTGCTGCGCGATGCCTGACGAAAAGAAGGACCGCGACATGGCGGTCAACCGGCGCGCCTACCACGACTATTTCATTGACGAGAAGCTCGAGGCCGGGCTCATCCTCACCGGCTCGGAGGTCAAGTCGGTGAGGGGAGGTCGGACCAACTTGCGCGACGGATTCGTGCGCATCGACGGCAACGAGG
This sequence comes from Candidatus Acidiferrum sp., assembly GCA_035571315.1. Taxonomy (GTDB): domain Bacteria; phylum Chloroflexota; class Dormibacteria; order Dormibacterales; family Dormibacteraceae; genus Palsa-870. The sequence goes on from DATMKM010000075.1 coordinate 5,866, forward strand.
CCTGGTTGGAAAACGTGAACATCTCTCCCTACACGCAGGCGAATCTCATGAACCACGAGCCGATGCGTCCGCGCAAGCTGCTGCTCCACCGCAAGGAGATCTCGAGCCTGATCGGGAAAGTGCGACAGAAGGGATACACGCTGATCCCGCTGCGGGTCTATTTCTCACGCAACCATGCGAAGGTCGAAGTCGGACTGGCGCGAGGCAAGAAGCAGTACGACAAGCGCGAGGCGATCGCCGAGCGCGACGCCAAGAGGGACATTGCACGGGCGATGAGACGCGGATGACGGAGAGCCAGCGCGCGGTGCCTGTGAGTGGCGTGAGTGAGATCACGCTCGAGCAGGGCGACCTCGCTGCAGCCGAGAAGTTCTACTCAGAGGTCCTGGGATTCCCCGTGGTCGAGCGCTGGGCTGACGAGACGGTTTGGGTGATGGCCGGTGACAGAACCCGCATCGGCCTGTGGCGCCCGCAGATCGGGCTGGGTGGCGGCCGCGGCGGCGTGCACGTGCACTACGCCATGGGATTGCCGGCCGACGCATACGCCTCTGTCGTGAAGCGGCTCAGAGATCATGGCTACACCTTGCTCGACCACGACCACTCGCGATATGCAAACGGGCGCGGGCGGGCGGCCTACGTCACCGACCCGGGCGGCCATGTGGTCGAGTTCTGGACGTGGGACGTGGCCACGCACTTGCGGGAACACGAGGCGGGAGAGTCGCCGGGCTCGCGCTGACCCCGTGGCGTTGCGCTCGTTGGGCGACCCGGCTGAGTGGCGATCAGGCTTTGGGCTTGCTTCAGAACCGCCAGCTGAACATGAGCGGCTGGCTCTCTACATCTCCGTCCGCTTTTCGATAGGTCGCCGCGGCGGCGGCATTCTCGTCGTCGACGAGCACCCACATTCCATAGCACCCTTGCTTGCGGGCCAGCTCGGTCAGCGCGCGCACTAGGGCCGTGCCGATGCCGTGGTGGCGGTGGGCGGTGTCGACCGCCAGCTCGTAGAGGAACATCTCGGTCCCCTTGTCAGGATGCGTCACTTCGACGCCGGAGACAAACCCCGCCGGCACCTCCGCCGAGTAGGCGATCAAGAGGTGGTGCGTCGGGTCCGCCAGGAAGCGGGCGAGTGCCTTGGCTTGCGGCGCGTTGTCGAACAGGTGGGCGGCCGCGCTCACTCGATCGTCGTCGCCCGGACCCATCCGCACGATTTCCGCCTCGGGTCGCGGCCGGGCCTCAGGCGGCCAGGTTGATTCCAATCGCCCGCAGCCGCTTGTTCAGCGAATCAAACGCGAACTGGAGGATCTCGCTCTCGGTGTGCCCGAACTCCGTGATGTAGCGAGGATCTGGCGGGTCAAGTGTGCCGGTGACCAGTGGCAGGCAATCGATCAGCGTCTGCTGGATCAATGGGGCGAAGCGCTGCGGGTTTTCCCGCACCGCCTCCTGCAGCACTTTGATCCCGAAACTCACGTGCCGGGACTCGTCGCGCGCCACCGCGGTGAAGCCGCGGTAGAAGCCACGGTCGGTGCTCCCGAGCTCGCGCATCGACTCGAGCTCGAATCGCTGCCCGGTGAGGGCGATCGTCGCCTCGACGATGATGTGGTAGATCGTCACGCCCTCGATGAAGGCGTCGAAGTCCTTCGGATTGCTCGCGAGGCGCTGGGCCGCGGAGGGCAGGCGTTCGTAAAAGAGCTCGTTGTACCCTGCGTTGGCGTCCGGCCGGATCTCGGCCAGGAGCACGCCCAGGTCCTTGGCCTCTGTGCCGACCACGTCCTGCCACCAGCGCTGGAAGAACACCGTGTGCCGGGCCTCGTCGACCATCTGGGTCGAGAGGAAGATCTCGATCTCCGGGGTGGGCGCGGCCCAGACAAACGGCGCCAGCGTGGCGGTTACACGCTCCTCTCCATTGAAGAAAAGGCGGTGTGACCAGAGCGTCGACTTGCGCTCGAGCTCGGTCGCGTTCAGCCAGTCTTCGCGGTCGAGGGTGAAGTCGAGGTCGCCCACCGCCCACTGCTGAGACTCCCAGCGCCGGAAGAGGTCCATGTAGCTCGGCATGTTCTCGATGCCCCGATCGATGAAGGACAGCACGTCGTCGATGCGGATGTCACCCAGCTCCACCAGGCTGGCCCGCCCGATTTGGTCGAGGTTCACCGCCATTAGTGCGTCCAGTGTAGAAGCGGCAGCGCTTGGGTAGAATTCATGGGCAACCAAGTTCGTCCTCGTGGGGGTGTCTGGCTTCGACGGGGCAGTTGAGCTTCGGGATTGCGAGCCGAGGGCGCGCGCGTTACAGCGCAGGCGTTTTTACAAATGCCAACAAGACCAACGCTTTCGCCCTCGCTGCGTAAGCAGTAGAGACGTAAGCCCCGGGACTTAGATCCCGGGTGTCGTCCCGGTCAATCCGGCGGATTGGGGTACGGCATCACATAGACCGGATTGCCGCTCCAGGGGCGCTGCGGCCCTGGGGCGGGACATGCACCGCGGCTGGCTGAAGCGGATCCGGTCAGGAGGAGCCGCCAGGCGAGATCAAATTCCTGAACACGCTCGTAGAGATCTCGGGGGATTCTGCTTCGGACGCGAGTTCAATTCTCGCCACCTCCACCAGGCCGGACCTGGTGCGCCTACTTGATGGCGCCTTCGATCGATCCCTGGTGCTGCTTCATGTGTCCGATCAGCACCTTCTCGACGCGTTCGGCGGCGGACATCGGGCCGGCGGGCGTGCTCCGTTGAATGTCGAGCTGGTCATCCGGGATGGATCGCACGGCATTGGCGATCCGGCCCTTGCTGGCTCTCAGAAGCCTCAGCACCTCGTCCTTGGTCACGCCGGCGTGGGACCTGGCGTGCTCTGCGTTGACCGCGCGGATGTTGACCGGCGCCAGGGGTCCGCCCGCCAGCATCGTCTGAATCCGCTCTGTGATGTAGTCGCCGTTGGTCGCGACGTGGTGGGCGATCACGCCGACCGGCCGGCCCTCGTCCTCGTCGTTGATGCGCTGGGGGAAGTTCTTGCCCGCGAGGTGCCACTGCTCGTCGTTCAGCGATTCGACGAGGCGGATGAACTCGTCCTGGGCGGATTCGAACTGCTGGGCGTACTGGTCGGAGCGGACGTGAGTCGGGGTGGCCACAACCAAATTGAAGCAGTTCTTGGAATGATCGGGCCGGTCAGGTGGGTATCAAACCCTTGATGAGTACAAGCTTTCAAGACTTCAACCGCAACTTGATCAAGGACCTACGGACCAATGGAAAGGCCACCTCGGGCCCATTCGAGGGCCGCGAAGTGCTGATCCTCACCACCAAAGGTGCAAAGTCCGGCGACGTGCGAGAGAACCCGCTCGTGTACACCCGCGACGGAGACCACATCGTGATCGTCGCCTCCAAGGGAGGCGCGCCGACGCACCCGGCCTGGTACCACAACCTGCTCAAGCACCCCGAGGTCACCGTGGAGGTGGGCAAGGACAAGTTCAAGGCGCGCGCGCACGTGGCGAACGACGACGAGTACGAGCGCCTCTACACGCAGCACGCCGACATCAACCCAGGCTTTCACGACTACCGGAAAAAGACGACGCGCAAGATCCCGGTCGTCCTCCTGGAGCGTATCCACTAGTCTGCCCCCGGTCTCACTCCGACAGCTAAATCGCTGGACGCTCGCGCGCCAGATGCTGCTGGAGCGCTCAGACGTCGACGCCGTGACGGCGATCGAGCGCCTCGCGGGCATGCAGGCGCAGTACTCGCCTTCGCCTTACATCGGCCTGTGGTCGCGGGTACGCGATTTCAAACGGGAGGAGCTCGAGGCGGCGCTGGCGGCGCACCTCGTCTACAAGGCGACGCTGATGCGGGGAACGCTGCACTTGGTCAGCGCGCGCCAGTTCGACCTCTTCAGGATCGCCTCGCGGTTTCCGCGCCACGTCTGGTCCGAAGGCCCCCGGCAGCTCGCCGAGCGTGGAGTCGACGTCGAGGCGCTGCGGGAGGAGATCCTGGTCGCCCTGGACGACAAGGCGCTCAAGAAGCCAGAGCTCGAGGAGTTGTTCCGGCACCGCATCCCGGCCGACCTGCCCGACTGGGTGTCGTTCAGCGTCGTCGTCTCGGTCGGCGCCGTGATCAACCATCACGAGGACGCGCGCTTCGGACACTTTGCCGGTAGCCGCTACCGCCGCGCTCCGCTGCCCGTCGCCGATCCGGGGGATGCCATGCGGGCGGTCGTGACCTCCTATCTCTCAGCCTTCGGCCCGGCCAGCCGAGCGGACCTGGCGCAGTGGTTGGGTCGCTCGGTCAGCACCTTCTCGGCCGCGCTCGACTCGCTCGACCTCGTCACGTTCGAGGCCGAGGACGGGCCAAAGCTGCTCGACCTGCGCCATGCTCCGCGCCCGCACGAAGCCGTCCAGGCGCCGGTGCGATTTCTGCCCAAGTGGGACAACCTGCTGCTCGCCTACGACCGGCGGGAGCGCGTGCTCCCCGAGGCGATCAGGAAGGTGGTGATCCGCAAGAACGGCGACGTACTTCCGACCTTCCTGGTCGATGGCGTCGTCGCCGGTGCATGGGAGGCGCCCCTCCGAGGCCGGGCCGTCATGTCGCTCAGCGCATTCAGCACTCTCTCGGTCAAGCACCGCAAGGCGATCGAGCGCGAAGGCGAGAGCCTGCTGGCGTGGCTTCGACCCGATTCACCCGAGCGCGCGGTCATCTGGCGGCCGATCTAAACGCATCGAAAGCCCAGTCAAACCGCGTAACCTTCGGCCGGTGCCCGACCTGACTCATCTCTGGCAGCGGTTCGTGCTCGCAAGCGCCCTCGTCGTGGGCCTGGCGATCGGTGCGGCCGCCACCATCTTTGGATACAGCAACCTGTCGACGGTCAACGTGCACTGGTCGGTCTTTCACATCGACGGCATCCCGCTCTGGACAGTGGCAGTGGTACCCCTGGCGATCGTGCTGCTGGCCGGCACCGTCTACCACTGGATGGACGGCCTCCACCACTTCTCCGAGCACATGCGCCACCGCCGGCGGGTGCATGAGCTCGAGGCCGAGGTCGCCTCGTTGAGGGCTCACCTCGACCAAGTGCTCGAGATGCCGGACCACTCAACCTCCCGGCTCCCGTCCCGGCCGATCAGGGCCAACCCGCTTCCGGAAGCCCTCGAGACCAAGACGCCCGCGTTGCCCGAGCCCGCAGAGGCGCCAGAGGTCGACGCAACCCCGGCGAACGGAACCAAGACCGCCCCGCAACGGGCTTCGCGCGTCAAGCGGGCCACGATTTCCGTGGATGCCGACGCTGCCCCGGGCAGCGCGCCGGTCGCGACCAACGGCGGCCACGAGGGCACAGCCAACGAATCCACTTCCAGTGCTTAGCCGGATGTCTGAACGCCGACGCGCCGGCCGTCTCGTCGTCCCGACCGAGCAGGCCCCCGCCGACAAGGCGCTGCTCGAGCGCGACGCGATCGAAGAGCTCAGCCATCACGCCGATCCGTGGCGCGTCCTGCGCATCCTCTCCGAATTCGTCGAGGGCTTCGACGCCCTGGGCGAGGTGGGGCCGGCCGTCACGGTCTTCGGGTCCGCGCGGTCCAAGCCGGACGATCCGTACTACAAACAGGGCATCGAGCTCGGCGGCGCGCTCGCACGGCGCGGTTTCGCCGTCATCACGGGCGGCGGGCCGGGGATCATGGAAGCCGTCAACAAGGGCTGCCACGAGGCGGGTGGCCTGTCGGTCGGCTGCAACATCGAGCTGCCGCAAGAGCAGGCGCTCAACAAGTACGTCGACCTAGGCGTCGAGTTCCGGTACTTCTTCGTGCGCAAGAACATGTTCGTCAAGTACGCCCGCGGGTTCGTGATATTTCCTGGCGGCATCGGCACGCTTGACGAGCTCTTCGAGTCCCTGACGCTAGCGCAGACCGGGAAGATCGAGCACTTCCCGATCGTGCTTTACGGCACGAGCTACTGGAAGGGGCTGATCGACTGGCTCGAGAACGTCGTGCTGAAAGCCGGCGCCATCGGCGCCGAGGATCTCAAGCTGCTGAGCTTCACCGACGACCCCGAGGAAGCGGCCGAGATGGCTACCCGCCCGCTCCCCGTCAAAGTCAAAGAGCCACGCGAACAGCTCGGGGAAGGCAAGGCGGACCCGCTATAGCGGCGAACCCTCCGCTCGACCTCTTCTTTCTCACCGACGGCGGTCAGACCGCCGACGCCATCGCGCAGCGTGTCACCTCCTTTCTCGACGGCGCAACGTCCACGCTGGACATCGCGATTTACGACCTGCGCCTGGTGGACGCTGCAGGGACCACTCTGTTCGGCGCCTTCGACCGTGCCGTGAAGCGAGGCGTGCCGGTGCGGTTGCTCTTCAACCAGGATCACGCGCAGACGATCCCGGTCCCTCCTCCACCGGAGATCGACTTGGCGTTCGTCGACCGACTCCGCGCGATCGGCGTGCAGATCAAGCCCGTCTCCGGTGTGCCCGACCTGATGCACCACAAGTACGTCGTGCGGGACGCCGGCCAGCCGCAGGCCGCTTTACTCAGCGGTTCCATGAACTGGACCAACGATTCGTGGACCCGCGAAGAGAACGTGATCCTGACCGTCGCCTCAGGAGACCTTGCGTCCGCCTACCACGCCAACTTCGAAGAGCTCTGGCAGAAACCGGTCGTGGCGCTGTCGGGCCGGATCTCCGCCGGCTGGTCGTCGCTTCCCGACGGCACCGAGGTGCGCCCCTACTTCTGTCCGGGGCGAGCCGACAAGTTGGTCCACGCCATGGCCAGGTCGATCTCGACCGCCCAAAAACGCATCCGCATCTGCTCGCCGGTCATTACCTCCGGCCCGATCCTTGGCACGCTTGCCGAGGTGGTCGAGCACCCCGGCGTCAACATCGCCGGTGTGTACGACGCGACTCAGATGGACGAGGTGCTGCGCCAGTGGGCCACCACGGGCACCGCCGCCTGGAAGGCCACCGCGTTCCGCGCGATCGTGGCTGCGATCAAGTTCGGGGCCAAGCGCTCGACCCCCTACGCGAGAGGGACGGTGCACGACTTCATGCACGCGAAGCTCCTGGTCACGGATGATTACGTCTACGCCGGGAGCTTCAACCTGTCACACAGCGGTGAGATGAACGCGGAGAACGTGATCCAGATCCACAGCCCAGCCGTGGCGGAGATCTGCGCTGCCTACATCGACCACGTGGCCGCCCGCTACGGCGGCCCACCCCTGGCGGTGGCCTAGCTGCCCAGAAGCGCGAGGGTCCTCTGGCTGGTGGCCGCGGGCGTGGCTCTCCTCGCCCTCGTGTTCTACCTTGCGGTGCCGCGGGCCCAGGCGGCCACCGGCACGCTGGTCGTGGCGGTCGCGGGCAAGACCGACGGCTCGCTCTCTCGCTCGGCCCTGATGGTCCACGGCGGCGGGCAGTGGGTGTCGCTCGGTGACGTCTCCGGAGCGGCTCCGGCTGCTCCCGCGGAGCGCGACATGACCGCCGTTTCGCTGCCGGCCGGCGCCTACGACGCGGTTCGGTTGGGAGGCGACATCCAGCGCGTTTCGATCACGGTCACCGCCGGCCAGGTGGAACCGCTGCTCCTTGGCGTGGACTCCGGCCACCTCATCACCGGGTCCGCGTACGCGGGCAACGACGAGGTCAACCTGGGCCTTGGAGAGCTCTCGGGCAAGTTCGTGGCGATGCCCAACTACGACCTGACAGACCAGACGGGGCTGCCGCTCGACCCGGTAAGCACCGCGGGTAAGGACCTCGTGATCGCCGCTTTCAACACGACCTGTCACGAGACATGTCCCCTGTATGCGGCGTTGTTTTTCGAGATCGAGCAGCACATGCCCGCCGGGGTGTTGCTTCTCGAGGTCACGACCGATCCGGCCACCGACACCCCGGCCATCCTCAGCGCTTACGCGCACAAGATCAATGCGCCGTGGACGTTTGCGACGGGCAGCGCCGACGCGGTCACCGCGTTCTGGAAACCGTTCGGGGTGCAGCTCGCCTCAGGCAACGTTCACACCTCGACCCTCGCGCTCGTCGACAGCCACGGATACGTGCGCCTGGTCTATCGGGGCGCGCCTGACGTCGGCTCGGGAATGCCGCCGGGATTGATCACCGGCCTGAATCCGGCGGGCCTGCACGAGCTCGCCTCCGGCGGCGACGGCTGGGGAGCGCCGGACGTGCTTCAAGCGCTGGTCACGATCGCGGGCCCGCAGCCCCCGCCGTCCGCGGCCGGTGGCGCGGCGCCGCCATTCACATTGACGGGCACGGACGGCCGGCGCGTCACGCTCGCGAATCTCGCCGGCAAACCCGCGGTGATCAACTTCTGGGCGTCATATTGCCCGCCTTGCCGGGCCGAGATGCCGCTGCTGCAAAGGCTGGTCGGGCAGCGTTCGGACATGCAGCTCGTGCTGGTTGACGAAGGCGACGGAGCCCCCGCCGCCCGCGC
>DATMKM010000076.1:0-85229 GCA_035571315.1 Candidatus Acidiferrum sp.
CCTGTGGGAATACCGCACATGGGCGGATATGCCGTCGGACGGCGAATCGTCGAGCGTTACCTCGAGAAGACCGGTCTCAAGGCCGGACAGGCGATCGTGCGGCCGACGGCCGAGATCCTGGCCGGCGCGGGCGTCGCCTCAGGCTGAGGTCGGAGCAGCTGCCGGCCGGCCGGTTACGAAAAGGCCCACCGTGTATGCGACTACGGCCCATGCAAAAAAAGTCGCCATGATCATCGAGCTGAAATCCTGGTTGTAGTTGAGGAAGCTTCCGCCATTGAAGCCCGCCGCCAGGACGCCGAACAAGCCAAGGGACGTAACCCAGATAAGGTCCCTGGCTCGCGCCCTGATAGAGGCGATCAGCAGACCCAACGCATTCAAAACCAGCAACAATCCGAGGCTTGCGTGGATGATCAGGAGCACGGGGCCGTGGAGGATCGCCCACGCGACGCTCTGCACGACTCCGCTGAAGTATTCGGGCGGGTTGGCGCCCGGATGGTGGGTGGGAATGGTGACGAAGAGGTTGACCGACATGCCCAGCAAGAACTGGATGATGAGAAACATCAGGGTCCCGAGGAACTGATTGCGCATCTGTTCACGCATTTGGGCCGGCATATTTTATTGGCACGTAGGATCAGCGCGGTGCTGAACCGGAGCGTCTACGAGCTAGCGGGCGGCGAGAAGACCTTCAGGCTCCTCGTCGAACGGTTTTACGACCGGGTCCCGCAGGACGAGGTGCTGCGGGCGGTCTACCCCGAGGAGGACCTCTCAGGCGCCACCGAGCGGCTCACGCTTTTCTTGATCCAGTACTGGGGCGGACCATCGACCTACAGCGAGCTGCGCGGCCATCCGCGCCTGCGCATGCGCCACCAGCCCTTTGCGATCGGCCAGAAGGAACGAGACGCGTGGCTGCGCAACATGACGGCGGCGCTCGATTCGCTCGACCTGGCGCCGGCTGTACGCAAGGCCCTGCTCGACTACTTCGAAACGGCCTCGACCGCGATGATCAATCGGCCGGTTCCGGCGTAGCGACCGGCGTCTTCCGCTCGGGCGTCGCCGCCGGCTCGGGCTGCACGAGGTCGGGCGCCACCGCCGCGACCTCCTCCAGCTCCACCGCCAGCCCGTTCCCTGTCGCCTTGGCGCGGCGCAGGGCGGCTCGCAATCGCGGGATCTCCGCGCGCAGCGACTGCTCGACCCAGTCGAAGGCGATGACGCGCTCGTTGACCTCCCAGAAGAGGCCGTTCTGCATGGACTCCATCCGGTCGAGCGCAGCATCGACGAAATCGGGCGGCGCGGCGGCGATGCCTTCCACGAGCACGTGTGCGATGTCCTTCTGCTCGGCGGCCATCGCCCAGAAGGTCAGCTTGGCGACGCCTTTGAACAACCCGTTGAGCCCGATCGGGCGCGCGTTCGGGGTCAAATCGAGGAGGTTGCGGACGAGGAGGCGCGCCAGCCGCAGCGACACCTGCGGGTCGCGAGCCCTAGCCTCGATGGCGAGGTCGGCGACGTCTTCGGCCGCGGCGCCCAGGGTTGCCGGCATGCCCGCCTCTTCGAAGTGGCGGCCGTAGCGGAGCAAGTGGGCCGCCGCCTCCACGGAGAGGTCTGGGCGCCATTCGAGCGCCCCGATCGCGAACCGGCGGTATTCGTTCATGATCCCCGAGGCGAAAGTCGGCGCGGACCGGTTGATGGACGCCCGCAGGTAGGTGTTGAAGAACCGAATGCAGAGTTCAGCGACCTCTGAGTCGCCCGCCTGGATGGCGGCGATTCCCGCGTCGCGAGTGGCCACCGCGATGGCATGCACGGCCTCTTTGCGGTGCACGGGCGTGAGGCCGACCATGTCGACGAAGCTCGACATGATGGTGTACGCGAACCACGTCTGAGCGCGGTTCACCTCGGCCACGATCTGGTCGGAGGCACCGGGCATCTCGGCGTGGCTGACCTGGAACCACTCGAGGGCAAAACCCTTCTTGACCTGCAGGTAGTCTTCCGCGACGAACCGGCCCAAGACATCGATCGTGAGGACGCAAACTGGCATGTCCCCGAGCTGGATGGAACCGAACGCGATGTCTGTCACCTGGGCGATCGACGTCATGAGCGCGTCCCGGTGCCGGCGCGCGTGCTTGCTGCCGGCGGCGGCTCTCAGCTCGCGTTTGGCGCGCCGCATGATGCTTTCGACCAGCGTCTCCGCCCGCATCACCTCGAAGATGTAGCTGACGTAAGGCAGCAGGATGGCGAAGTTGATCAGGGCGAGCACCTCTGAGACGACCACGCTGATGATCGGTGTGTAGTTCGCCTTCACCTCGCTGCGGACGAGGAACGTGTAGAGGATCGAAGCGAGCGCGAAGCTGAGGACTAGCGCGTTCAGAGGGTTGCGGGTGAAGATGCCGATGATTCGCGGCGAGTACCTGGAGGAGGTCGTTTGGATGCCGAAGACGACCGCCACGATGACGATGCTCAGGACAACGCCTTCGGCGCTGCCCACAAGACCGAGCACACCTCCTGCGGCGGTTGCGTCGGGCGTGAAGAAATCGTGGATCGAGATGTAGTGAATCGCGTCGAGCACGCCGAACAGGAGGAACAGCATTACCGCCACCGAGACGAGCGCCAAGCCCGGGAGCGCCGCGCCGATCCAGCCGGCGACGGTGCCCCGTTCTGCCTGGCGCGGGCTCGGCTTATAAGTTTCTTCAGTCACTGGACAGCCTCATGGACACGACCACGGCGATCCTAAGCAATTGGCACGGGCCTGGCTACAGTTGGAGCGATGATCCGGGCCATCGTCTTCGACTTCGACGGCTTGATCCTCGACACCGAGGAGCCCGTGTACCGCTCCTGGCTCGAGGTCTATGAGGCGCACGGCGAGCAGCTCCCGTTCGAGCGCTGGGTGCAGATCGTCGGGTCGACCACGGCCGGCTTCCATCCCCAACACCACCTCGAGGAGCGGCTGGGACGGTCCCTTCCGCAAGAGGAGCTCGACCGCAGGATCGGCCGCAGGACTGAGATGATCCTCGCCCAGGAGGTGCTGCCGGGTGTCCTGCGGCGCATCGCGGAGGCGAAGGCGATGGGTTTGAAGCTCGGCGTCGCGTCGAGCTCGACAACCGAATGGGTGAGAGGACATCTCGCACGTCTGGGCATCCTGGAGAGCTTCGAGTGCATGCGCTGCCGCGATGACGTGGCCAACGCCAAGCCGGAGCCAGACCTTTATCTCGCCGTGCTCGAGTGCCTCGGCGTGCGTGCCTCCGAGGCGATCGCGATCGAAGACTCGCCGAACGGGGTGCTTGCCGCCAAGCGCGCCGGCATGCGCTGCGTGGCCATCCCCAACTCGATCACGGCCCAGCTCGACCTTGGGCAGGCCGACCTCCTGCTCGGTTCGCTGGCCGAGGTGACGCTCGTCGAGCTTTTGGAAAGCCTGGCCGCCGCCTGACCCAAACACGGGACGCTTTAACCTATCCCCGTGCGAATCGGAATCCTGACCGGGGGCGGCGACGCGCCGGGGCTCAATGCGGCGATCCGGGCGGTGGCCCGGCGCGCATTCCAGCTCGGACACCAGGTGAGTGGAGTTCAGAACGGCTGGGCCGGCTGCATCGAAGAAGGTTTGATCGACGACCTGACGCCCGCCAGCGTGCGTGGAATCCTGCCGCTTGGCGGCACCATCCTGGGCACCTCGCGCACCAACCCGTTGAAAGAAAAGGACGGAATCGCGCGCGTGATCAAGGCGCTGCGCCACAGCGGGATCGACGCCCTGGTTCCCATCGGTGGTGACGACACGTTGAGCGTCGCGGCGGCCCTCCACGAGGCCGGGTTCCCGACAGTGGGTGTGCCGAAGACCATCGACAACGACCTCTCGGTGACGGAGTTCTGCATCGGGTTCGACACTGCGGTCGGCGTCGTGACCGAGGCGCTCGACCGGCTGCACACGACGGCCTCCGCGCACCATCGCGTAATGGTCGTCGAGGTCATGGGACGTGACGCGGGCTGGGTCGGGATGATGGGGGGCATCGCCGGCGGCGCTGACCTGATCCTCATCCCTGAGTTCGAGGTCACGCTCAGGGAAGTGGTCGCGCACCTCTACCGCCGGCGTGGTGAAGGCAAGCTGTTCAGCATCATCGTCGTCGCGGAGGGCGCGAAGATCCCCGAGCTCGAGGCGGCGGCCGGTGAGCAGGCCGAGCAGGACGCTTTCGGCCACATCCGGCTCGCCAAGCGCGGGATCGGCGACCTCCTCGCCGGCAACGTTGAGCGTGAGACCGGATTCGAGACGCGCGTGACGGTGCTCGGGCACCTGCAGCGTGGCGGATCGCCAACGCCCACCGACAGGATCTGGGCAACTCGCCTCGGCGTCGCTGCGGTGGAGCTGATCGTCGCCGGCAAGAGCGGCGTGATCCCGATCCGGCGCAACGGCGACGTCGAGGTGGTGCCCCTGGCCGACGTGGTCAGAGAAACCCGTCGCGTCCCCAGGGATCTATACGAATTGAGCCGGGTCTTCGAGTAGCGGGACGTGGCGGCCCGCAAGAAGAAGATGCTCGAGCTTGCGGGATCGGGCGACGACGGCTCGACCGGCCTCCTGGGTGGCGGACGCGCACGCAAGGACGATCCACGAATCGAGGCCTACGGCACCATCGACGAGGCGTCGAGCGCGGTCGGCCTCGCCAAGTCTTTGAGTCCGCATCAACGCGTCCGCACGATCTGCGAAGAGCTGCAGCGCGGGCTCTACGCTCTGGGCGCAGAGCTGGCGACCAACCCCGATTCGAGCGCGTCATTTGCGCATACCACCGAGCAGCAGGTGGACAGGCTCGACGCGCTTGTCGCCGAGCTGGAGCAGTCGGTGACCATGCCCGACGGCTTCATCCTGCCGGGCGCCACGCCAGCCTCGGGGGCCCTGGATCTCGCGCGCGCAGTCACGCGCCGGGCGGAGCGGCGCTGCGTGTCGCTCGAGCGGGCAGACGGACTCAAGAACCAACAGGTGCGCCGTTGGCTCAACCGGCTTAGCCTGCTGCTCTTCGTGTTGGGACGCTACGAGGAAGCGCTCGCCGGGAACCCAGCAGCACCGGCCAAGTCCTCGCCTCGTCATTAGACTTCGACCAAGGTGTCTTTGATGACGTATGCGGCTCTCGCCGGAGCCGTAGTGCTGGTCCTTTATGTCGTGCTGTCGTATCAGCTCTACCGCCGCGCATTTGTTCCCAACAGGCCGTCTTTCCTGGACGATTTCACGTTCACGCCATTCGAGTTCCAGGCCGACTACGAAGAGGTCGAACTCGTCACTGCCGACGGCGTGAGCTTCGGTGCCTGGCATTTCCGGCAGCCCGGCTCGCCGCAGACGGTCATCGTCTCCGGAGGGCACAAAGGGCAGCGCCAGGGTTCATTGGGGATCTCGGTCGCACTCTGGCGCAAGGGTTTCAACGTGATCCTCTACTCGTACCGCGGCATGCCGGGCAGCGACCGCGCGCCGATCACGTTTGGAATCAAAGAGGTGCTCGAGCTCCAGGCCGTCATCGCGTTTGCGCGAAAGCGGATCGCCAAAACGCGCATCGGACTCCTGGGCTACTCGATGGGCGCCGTGGTCTCCCTGCTCGGCGCGGCCGGGGAGCCGGGGGTACAGGCCTTGGTGCTGGACAGCCCGTTCAGCGACCTTCGCACGTTGTTGATCGAGAACGTTCGTCGCACCTCGAAGCTCCCGGGTTCGCCGTTCGTCTGGCTGGCCGGAGTAATGCTGCGGCTGCGTACGCGAAGCCGGATCTCCGACTGCAGTCCGAAGGACGTGCTCAGCTCGCTCGAGCCCCGGCCGCTGTTTTTCATCCACGGCGGCGCGGACGACGTGACATCTGTCAACCACAGCCGGCGTCTTTACGACGCGTATCGGGGACCGCGCGAGATCTGGATCGTTCAGGGAGCGCCACACACCGGCGCGTATTTCGCCGACCGGCCCCTCTACGTCGAGCGGGTCGCCGGTTTCTTTGCGCGACACCTGGGCCTGGACGTCAGCGGCCACCTGCGCCTGGTCGAGGAAGAAGAAGTCAGCTAGCGCAACAAAATCACACTGCGGGCGACCGGAACAGGTCAGAGGCGATTACGGCGTGCGCGGGCCCATAGCCACCCCGTAGAGGGTGCTCGACAGCAGGATGCCGTTCGCCCAGTAGGTCCCCGTTTCGCCGGCGGGCAGCAGGTCGTACGTGCGGTCGCCCGAGTAGGGGACGAGCTCCCACCGTGCGATCGTCGAACCGTCGAGCGGTTCACCTACCGCCAGCGATCCGAGCGGGCGGCCATCCGCGGTGCGGTGGCCCGGCGAGGCCAGTACCTCGCGGCCGTCGGCCAGCACGAGGTGGACCATCAGGTGACCGGCCGGCACCTGCGTGCTCCCGATCTCCAGGACCGGTTCGGCGATTCGGGAGCCCTGGGCGGTCGCCGTCCAGACCAACATGCCCGGCTTGATCGCGGTCACGCGCACGTTGCCCTGGGGCGTCGAGATGAGAGTCGCCGCGGCGAGGCAGATCGGGCAGTTCGGCGGCCCGGTGGGATTGCGCGAGCTGACCGTGACCACCCCGTCGACCCGGACGGTTCCGGTCACCAACAGGTAGGACGCGGTGCCTGTGCTGGACTGGACGCGGGATGAGAAGTTGTAATCCGCGCCGGCCTGATTGAGGGTCAACGCCTGGAGCAGCTTCCAGGCGCGGTAGAGGACGAGCTTCTGAGTATCGGTGAGGTCGCCCGCGGGCAGGTTTTCGTGAGCGACGATGGCGGCGTAGGCCTCGCTGTCCGCCTTGATGACGGGGTACTGCGCGATGGCGTTCGCCTCCTCTCCGCCCTGCCGGGCGATGGGATAGACGTCTGGGTCGCAGTACACCGGCTTGCCCACGGAGTCCATGACTTTGAACTTCAGCTGGCTCGACGTCAGTGGCGTCCCGAGCGCGGGCTCCGGTGCGGGAGTGATCGCGCCGCACGCCGCGCAGGCCAGGACCAGGAGCGCCAGGGCCATCCTCATGTCATGCACACGCTCGCCAGCGCGCTCGGGTAACCAGCGGAACCAAAATGGACCCTCACGCGTATTCAAACCACATGGGCGGGTCTCTGGACGAACCTATAATCGCCGGAGTGGGGGCCGCCGAAGTCGTTACTCGCGTTGCTGATGCCTTCATGGCAAACGTCAGCCGCGCCATCGTCAACAAGGAAGACGAGATTCGGCTCTGTCTGGTCACGCTGCTCTGCGAGGGCCACCTCCTGATCGAGGACGTGCCCGGTGTCGGCAAGACGATGCTGGCCAAAGCCCTGGCACGGTCGCTTGACTGCACATTCCGCCGCATCCAGTTCACGCCCGACCTGCTGCCGTCGGACGTGACCGGAGTGCGCGCCTTCAACCAGAAGCTCAACGACTTCGAGTTCCGGCCCGGCCCGGTTTTCGCCCAGATCCTGCTGGCGGACGAGATCAACCGCGCCAGCCCCAAGACCCAGGCCGCGCTTCTCGAGTCGATGGAGGAGCGCCAGGTCACGATCGACGGTGAGACGCACCCGCTCCCGAAGCCATTCATGGTGATGGCGACGCAGAACCCGGTCGAATATTCGGGCACGTTCCCGCTGCCCGAAGCTCAGCTCGACCGGTTCCTCATGAAGGTGCGCCTTGGCTACCTCTCCGAGAAGGAAGAGGCCAACTTGCTGAACCAGCACAAGGTCGAGTCTCCGATGCTCGAGCTCCAGCCGGTCGTCTCTCCCAATGAGCTGAAGGCCGCGCAGAGCGCGGTTCGTGAGGTGTTCGTGAAGCCGGAGCTACGCGAGTACATCGCACGCCTGGTCGGCCGGACGCGGGGGAACCCGGAAGTTGCCCTCGGCGCAAGCACTCGAGGTACTCTCAACCTCTTCCACGCGAGCCAGGCGCTGGCTGCCGTGCAGGGTCGGAGCTATGTCCTGCCGGACGACATCAAGGCACTCGCGGAGCCGGTGCTCGCGCACCGCATCATCCTTCGGCCCAACGCTGAGATGCAGGGCCAGAGCGCGGGCAAGCTGGTCGCCGGCTTGCTGGAGCGCGAGCATGTTCCCCAGATGGCCTACGACGGGTAATTCCCACTAGGGGCCCATGAGCAAGGTCGCCCTCGCCGCTGCCCTCGGAATCCTCCTCTTTTTCACGTGGCTCACCGGAATTCGTCCGGCTTACGCGTTCGCATACGCGCTCTGCCTGCTGTTCGTCGTTGCCTGGGCGTGGCCTCGAATTGCGATCCGCGGCATGACGTTCACCCGCAGTCTCAACCCGGGCACGCCGACTGTCGGTGAGTCGTTCGAGGAAGCGATCGAGGTCCGCCGGACGGGCTGGGTGCCGGCGCCCTGGGTGGAGGTCCGCGACCTCAGCCAGATCCCCGATTACCAGCCGGGCCGCGTCATCTCAGTCAGCGGCGACCTCGTGAAATGGAAGTCCCGCGGCGTTTACCGCAGGCGGGGCTGGATCGCATTCGGACCGACCTCGCTGCGGGTGCGCGAACCTTTCGGCCTCTTCGACAAGGAGCTCAAGCTCACACAAAGGACGTCGGTCCTCGTCTACCCGCGGGTCAGGCCCATTCCCGACCTGCTCACGCCGAG
Source organism: Candidatus Acidiferrum sp. (assembly GCA_035571315.1). GTDB lineage: Bacteria > Chloroflexota > Dormibacteria > Dormibacterales > Dormibacteraceae > Palsa-870. The sequence continues at coordinate 8,554 of DATMKM010000076.1, forward strand.
CGCCCAGCAGGTGGGCAACTCGCCCAGCTTCGGCGCGTGGGCCGACTACCCGCCGGAGACGGGAGGCGTTCGCGATTACACGACAGGCGACAGCTTCGGCCGCATCCACTGGGCGCTCTCCGCCCGGCATGGGCGGCTCATGTCGAAGACCTTCGAGCAGCCGCTTACGACCGACCTCTGGATCCTGCTCGACCTCGACCGCAACGTGCACTCGGGCGAAGGCGAGGAGTCGACGGTCGAGTACGCCGTGAGCCTCGCGGCGTCGATGGCCTCCCAGGTCCACAGCAGGGGCCGGCAGGTTGGGCTGATCGCGAACGATTCCAAGGGGACGATCCTCGAACCGCACCGCGCGGTCCGGCAGGATCGCTTGATCCTCGACTACCTCGCGCTCGCGCAGGCTGACGGCCGTACACCGCTGACCCAGACGCTCGCGTGGGACAAGATCCGCCGGCTGCCCCGCCGTGCGATCGCGGTCATCACCCCCAGCGCCGATCCCGCTTGGGTCCGGCTGCTGCAATCGGTACGCGGACGCCGCTCGACGCTGATCGTGTTCTACCTGGACGTCGGGAGCTTCGGCGGTCCGGACCAGAACCCGAGCTTCGACCTCGGACAGGACGTCGACCTCTACGTCGTGCGCAAGGGCGACGATTTCGCCCGCCTCGTGAGGACCAGGGATGCAATTCGCATCGCCTAGCCAGCGCCTGGCGCTCGCGGGAGGGGAGCTCTGGGGCCGTGCGCGCTCGTCGGTGCGCGGCGGGGTCCTCTGGTCGGCGCTGATCGTCTTCCTCTTGGCCTACGCGGTCGCGAGCTCGACATCAACAGCCGGCTGGGTGCCGGGTATCGAAGTGATCCAGCTGGTCGCGCTAGGCGGTGCTGTGCTCATGGCCGCGCTCGCCGTGCTCCCGGTCCCCTGGCCGGCCGGTCTCGGCCTGGGCATCATCCTCGGCCCAATCGTCGCGTTGATCGCTGCGGGCCCGGCGCTGCACGCTGCGCATCCGCTCGACCCGGCCCTGTTGGGCGCCGGCGGCTTCTCGGTGCGCCTCGTGTCGATCTGGTGGGTCCGGCTCACCGACGGCGAAGCCGCCAACGATCCGTCTTTCTACCTGTTCCTGATCAGCTGGCTGATGTGGGTGACTGGTGCCTGGTTGAGCTGGTGCGTGCTGCGCTGGCGCAAGCCGATGTTGGGGCTGATCCCCGGCGCGGCCGCGTTCGCCACCAACCTCCTCAATTTCCCGGCGAATCAGAACGGCTACACGCTCAGCATCCTGGTTCTGACCCTGGCCCTTCTCCTCTGGACGAACTACACGGGCTCGATCGCCAGCGCGACGCGCGCGCACGTCAAGCTGACGGGCGACGCGCGTTGGGACTTCTGGGAGAGCGGGCTGGTCGCGATGGCGGCCCTGATCGTGCTAGGGGTCCTGCTTCCCCCGATCTCCACCACCGACCGCACCGTGAACGCGGAGTCGACCCTATTCTCGAACTGGGCGCAGCTCCAGGAGAGGCTGAACAGCCAACCAGGCGCGCTTGGGACCGGGCCGGGTGGGTCTGGTACCACAGGGTTTTCCACCGATGTCTCGCTTGGCGGGCCACTCACTCGCACGAAAGATCCGGTCTTCACCTACACGAAGGACACGAAGGTCGGCGACTACGCGAGCACGATCTACTTCCGCGGTGTCGACGTGACGTCGACCGTGAACGGTGAGTGGCGTTACGCCGCGACCCCGGGCCTGCGGCGCTCGATCGGAAAGGACCAGGCTCCGACCTACGCAGACAACTATGCGGGGCTCGCGTTCGCCGGAATCGATGTAAAGATGCTGCGCCCTCCGATCGGCAACGCGGACATCGTTTTCTACCCAGGCGAGCTCTACTACGTCGATCGTCCCACGGTCGCGACCCAGGTCGTCCTGCCCTTGAGCACGATCGGAAACCTGTACTCGATCGACCGGCTTTCCTCGGCTTCGCCGCCGACCTCGGCCGGCGCCTACCACCTGACCGTCGAGTACTCCTCGGCCACCGATGCCGAGCTGAAGGCGGCGGGCACCAACTACCCGGATTGGGTTCAGCCGTTCTCGTCGCTGCCGGCGACCGGCTACCGCAGCCCCGAGGTGATGAGCTATATCCACGACCTCGCTCTGCAGATCGTCAAGGACGCGGGCGCGACCAATCCATACGACGAAGCCACTGCGATTCAGAACTACCTGCGCGACCCGCAGAACTTCACGTACAAGCTGAGCGGCTACCCGCAGGCCCCCGTCGGAACGGACCGCCTCTACTATTTCTTGAAGGTTTCTCACCAGGGGTACTGCGAGTTTTTCGCGAGCTCAATGGGAGACATGCTGCGCTCGCTCGGCATCCCCACCCGCCTGGTCAACGGGTTTGGACCTGGCAGCTTCGACAGCACCACCAATAGCTTCTTGGTGACGGGCGAGGACGCCCACACGTGGGTCGAGTCGTATTTCCCAGGCTACGGCTGGATTCCTTTCGAGCCGACACCGGACATCGCCGGCGGGTACGAGCCGATCACCCGCGGCACGCAGGGAGAGGCGCTCTGCCTGCGGGACGAGAGCTGCGTCCCGGGTGGGACCACCACCACCGGCGGCACCCCGGCATCGCCGTCGGCCCTGCCTCCCGGCTTTCGCGAGCCGATCAACACAGGTTCGGGGCCCGCGATCTTCAGGGCACCTGACGCCGGCACGGTGACCACCATCCTCGGAGTTCTGCTCGCCCTCATCCTCTTGCTGGTCGCGGCGATCGCGCGCTACTTGAGACCGCGCACGGTGATGGGCGTGTGGAAACGCATGATCGCCCTGTCTGAGCTGGCCGGCGCCAAACGCCGGCCGGGCGAGACTCCCCTGGAGCTCGGCCGGCGCCTCCAACGAAGCTTCCCCGAAGCATCGGAGCCGGTTGGTGCGCTGGCGGGGGGCTTCATGGTCGCTGCGTACGCTCCCGAAGACGTGGCCACCGGGTCGCGCTCTACGGTGATGGAGGCCTGGAGCTCGTTGCGTCCATTCCTGGTGCGCAGGGTCCTTGCGCGGCTTCGACCGAACAGGGCGTAAATCTGGGTCCGGGCGAACTCGCGGCGAGGCCTGCGAGTTTGTGAGCCTTACCCTTTAGCGCGTGTCAGGCACCAGCGAGGTGGGTGCCGGCGCGGCAGGTGTCGCCGGGCGAACCTATCCGCCGGTGAATTTCCAGATCGAGCCGGCTCGCGTGGCCGCCTTCGCGCGGGCGATCGGCGCCGACCCGTCGGAAGGCGTGCCGCCCACCTTCGCGGCGGTCTATTCATTGGGGGCGACCGCTCCCCAACTCTTCGGCGATCCACAGGCCGCCATCGATTTCGCTCGTTTGCTGCACGCCGAGCAGGAGTTCACCTGGGCGCGTCACCCACGGCCGGACGAGGCCGTCACCTCGCGGGGGCGCGTGGCGTCTGACGTCAGCCGCCGCGGCATGCGGTTTGTGACGTTTGAAACCGACACCGCCGACGCGCGGGGACAACCCCTCTGCCGGTCGAAAGCTCTCTTCGTGATCCGCTCGTGAGCCGGCGCGAAGTTACGTTCACGAAAGAGCAGATCGCCGCGTACGCGGAAGCGTCGGGCGACCACAACCCGATCCATCTGGATGACGATTTCGCGCGGACAGTCGGGCTGCCGGGCGTGATCGCGCACGGCATGCTCCAGATGGGGTTGATGGCGACGGTCGCCACCGAAGCTGCCGGCGGCCCCGACAAACTGCGACGCCTTTACTGCCGGTTCGCGGGCATGGTTGTGCCGGGCGATAGGGTGATGTTTTCAGCCGAGCCTCTGACTGCGGGCAAGCTGGACTTGAAGGCCGTCAATCAAAAAGGCGAGGCAGTGCTGACCAAGGCTGTCGCGGAGCACGACTGATGCCGCTCGATTTCTCGCTCACGTCGGAACAAGTCGCGATCCAGGAGCTGGCGCATGAGTTTGCGGAGAAGGAAATGCGGCCCGTGGCCGCTCACTTCGACGAGACCGAGGAATTTCCGTACGAGGTCGTCAAAAAGGCGCACAAGCTTGGCCTGAGCCCCGCCGGCTTCTTGCCTGAGGAGTACGGCGGCCAGGGGCTTGATTTCCTGACCGAGCTGATTCTCAACGAGGAGCTCAGCTGGGGCTGCGCCGGCATTGGGGTATGCATCCAGTCGATGGGACTGGCCATCGCCGGTATCCGCGCCAGCGGCACCGAAGCACAGAAGAAGCGATGGCTGCCCGAGTTCACGAACCCCGACAAGCTCGTGCTCGGAGGTCTCGGCCTGACCGAGCCCGATTCCGGCTCGGACGCTCTGTCGATGAAGACACGAGCCACCCGCGTCAGCGACGGGTACGTCCTCAACGGAACCAAACAGTTCTGCACCAACGGAGGGATTGCGGACTACCACGTCATCTACGCGAACACCGATCCGTCCAAGGGACCAGCTGGCATCGCGTCCTTCCTGGTTCCGCGGGACACGCCCGGCCTGCGCATGGGGCGCAAGGAGCAGAAGCTGGGAGTCCGCGCCAGCCACACGGCGCAGGTGATCCTCGAGGACTGCCACCTACCGCTGGACTACCGGCTGGGCGGCGAGCCGGATGCGGAGAACGCCGGCCCAGGGGCGCTGGGTGCCTTGATGACCCTCGAGGCGACGAGGCCCGCGGTGGCCGCGGGCGCGCTGGGCATCGCGCGAGCGGCGTATGAGTTCGCCCTCGACTACGCCCAGGATCGCAAGCAGTTCGGCAAGCCCCTTTGGCAGCACGAGGCGATCGGCTTCAAGCTCGCCGACATGGCGATGAAGATCGATGCCGCGCGGCTGCTCATCTGGCGGGCGGGCTGGATGGCGACACAGGGCCTGGCGTTTGAGCGCGCCGAGGGGTCGATGGCGAAATGCTTCGCGGGCGACGTCGCCATGGAGGTCACAACGGACGCCATCCAGGTCCTCGGCGGCTACGGGTACATCAAGGAGTACCCGGTCGAGAAGTGGTTTCGCGACGCGAAGATCTACCAGATCTGGGAAGGCACGGCGGAGATTCAGAGGCTGGTCATCTCTCGCGCGATCGCCGGATCGCGCGGCACCATCAACCTCAGGGGGTAAACGATGTTCGATCTCACCGGACGGGTTGCGGTCATCACGGGAGCCTCGCGTGGACTGGGCCGCCAGGACGCGCTCACTTTGGCGCGCCAGGGAGCCGACGTCGTCATCACCGACGTGCTCGTCGAGGACGACCCCGAGCTGCAGAAGACGGCCGAGGCACAGGGGAGCATGCTCGCTCAGGTCGCCGTGTCACAGGGTTGGGTGCACTCCAACAGCACGGCCGAAGAGATTCGCAAGATGGGCCGCAGGTCGCTCGCGATCAAGATGGATGTGACCAATCGCGAGCAGGTGCGTGACGTGTTCAAGAAGGTCAGGGAGGAGTTCGGCAAGATCGACATCCTCATCAACAACGCCGCGACGCTCGACCACGCGGCGCAGATCCCGAACCAGTCGTACGAGCTCTGGGACCGCGACGTGCGCGTGAACCTCACCGGCGCGTTCAATTGCACGAAAGAGGTCTGGCCCTACCTGGTCGAGAACAAGTGGGGCCGCCTGGTCTTCATGTCATCGATCGCGGGAACCCTTGGCGGCTTCGGCCAGGCGAGCTATTCGTCCACCAAAGCGGCTCTGATCGGCCTGGCCAAGACCGCGGCTCTCGAAGGTGGCCGCCACAACATCACGTCCAACGCGATCGCTCCCGGGATCATCGAGTCCGAGGCCGGCAAGGCCGCGGCCGACACCAACCCGCTTTACGAGCGGTTCAAGGCTCGCACCGTGTTCAAGCGGTTTGGCCAGCCCGAGGACATCGCCAACACGATCGCGTTCCTGTGCTCGAACGAGGCGGGCTACATCACCGGGGCGGTGATCGAGGTCGCCGGTGGCATCCCCCTGTTCACTGCCTGATGAGCGAGTTCGTCGACGTCCGACGGGATGGCGCAATCGCCCGCGTGGTCATGCATCGCAACGGCTTGAACGCGATCGCGGAGGAATTGATGCAGGAGATCGCCTCCGCCTTCAACGAGCTGGGCGAGGACCCAGAAGTGCGTGTCATCGTGCTTGCGTCTGAATACGAGAAGTATTTCAGCGTCGGCGCGGACCTCGGCATGCTGGGCAGCATCGATCGCACCTCAACTGACGCGGCGGACCAGGTCGCCGCCTTCATGAAGCGCATGAACGAACACTTCTCAGCCATCGAGCGATGCCCCAAGCCGGTGATCGCGGCCATCAACGGCCACGCGCTCGGGGGTGGGAGCGAGCTGACGCTTTGCTGCGATTTCAGGGTCATGGTGGAGGACGGACGATCGCGGATCGGGCAGACCGAGTCTTCGCTCGGCATCATCCCGGGAGCCGGAGGCACGCAGCGCCTTCCGCGCCTGATCGGAAGGGCGAAGGCGCTGCGCTACATGATCGAGTCGACGCGCCTGTCGGCCCACGAAGCGGCGGCGGTGGGGTGGGTCGACATCGCGGTGGCACCGATCGATTACCAATCGACGGTCGACGGGCTGGCGGGCAAGCTGGCCAGGTCAGCCACGTTCGCGATCGCGATGATCAAGGACGCCGTGCGACGCGGCTTCGACCTCCCGCTGGACGAGGCGCTGGACGTCGAAGCGGGCAACTTTGCCCGTGCGGCCTTGAGCACCGACGCCGCGATCGGGATCATGTCCTTCCTTTCGAAACAGGAGCCGGAGTTCACCGGCTCGTAGGCTTGTCGAAATCGGCCGGCGCCGTTCGTCGTGAAAATGAAGCGGCGTTCAAGACCGCCCTGACAGGAGGATCGGCATGAAGTACGTCCTGATGTTTGTCGACAGCATCGAAAGCCAGGCAGTCTGGGAGAACCTACCCAAGGAGCAGTTGGCGGCTGCATACCAGCATGTCAACAAGTGGTTCGAGGACCACAGCAAGACGGGGCAAATCGTCGGCGGTGAGGAGCTCCTGGGTCCCAACAGCGCCACGACCGTCCGGTTCAAGAACGGCAAGCCCATCGTCACTGACGGACCCTTCATCGAGGCCAAAGAGGTGATTGGCGGATTCGCGATCGTCGAGGTGAAAGACCTAGACGAGGCGCTGGCCATGGCCAAGCTTTGGCCGGGAGGCGGAGAGGACCGGATCGTCGAGGTGCGGCCCGTGGTGGACCACTCCGCGGAGATCGAGGAGTCGCGCGCAAGGATGTCGGAGACCCCTGCGAACGGCTGAAGGGACATATACCGCCGCAGAGGCAGCAGTCGCTGCCGTCTTCCGCGAGGAGGCCGGCCGGCTGACCGCGGCACTGGTCCGCGTGCTGGGCGACTTCGACCTGGCGGAAGAGGTCGTCCAGGACAGCCTCGTCGTGGCGCTCGAAAAATGGCCGGAACAGGGCATCCCCGACAACCCGGGGGCGTGGTTGATGACCACAGCGCGGAGGCGGGCCATCGACATCCTCCGTCGCGACAAGAGCTATCGCGAGAAGCTCGCGCTCCTGGAGCGATCGCCGTTGGCGCCTGAACCGACCGAGGCGGATGACCGCCTCCGGCTGATCTTCACGTGCTGCCACCCCGCCCTCTCCCAGGAGGCGCAAGTCGCGCTGACCCTCCGTGCCGTGGCCGGGTTCACGACCGGCGAGATCGCCAGCGCCTTCCTCCTCAACGAGGTGACCGTGGCCCAGCGCATCGTCCGCGCGAAGAGAAAGATCGTCGACGCGCATATCCCTTACCGGATCCCAGACGCGACCGAGCTCGCCGGACGACTGGACGGAGTGCTGGCAGTCCTCTACCTGATGTTCAACGAGGGCTACCTGAGCCGCGGCACACATGTCGCGATGCGGCGCGACCTGGCCGATGATGCGGTGTGGCTCACCCGCCTGGTGGCGACCCTCATGCCCGACCAGCCCGAGGTCATCGGCCTCCTCGCGCTGATGAAGCTCAACCTCGCGCGTTCGAGGGCTCGGTTCGACGGGTCCGGCGAGATGGTGCTGCTTCCGGACCAGGACCGATCGCTCTGGGACGGGGCTGCGATCGCCCAGGGCATCGAGCTCCTCGAGCGCGCCGGCGCGATGCACGCGACCGGGCCGTACCAGGTCCAGGGCGCGATCGCGGCCCTGCACTCCGAGGCCCGATCGTGGGACGAGACGGACTGGCACCAGATCGTGCTGCTCTACGACTCCCTGGTCCGGATGGCGGACAGCCCCGTGGTGAGGCTGAATCGTGCGGTCGCGCTCAGCCATTTCGCCGGCCCAGAGGTCGCCCTGGGTGAGGTCAACGACCTGGCCATCTCGCTCGAGGGCTACCACCTGTTCCATGCGGCGCGAGCCGACCTACTGGATCGGGTCGGCGAAAACGTCCTTGCCCGCGCGGCTCGCCTGCGCGCCCTCGACCTTTGCCAGAACCCAGCAGAGCGCTCGCTCCTCGAGCGCAAGCTCCGGACTTAGATCGAAGCGACCATCCCGAGCGCGGCCGAGCGGCGGCGCACGAGATCGATCACGGCATCGACCCGCTTGGGATCGGCGCCGAGGCAGCGGATGACCAGCTCCTTGGTCTCGAAGTTCGGATACGAGCCGACAGAGACGTCCGGGTAAGTCTGCTCGAGCTCTTTCATCAGCGGGTAAAAGCGTGCCTCGACGGCAAACGTGTAGCGAAGCTCACGAACGGTCGCGGCAGAACCGGCCGAAAGAAACTGGGGTTCCAGCTCCTCGGTGAAGATGGACATCAGCTCCAGCGGGACACCCGGGAGCACGAAGATCTGTTTTCCGCTTGCTGCGTAGACGACTCCAGGGGCCATGCCCCTGCGGTTCTTGAACACGTGGGCGGGCTCTGCGGGAATGCGAGCCATACGGAGATTCCCCTCTGTGACAACGGGCGAATCCAGGAGGCCCGCCGCGTGCATGCGCTCCACACGGCGTTCGATACGGGCACGCGTCTCTTCCCACACGACGAGCTCGCGGCCGAGGGCCTCGGCCAGCGCTGCGAACGTGCGATCGTCGGGCGTTGGGCCCAGCCCGCCGGAGCAGAAAACGTGCGTCACCTCTTCGTCGCCCAGCTCACGGCGGACCTGTTCCACGATCTCATGCGGGCGGTCGCGGATCGCGGTGATGCGCTTGAGCGGGAAGCCGAGCAGGCGCAAGCGTTCGGCGAGCCAGTGGGAGTTGGTATCCAGCGTAAACCCGCCGACGAGCTCGTCGCCGATGGCCACGATGCTGGATATTGGCATGCGGGCAACATATAACCTCGGGAGTGTGGAACGCTTGCAGGGCGTGGTGCATGGCGGTGTGCAGGGAGTCGGGTTTCGGTATTTCCTGATGCGGGAGGCACGGCGCCTGGGCCTCAGGGGTTGGGTGCGCAACCGCGACGACGGGACCGTGGAGTTCGTGGCCGAAGGCGGCCGGGCGGACCTGGAACGGCTCGAGCAATCCGCCCAGCGTGGCCCGCAGATGGCGCACGTGGACAGAGTTGACGCCCAGTGGTCTGCCGCCGCGGGGAACCTCGACAGCTTCGATTTGACCGGCTAGAGCAGCGGGTCACCCTCCCTACAATTCCTCTGGCTTTGATCGAAGTCCAGGGGTTGACGCGGTATTACGCCGACCGCCCCGCGATCCAGGACCTGACCTTCTCCGTCCCGCGCGGCCAGGTGCTCGGCTTTTTGGGGCCGAATGGCGCGGGCAAGTCGACCACGATGCGGATCCTCACCGGTTATCTGGGCCCCAGTTCAGGAACTGCCAGCGTGGCGGGTTTCGACCTCGTCGACCATTCCCTGGAGGCGCGACGCCACATCGGCTACCTGCCCGAGACGACGCCTCTATACAAGGAGATGCGCGTCGCGAGCTTCCTCGACATGATGTGCCGGCTGCGGGGCGTGCCTGCATCGAAACGGCGCGCCCGGGTGGACGAGGCGGTCGAGGTCTGCGGACTGACCGACCGGCGGCACGAGGTGATCGGCCGGCTCTCACGCGGCCTTCGCCAGCGTGTCGGCCTCGCGCAGGCGATCGTGCATGACCCCCAGGTGCTGATTCTCGACGAGCCGACAGCAGGCCTCGACCCGGCCCAGACGCGCGAAACGCGCGAGCTCATTAAGGCGCTCGGGCGCGAGCACACGGTGGTGCTCTCGAGCCACATCCTTCCCGAAGTCTCAGCGACGTGTGAGCGGGTGCTGATCATCAACCAGGGGCGCCTGGTCGCGGACGACACCCCCGCAAACCTCGCCCGCACCGTCGCGGGAGCGGAGGGCGCCGAGATCGAGATGGTCCTCCACGGCGACCGGGATGAGATCGAGCATGTTGTCAAGGCGCTGCCCGGAGTGGACCAGATGGCGATCAGCCCGGCGGGCGAGGGGGACTGGCGGGTGGTGGTCAAGACCTCGAAGGCCGACATGCGCGACGAGCTCGCGCGCGCTGTCGTCCAGGCGGGCTTGGCCTTGCGCGAGCTATCGGCAAGAACCCTGAGCCTGGAAGACGTGTTCATGCACCTGACCACCGAAGAGCCGTCGTGATTCGGGCCGCGGCGATCGCGCGCCGCGATTTGACCGCCCTTTTCGTCTCGCCTGCCGGCTGGGTCGTCGCGGCGCTGTTCATCCTGTTGACCTCGGCGTTCGGTTTCGTGGTCCCGGTGCTCGGCGGGCAGGCCGCCACCATGGACGGCGTTTTCGGCGTCATCACCAGCTTCCTGCTGCCCGTTCTGATCCCGGTCATGACGATGAGATCGTTCGCCGAGGAGCGCAGCGAAGGAACCCTCGAGCTGCTCCTGACGTCGCCAGTGCGCGATTGGGAGGTCGCGACCGGTAAGTGGCTCGGCGCCTTTGCCTTCTACGTGCTGGTGCTGGTTGCGACGCTCGTCTACGTCGTGCTGCTCGCGGTCTACGTGCCGGGACACCTGGAGACGCTTGATCTGGGCCTCATCGCCGCCACCTACATCGGCCTGCTGCTCGCCGGTGGCGCCGCCGCCGCCATCGGAGTCCTCGCGTCAGGTCTCACGCAGAACCAGATCGTCTCGTTCTTCGTCACCCTCGCGATCCTGCTGCTCACCTGGTACGCCGGCACGCTGCTCGGATTCTTCACCGCCCCTCCGGCCAACGCAGTGTTCCAGTACGCCGGCGCGTCGAACCGCTTTCAGTCGTTCAGCCTCGGCCAGGTGACGCTCAAGGACAGCGTGTACTTCCTGAGCCTGGGCATTGGCGCGCTGTTCCTCATGACACGGCTGCTCGGTGCGAGGCGCTGGCGTTGAAGGGGCGCGTCCGTTCGGGGTCGGCCGCGCTGCTGATGAGCTTGCTCGCGCTCGTCGTGCTGGTCGCGTTGAACGTGCTCGCGTCGCGCGGCACGCAATCGTGGGACCTCACTCGCAGCGGCCTCAACACGCTGGCGCCGCAGTCGGTGCTCGTCGCCAAGCGCCTCAGCTCGGACCTGAATGTGATCGGGCTGTTCCAATCCGCTCCCGGAAACGGGCAGGCCCAGGCCGAGGCCCTCGTCGCCCTGTACCAGGCCGCGAGCCCTCGCGTCGTCTACCGCAGCGCGAGCTTTGACACCGACGTCGCGGACGTTAAGAAGTACTCGGTCACGGAGGCTGGCACCCTGGTGCTGGACTATCAGGGCAAGACGCAACTGCTGACGCCGGCACTGCAGACCGAGCAAGACTTCACTTCGGCGCTCCTGAAGCTGGAGTCGGACCGCACGCCGGTCGTGTGCTGGGCGGCGGGGGTGGGGGGGCGCAGTCTCACGGATACGAGCCAGAACGGCTACTCGAGCGTGGCGGACGTGCTGGCCCGCAACAACTTCGACACCAAGGACATGCTGATGGCGGATCTGACCGCCGTCCCCGCCGACTGCGATGAAGTGGTGCTGATCGCCCCCGCGGTTGCGCTCTCGACGGCCGCCGTCAAGGCGGTGGTCGATTACCTGAGCGCCGGCGGCAGCCTGCTCATCGCCGCAGATCCCTGGGGCCCGTCCCCGGCTGCCGCAGCCTCCTTGAACGATGTGTTGGCGCGATACGGTCTGGCGTTCTCGGGCGCGCTCGTCGTCGAGCCCGACGCGTCGCGGGCCTTCGACGTCATAACGCCGGCCACCGTCGCCTATGGACAATCCCCGATCACCCGGGACATCCAGGGGATTGCCTCAGTGTTCCCGCAGACGACGGCCATCACCGGCACCGGCACCGGCAACGCGGTGCCGGTGGTGATCGGGGGGACGACCAACCTGTCGTACTCGATCACGACGCCAAGGCAAGACCTGACGCGTCAGGCTGCGGACACCGCTGGGCCGTTCACGATCATGGAGACGCTGGAAGTTCCGGCCGGCCAGGAAACAGCCCGGGTCGTGATGGTCGGCACCACGGCCTTCGCGGAGAACAAGGTGCTGCCGCCGAGCAGCGATACCGCAAACGAGGAGCTTGCCCTCGGTACGTTCCAGTGGCTGGCCCGGCAGGACGCCCTGATCTCGCTCCCGCCCAAGCCGCCGCGTGCGCTGCCGCTCAGCCTGACCCAGCAGGACCAGAGCACCCTCATCTTCATCACCATCTTCCTGATGCCGGGCCTGATCGTTTTCTGCGGGGTGCTGGTGTGGTGGCGCCGGCGCCTGCTTCGATAGCAAAATCCCAGTTCGATTAACCTAACGCTCCGCGGCATGAAGGCCGCGCGGCGGAAGGGCGACGCGACATTTCATGGAGGGCTAGTGGATCCTAATACCGTCTGGTTCGGCGTGGCCGGTGGGCTCGCCGCGGTACTTTTTGCGGTCGTTCTGATTTTTCTCGTCCTCCGCATGCCGCCGGGGAACGAACGCATGCGGGAGATCGCGGCTGCGATCCAGGAAGGCGCCTCGGCTTACCTGAACCGCCAGTACACGGTGATCGCGATCATCGGAGTGATCATCGCCGTGGTCATCGGCCTGTTCATCAACTGGTCCACAGCCGGGCTGTTCATCGTCGGCGCCGTCCTCTCCGCGTCAGCGGGCTACGTGGGCATGAACATCGCGGTGCGCTCCAACCTGCGCACAGCCGAGGCAGCGCGCAGCGGACTCAACCAGGCGCTCGAGGTCGCGTTCCGCGGCGGCGCTGTGACCGGGTTCATGGTGGTCGGGCTGGGCCTGCTCGGCGTTTCCGCCGCCTACCTCGTCTTCAAGAACCCCGATGACCTCGTCGGCCTCGCGTTCGGCGCCAGCCTCGTCTCGGTTTTCGCGCGCTTGGGCGGTGGCATCTACACGAAGGCGGCAGACGTCGGCGCCGACCTCGTGGGCAAGGTCGAGGCCGGCATTCCCGAGGACGATCCACGCAACCCCGCGGTGATCGCGGACAACGTGGGCGACAACGTCGGCGACTGCGCAGGCATGGCCGCCGACCTGTTCGAGACCTACGCCGTGACCATGATCGCCGCGATGCTGCTTGGCTCGCTGCTCTTCAAGAACCAGATCGGCTGGGTGATCTACCCGCTCCTGCTCGGCGCGGTGAGCGTGGTCGGCTCGATCGCGGGCGCTTTCTTCGTCCGCATCTTCAACCCGAACTGGATCATGGGCGCGCTGTACGCGGGACTGCTCGTCGCGGTCGGCATCGCCGTGGTGGGCTTCTACATCGTGACGCAGTACATGAAGGGCAACGGGTACCTGCCGGCCGGCGGTGGTGTGAGCGACGCCAACAACCTGTTCTTCGCCGCCTTGATCGGCGTCGTGACAACGGTGCTGATCGTGGCCATCACCGAGTTCTTCACCGAGACCGCCTACTGGCCGGTCCACCTCATCGCCAAGGCGTCCGTGACCGGGCACGCGACCAACATCATCGCGGGGCAGGCGATAGGCATGATGGCCACCGCCCTGCCGGTGCTGGTGATCGGGATCAGCATCCTGTCGGCCTACGCGCTCGGCGGCCTGTACGGCATCGCGACCGCCGCAGTGGCAATGCTCTCGATGACCGGGATCATCGTCGCCATCGATTCCTACGGCCCGATCACCGACAACGCCGGTGGCATCGCCGAGATGGCCAACCTCCCGCCCGAGGTACGCACCGTGACCGACCGATTGGACGCGGTGGGCAACACGACGAAGGCCGTGACCAAGGGATACGCGATCGGATCGGCCGGCCTGGCGGCGCTGGTCCTATTCTCCTCGTACACGCAGGAGCTGGCGCGCGCCGGTCACTCGACGCAGTTCGAGCTCTCCGACCCACTGGTGATCGTCGGCCTGTTCCTCGGCGGCATCCTGCCCTTCCTGTTCGGCTCGCTCGCCATGCTCGCGGTCGGGCGGGCGGGGGGCCTGGTGGTCGAGGAGGTGCGGCGCCAGTTCCGTGAGATCAAGGGGATCATGGAAGGCACCGGTAAGCCGGAATACGGCACAGCGGTGCGGATCGTGACCGCCGCCGCCCAGCGCGAGATGATCCTGCCGGGCATCATCCCGGTGATCGCGCCGCTCGCGGTCGGCTTCATCCTCGGCCCGCGAGCCCTCGGCGGAATGCTGCTCGGGGCGATCGTGACCGGCCTGTTTCTCGCCATTCAAATGACCAGCGGTGGCGCGGCGTGGGACAACGCCAAGAAGTACATCGAGGAGGGCCACCTCGGCGGCAAGGGATCGGAGGCGCACAAGGCGGCGGTCACCGGTGACACGGTCGGCGACCCCAACAAGGACACCGCCGGGCCGGCCATCAACCCGATGATCAAGGTGGTCAACATCATCGCGATCCTGATCGCCGGCACGGTCGCGACGCACTACCTGATCCACTAGCCGGAGCGGCGGTAGACTCGTCCTTGGGGTGGACGACTACCAGAAGGAGATCGCCGACCTCGAAACGCAGGTCGAGCGGCTCGTCGAGGGGGAGGGCGACGCCCGGACCATCGCCGAGCTGACGATGCAGCTCGAGATCTTGAAGGCGATCTACGCCCGCGCCCTGGACCTATACGGGCGCGGCCTGAAGGACGAGGGTTTACGGTACGGCCTGCGCATCCAGGGCTATGGCGATTGGACGATCGATAATGTGTACGCGTTTGTCTACGAACGGTCCGTGGAGCTGGAACCAAGGGCACACAGCGCTTTCGTCGGGGGCATCAAGGCCGCGGATTTCGCCCTGATGCTCAACCCGTAAGGAAGGAGGCCGGCATGGAGACCCCGCTGACACCGCTGGAGTTCGCGCGACGCTCGCGGAAGCTTTATGGCGATCGGGAGGGGGTCGTCGACGGAAACCTCCGCCTCACCTACGAGCAGTTCTTCGAGCGCAGCGACCGCTGGTCGGCGGCCCTGCAGGGGATGGGGGTCAAGAAGGGCGATCGTGTCGCCTATATCGCCCCCAATGTTCACGAGCAGCTCGAATCCTTCTACGCCGTGCCGCAGATCGGTGCGGTACTCGTGCCGATCAACTATCGGTTGACCGCTGAGGATTTCGTCTACATCACGTCCCACTCGGGCGCCAAGGTCCTGTGCGTCTACCCGGATTACCTTGACGCGATCGACGGTGTCCGCGACCAGCTGCGCGGCGTGGAGCACTTCGTGAGCCTCGGGAGCGCCGGCGGCCGGAAGGGCTGGACCGAGTACGAGGCCGCCCTCGCGTCGGCCGCGCCGGCGTTCGAGCGCCCGGAAATCGCCGAGAGCGATCTCCTCACGATCAATTACACCAGCGGCACGACCGCCAAGCCCAAGGGCGTCATGATCACGCACCGCAACGCGTGGGCCAACATCGTCGGCACGCTCGTTCACTTCCACATCACGGTCGGCGACCGTTACCTGTGGACGCTGCCGATGTTCCATGCGAACGGCTGGACGTTCGTCTGGATCATCACCGCGGTCGGAGGCACGCACATCTGCCTGCCGAAAGTCGAACCGGCTCGAGTCTTCGAGCTGGTGCGAACCGAGAAGGTCGGCTGGATGTGCGCGGCGCCGACCATCCTAATCGCGCTGGCGAATGCACCGGCCGCTGTGCGAGGCGATGTGCCGAAAGGCGTGCATGTGATCACCGCAGGAGCGGCGCCCGCCGCCGCGACCATCGAGCGCATGGAGGGGGATCTAGGTTGGGAGGTGACCCAGGTGTACGGGCTGACCGAGACCGCGCCCTTCATCACAATCTGTGAGCCCCGGCCCGAGCACAAAAAGCTCGGCGTCACCGAGCTCGCGATGGTCAAGGCCTTGACTGGAGTTGAGCTGATCACATCCGGCGAGCTGCGCGTGGTGGACGGCGACGGCCACGATGTGCCGGCGGACAGCGCGACGCTTGGCGAGATCGTCGCGCGCGGAAACGTGATCATGCAGGGTTACTACAACGACCCCGATGCCACGAATAAGGTGATGGGCGACGGCTGGTTCCACACCGGCGACGCCGCGGTGATGCACCCAGACGGTTATGTCGAGATCCGAGATCGGATCAAGGACGTGATCATCAGCGGGGGAGAGAACATCTCGTCGCTGGAGGTGGAAGGCGTGATGTTGCGGCACCCCGCGGTACAGGAGGCGGCGATCGTGGGGTTGCCTCACGAGAAGTGGGGCGAGGCCCCGCATGCCTACGTGGTTTTGAAAGAGGGCGCCGCCGCGACCGAGCCAGAGCTGATCGCGTACACACGGGAGCGTCTGGCCCATTTCAAGGCTCCGCACAGCGTGACCTTCGTGCCAGAGCTGCCGAAGACGGCAACCGGCAAGATCCAGAAGTACGTGTTGAGGAAGGGAGCCGCGGCCGTAGTCAGGCAGTAGGACCAACCCGCGCCCGCCTCCGGGACGTGGACCGAAACTACACTGACAAACAGAGATGGGGAGGCTGGAGTTGCCGGACCGCTACAACGTCGGCGCCGACCTCCTCGAACGGAACCTGGGGGCCGGCCGCGAGAACAAGATCGCGATCTTCTCCGCCGCCGGCGACCTCACCTACCTCGACCTGTTCGGGCTGTCCTGCGGCGCGGCCCTTGCGCTTCACGACCTCGGGGTCCGGCGCGAAGAGCGCGTCCTTATCGCCGCCTATGACAGCCCCGGCTGGGTCGCCGCGTTCCTGGGCGCGATCCGCCTCGGCGCTGTCCCCGTCCCGGTCAACCCCCTGCTCCAGCGCAGCGAGGACTACGACCACTTCATCGAGGACTCGTGGGCCGCCGTCGTGGTCGTCGACCCCAACACCGAGGAGAAGCTCAAGCCCGCAGCCGCCCGCTCGGACAGCGCGCCGCGCCTCCTCCGCGCCGACCACATCACGCCCGGATCCGAAGCGGCGCCCGCACCCACTCGAAAGGACGACATGGCGTTCTGGCTCTACAGCTCAGGATCGACCGGCAAGCCGAAGGCAGTCGTGCACCTCCAGCACGACATCCCCTACACGTGCGTCACCTACGCCGAGCAGGTGCTCGGGATCAAAGAGCAGGACATCACCTTCTCGACCACCGGCCTCTTTCACGCGTACGGGTTCGGCAACAACCTCACGTTTCCCTATTGGGTCGGCGCCTCGACGGTGCTGCACGCCGGGCGTAATACGCCGGCGACTGTCCTGGACACGATCGAGAAGCGGCGGCCGACCCTCTTCTTTTCCGCGCCGACCCTGTACAACGCGATCCTCAACTTCGAGGGCGCGAAGAGTCGCAACCTCTCGTCGGTCCGGCACTGCGTCGCCGCCGCCGAAGCGCTCCCGGCCGAGGTCTGGCGCCGCTGGAAGGATGCGTACGGCCTCACCATCCTCGACGGCGTCGGGTCGACCGAGATGCTGCACATCTACTGCTCGAACCGGCTCGACGACGTGCGGCCGGGCTCCAGCGGGAAGCCAGTCCCCGGCTACGAGCTGAAGATCCTCGACGAAAGCGGCGAACCGGTCACGCAAGGCGAAGCCGGCGATCTCTACGTGAAAGGCGACAGCGCGCTCGCGCTCTACTGGGCGCAGCACGAGAAATCCAAGCGCTCGATCCTCGGCGAGTGGTTTTTCAGCGGCGATCGCTATCGAGTCGACGGGGACGGCTTCTACTGGTATGAAGGCCGCTCCGACGACATGATCAAGGTCGGTGGACTCTGGGTCTCTCCGATCGAGATAGAGGCGGTGCTGCTGGAGCACGCGGCGGTGGCCGAAGGCGCGGTGGTCGGTGTGTCGATTGATGGCCTTACCAAGGTCAAGGCATTCGTGATCGTCAAAGGCGACGCGGTTGCGGGCGACGCGCTGGCGAGTGAGCTCCAGGAGCACTGCAAGTCGCGTCTCCAGCGTTTCCAGTACCCACACGTCATAGAGTTCGTCGCCGAGCTGCCCAAGACCGTCACGGGCAAGATCCAGCGCTACAAATTGCGCGACCAGGCTCGTGAGACGGCGACCGCGTCATGACTCAGAAGATCGCGGTCCTGCCCTGCGACGGCGCGGGAAAAGAGGTCGTCCCCGAAGCAATCAAGGTGCTGCGCGCCGCGGGCGCCGATTTCGAGTTCGAGGAGTACGACGTCAACGCCGACCAGTACATGCGCAGCGGCGAGCCGATACCGGCCGACACCTGGAAGGAGCTCGAAAAGGCCGACTCCATCCTCTTCGGGGCGGTCGGGGACCCGCGCGTCAACGACGCCAGCTACCTCGCCGGCGTCCTGTTGCGGCTGCGCTTCGAGCTTGACCTTTACGTGAATCTGCGCCCGGCAAAGCTCTACGATGACCGCCTCTCACCGCTGCGGCACGAGCAGAGGCGAAAGATCGACCTGCTGATCGTGCGCGAGAACACCGAGGGCCTGTACGTGGGCATGGGTGGTCGCTTCAAGCGCGGCACCGATGACGAGGTCGCGATCCAGGAGGACCTCAACACCTACAAAGGGGTGACCCGGATCATCGACTACGCCTTCGGGCGGGCCGAGCGCGAGGTCGTGATGGTCGACAAGTCGAACGCCATGACTTACGCCGGCGCACTCTGGCAGGAGCGATGGAAGGCGGTGGCCGCGAAGCACCCGAAGGTCAAGACGCGCCATCTGTATGTCGACGCGGCGGCCATGCAGCTCGTGCGGGATCCGACCCAGTTCGACGTCGTCGTCACGGGCAACCTGTTCGGCGACATCCTGTCAGACCTGACCGCGGAGCTCATCGGCGGGATGGGGATAGCCCCCTCTGGCAACGTCAACCCCGAGACGAAGCGCGGGCTCTTCGAACCTGTGCACGGCACCGCCCCGGACATCGCTGGCCGCGGGCTGGTCAACCCGATCGGGGCGATTCTCAGCGCTTCTATGATGGTGAAACACCTGGGTCATGCGGACATGGCGGAAGCGATCGAGGGTGCGGTCGAAGCGGCCATTCGCGCGGGCGAGTGCACGCGCGATCTGGGCGGCAACCTGTCCACTGGTGAATGTGGTGACGCAGTCGCCAAAAGGCTGAAGGATTAGCAGATAAATGGGCATGACGATGACCGAGAAGATCCTGGCCCGGGGCGCGGGCCGCGACAGCGTGCGGCCCGGGGACCTCGTCCTGGCCAAGGTCGACTTCGCGATGGGCCACGACCTCACCATCCCGCCCGCGGGCAAGATCATGAGGGAACAGATGGGGGCCGAGAAGATCTGGGACCCCGAGCGCGTCGCGGTCACGCAGGACCACTTTCAGCCGGCCAAAGACGCAGCCAGCGCGACCCTCGGCCGGCTTACCCGCGAGTTCTCGCGCGACATGGGGATCAAGTGGTACTTCGAAGTCGGCCAGGGCGGCATCTGCCACACCGTGCTGCCGGAGAACGGTCTGGTCCTGCCCGGAGAGCTGGTCGTCGGCGCCGACTCGCACAGCTGCACTTACGGCGCGCTCAACAATTTCGCCACAGGCATCGGGTCGACCGACCTCGCCTGCGTTTTCGCACTTGGCGAGCTTTGGTTTCGTGTGCCGGAGACGCTCAAGTTCGTTTATCACAACCGCCTCAAGGAATGGGTCGAGGCAAAGGACCTGATCCTGTATGTCATCGGACAGATCGGCGTGGACGGCGCGCGCTCGAAGGCGATGGAGCACACCGGCGAGGCGCTCAAGCACATCGACATGGAGGCGCGGCTGACCATGACGAACATGGCCATCGAGGCCGGCGCCAAGAACGGGATCATGGAGTTCGACGAGGTGACCAGGGAGTATCTCGACGGGCGCGCGAAGCGACCCTACACGCCGGTCACTTCGGATCCTGACGCGGAGTACGAGAAGGTCTTCGAGTTCGACGCCGAGACAGTCGAGCTCGGGGTCGCGCGACCGATGTCGCCGGACAATTACTCGCCGCTGTCGGAAGTGGCGGGCACCCGGCTCGACCAGGTCTTCATCGGCTCCTGCACCAACTCGAGAATCACCGACCTGCGAAGGGCCGCCGCGGTGCTCGACGGGCACAAGGTGGCGCCGGGCGTGCGGCTGATCATCACACCGTCCTCGCACCAGGTCGCGATCCAGGCCGAGAAGGAGGGGCTGATCGGCATCTTCCTCGCGAGCGGAGCGGCTTGGACGACGGCAACGTGCGGCGCCTGCCTCGGCGGCCACATGGGCGTGCTCGGTGAGGGAGAGGTTTGCCTGAGCACGACCAACCGCAACTTCCCGGGGCGGATGGGCCACCCGAAAGCGCTGGTCTACCTGTCCAACCCCGCGGTGGCCGCGGCCAGCGCCGTGACAGGCGTTATCACCCATCCCAGAGAAGTCCTCAAGAAGATGCCGGCAGGGATCGCATGACCTTCCCGAAGGTGATCCGGGGTCGAGCGTGGAAGTTCGGCGCCAACATCGACACCGACCAGATCATCCCGGCCAAGTACGCCATCTACTCGCTCGACGAAAAGGAGCTCGGCAAGCACGCCATGGAAGGCGTGCCGGGCCGCGAGGGCTGGTCGGCGGGCGTGACGCAGGGCGACATCCTGGTGGGCGGGTCGAACTTCGGATGCGGATCGTCGCGCGAGATCGCACCGGTGGCGATTCGCGGCGCCGGCATCTCGCTCGTCATCGCGGACTCCTACGCCCGCATCTTCTTTCGCAACGCGATCAACATGGGCTACCCCATCCTGCAGTCGCCACAAGCGGCCCAAGGTGTGGATGAGGGTGACGAGCTGGAGGTCGACCTCGAAGAGGGGATCGTCCGCAACTTCACCAAGGGCGATGAGTACCGCTGCGACGCGTTTCCAACGTTCATGAACGAGCTTCTGCACATGGGAGGCCTGGTGCCGTGGGTGCGCAAACGGCTCGAAGAACGCAGGCGTCTTGCGACTGCGCGTGGATGAATCAAAACCCGTAGAGCTGCAGGAGCCGCTCGCGGAGCTCGCCCGCGACCCCAGCCGCTTCTCGCACGACCTGAAATTTCCGCCCTCGGACAGAATTCGGGTCTACGACGACACGCTGCGCGATGGGGAGCAGATGCCCGGAGTCTCCATCACACCCAGGGACAAGTACCAGCTCGCGCGAATGCTCTCCGACATCGGCGTCCACATCATGGACGTCGGATTTCCCTCGGTCTCGGAGGGCGAGCGTGAAACGCTGAGGCTGGTCCTGGAAGGTCGGAAGAGGGGAGAGCTCCGAGCAGATCTCGAGGTCGTCTGCATGATGCGCTCGACCAAAGGCGACATCGACGCGACCATGCAGGTGATCGACGGCTTGGGCTACAGGCGGGATGAGGTGACGTATTTCATCTTCACCTCGGCGTCCGACCTGCACGTCAAATACAAGCTGGGCAAGACGCTGCTTCATCGCGATGGGATTCCCGAGTCCGAATGGCTCGAGCTGCCGGTCTCGCACTATCGCGAGGCCAACCTGCGAATGATGTGCGATGCGATCCGCTACGCCCGCGAGCAGGGCGCGAAGTCCATCGAGTTCGGTGGCGAGGACGGCAGCCGCGCGGACGTCGACTACATCGCCGAGCTCCACCGCGAGGGCCTCAAAGCGGGGGGGACGCGGCCCTCGACTCCGGACACTGTGGGCTGCTACTCACCTTTTGCTGTGCGCGAGTACATTCCCGCCATCAAGGCCGCGGCGCCGGACGCACCCCTGGTCGTCCACTTTCACAACGACCTCGGCCTTGGCGCTTGGAACACGGTGATGGCGCTCGGTTCGGGCGCCGAGGTCTTCACGACCAGCGTGAACGGAATCGGCGAGCGCACCGGGAACGCTCCGATGCACCAGGTGCTGATGCAGCTCCGGTACCTGTTTGGGATCGAGATCCCAGGCTTCAAGTACGAGAAGCTGCGGGCCCTCGCGCGCCATCTCGAAGTGATCAGCGGGATTCCCGTGCAGCCCACCGAGCCTGGCATCGGCCTCAACGTCTTCAGCCACGAGTCCGGGATTCACACCGCGGGCATGCTCATCCACCCCGCGATCTACCAGTTCATCCCGCCGGCCGACCTGGGCGCCGAGGTCTCCTACGTCTACGGCAAGCATTCCGGGGCGCTTGTCATCGAGCACGCGCTGCGCGATGCCGGGATCAACCCAGAGAAGGAACTGGTCGCCGCCGTGCTCGCGGAGGTCAAGAGAATTCGCGAGGAGCGAGCAGAGCGAAGCGACTTCTCGGACTTTCACCGCCGGTACTACGATCACCTGAACCACATGGGCTTGAGCGCTGACGAAGTCGTGGAAATCGCGCGCGCGCTGGTCGACCAGGGCGTCAGCTGATGGCGACCACGACGCGCACCGACGCCGGGACCCGCGAGGAATACCTCCAGCTGCACCGGTGGATGTGCATGGCGAAGGCGCTTGACGACAGGATGCACATCCTGGTCAAGCAGGGCCGCGCTCCGTTCGTCGGGTCAAGTCGCGGGCACGAGGGGATCCAGGTCGCCTCGACGGCCACGCTCGGGCCCGAGGACTGGCTCGTCCCGCACTACCGCGGGCTCGCGAACTCGATCGTGCGCGGCTTGACGATGAAGGAGTGGATGCTCGCCGTCTTCGCCAAGGCGGCCGACCCACTTTCGGCCGGACGCAACATCCCGGGCGGCTGCTACAGCTACCACGCCCTCAAGATCGCCCCGGTCTCGCAGGTGGTCGCAAGCTGGATACCAAAAGCGGCCGGAATCGCCTACGCGGCCAAGCTCACCGGCGAGGGCTCGGTCACGCTGTGCACGTTCGGGGACGGAGCGACGAGCCAGGGGGACTTCCACGAAGGGGTCAACTTCGCGGCCGTTCACCGGCTGCCAGTCGTGTTCGTCTGCGAGAACAACAGCTACGCCATCTCGGTGCCGATCCGGCTCCAGACCGCCAATGCCGACATCGCCGACCGGGCGGCGGGTTACGGCATCCCCGGTGTGACCGTGGACGGGACCGACGTTCCGGCCGCCTACGCGGCGTGCTGCGAGGCCGTCGACCGGGCCCGAAGCGGAGAGGGCCCGACGCTCATCGACGCCAAGGTCTGGCGCATGAACTCTCACACTTCCGAGGACAACCACCTGAAGTACCGGACCAAAGAAGAGATCGCCGACGCGTCTGAGCACGACCCGATCACGCGTTTCGTGGCACTGCTCGAGGAGCGCCGGTGGATCACGGCCGCGGCTGCGGCGAAGGTCCAGGACGAGTACAACACGGAAGCCTCGGACGCCGCCGACTGGGCGGAGCAGCAGCCGGACCCGGTCGCCGAAGACGCGATGACCAACGTATTCGGCTAAAGGTCAGATCAAACTCGGTATCCCCCGGCTAGACTGACGATCGATTTGGAATCGCAGTCCGACAAGCCGCAGGAAACCGCACCCACAGAAGAACCGGTCGCAGCCGTGCCCACGCACGAGACGACTCCGGTCTGGGCCAGGACGGTTCCTGTCGCACCACCCGTGAGCGACAACGGCACCCAGGGCGCGCTCAACACCGCCGCCGAGGCTGACCCCCTGCCCGCGCTGCCGATGCAGAAGGATTCAGACCCTGAGTGGGCCAAGACCGAGACGCCGGCCGAGCCCGAGCGCGCGACCGATCCGAAACAGGCCGTGCCGATGCAAAAGCCGGCGCCGAAATGGGCGCAGACCGTACCGGCGCCCCCCGGCGAGCCAGTCGCCGAGACAGAGCTTCCCGCCACGACCTCCAAACGGACGTGGCCGCCCGCCGCCGGTCCGCAGACCGCGCCCGAAAGCACGAAGGAACAGTCGGCTGCGGCGCCGCTAGAAGATGTCGCACCTCTGCAGGGAGCGATTCCCGAAGAGACGGACGTCTGGCCCCCGGAACCGCCGACTGAGCACACGATGCCGGCCTGGCCGCCGTCCTCGACGATCAGCAAGGGTTCATCGGATTCCACGACGGCCTCGACATCGGAGCCGGTCTCGAGCTGGCCGGACACCTTCGATTCGGTGCCCGAGGTGACCAAGCCTCCGGCCAAGATCGAGCCACCGGCGGCGACCACAGCGCCCGCCCCAACCGAACGACGGGCCGCGACCGCGCCACCCGGCCCAAGTGCACCGACGGTGCCACCCGCCGCGACTGCGCCTCCCGGCCCAATTGCACCGATGGTGCCGCCCGCCGCGACCGCGCCGCCAGGTCCAATCGCACCAACGATTCCGCCTGCGGCGACCGCGCCTCCCGTGGTGCCGCCTACCGCACCGACTGTGCCGCCCGCCGCGGCGACGCCACTACCGATCGTTCCTACGGTGACGCCCGCAGCGGAGGCGCCAGTCGCACCAACCGCGCCCACGCCCACGGTGCCGCGGGCGCAGCCCGTCGCAGCCTCAACACCCCCGGCTTCGGTCCCAGCTTCAGCTCCATCAACGCCACCCGCGAGCGCGGCCGCGCCGGCCCAGCAGGGCGCGGACCCTGGCATCGACTGGCCCGCCCCGGTGTCGATCCCCTCGTGGGCGCCTCAGATTCACGTCGCCACTGAACATCGCGTGATATCCCAACCGCCCCAACCCGCCCAGCAGCCGGCGCCGGCGTCTCCCGCCGCGCCTCCGGCCGCGCCGCCCCAACAGCCTCCGCCGTCCGCGCAAGCGGCGGCTTCGCAGCCTCCGACCGCGCCGCCCTTCGCAGTGCCCGCATCGGCCCCCTCGCAGCCTGGCTCATCGCCTGGGGCGCAAAAGCCGACGGGGACCGCCAGCCGGTCGTCCTGGGAAGTCGTGGAGCAGAGACGGAAGGTCGACCCGAAAAAGGTCGTGCCCACGCCCGAGGACCGCTCGTACGCGGAGTGGTTCGCCTGGGCCAAGCGCGGCGGGGCTCCGGCCGGGGCATGCCACGCGGCGGCGCAGGGCGCTTTCCAGGCGCTGTCCAGCGGCAAGGATGTCGCAACCGCTGTGCAGTGGGCGACGGCCGCCATGACTCGACCGCCGGTTCCCGTATCGGCAGATCGCCAGTCTTACTGCGCGTGGTTCTCGCTGGCGAACATCGACCTAAATCTGGACCAGCACAAAGCCCACGCGTTCGCGACCGCCGCTGTCCATGCGCTTGACGCCGGCGCTGACGCCGCCAGCGCCCACGCCGCCGGACTTCACGCAGCTGGTATCAAGTAACCCCTAGCGCAGCGAGCGGACTGTCCGGCTGGCCGCGGTCCCTGCGGCACAGAGCAGGATCATTCCCCCCGCGATCACGAACAGCAGCGTCGGATTGAGGTTCGCGATCGCGCCAGATGCCGCGTAGGCCACCGGTGTGAGTCCCATCGAAGCGAGCATGACAAGGGACATCACGCGTCCCTGCATGGAGGGGTCCGTGCGGCGCTGGAGCCAGCTGATCGCGTAGGTGTTCACGACGCCGGTGCTGATGCCCGAAAAACCCATGAGCAGGGCCGCGGGCAGCAGCGCAGGCACCAGGCCAACGCCGGTGATGCCGATCCCGAGCCACACGCAGAGGCCGACGATCAACCAGCCAAAGCGCTTAGGTGGGGGCAAGAAACCCGCGCCCAGGGCGCCGGCGGTCGCGCCCACGCCCCAGGCTCCAAACAGGATGCCGAAACCGGTGGCGCCAGCGGCGAATCGTCCGTGGGCGAGGGTGGGAAGGCCCACGCCGAGCGCCCCGTTGGCGGCGAAGTCGACGACTGCAATGACGATCAACGTCACGCGGAGTCCGACGTCGGCCCACGCGTAGCGGAACCCGGCCGCGATCTGGCCGCCCAGTCCGCCGTCCGGATGCGCCGCGCCGGCCGTTGCGCGCCTCGCGGCGGGCAGCCACAGGATGAGCAGAAACCCGAGCGCAAAGCACGCAGCGTCACCGGCGAAGGCCCAACCGGTTCCAAAGACGGCCACGATGACGCCGCCGAGGACCGGGCCAATGATGACCGAGATCTGCGCGGTCACGTTCAGGACCGCGTTGCCCGGCTCGAGCTCGTGGTCGGCGACGACCTTCGGGAGGATTGACTGGCGAGCCGGCATGAAGAATGCGTCGACGACGCCAAACACGACGGCCATGGCGTAGACCTCCCACATCTGCACTCGGCCGGTGAGCACTAGCAGCGCGAGCGGGGCGACCACGGTCGCTCGCAGCGCCATCGATCCGAGCATGGTGAGGCGGGGCGAGAGGCGGTCGGCAAGCGCGCCGCCGACAGCCATCAGCACCGCCCGTGGCAGGGCCTGCACCACGAGCACGGTGCCCAGCGCGAGGCTCGAACCGGTCAGCTGCAGGACGAGCCAGGCCAGGGCGATATAGCTGAAGAAGTCGCCGAACAAAGAAAGGGTCGTCGCCGCCCAGAGCTTGCGAAACGAACCCGACGCGAAGACGGTCCATGGGCGGGCCCGGGGTGCAGCAACATCCGGAGAAGGGGCCAACACTTCCATCGCTTCTTAGCCCGCCGATCGGCGAGCTTCGCCGGTCGGGTCGACGCGGTCGGCCATCCGCTGCAAGAAGCGTGCGAGAAGGCCGGTGCGGGAGTGTGCGTAGTAGATGAGCGCGCTAGCTTCTTCCATGCGGGCGCGATGCTCTGCGAGATTGCGGGCGAACTCTTCGGGCGCGCGGTCGGCGCGTTCCATGTGGTCCATGTCCGAGCCTCCTCTAGTTGGCGTCGAGGCGCTTTAGCGCCTCGTCGATGTCAATCTCGCCGCGGGCGACCTGCTCCATGAGCTCGACTCGAGTGGGGGAGGCAGCCGCCGACGGCCGGTCGATGCCGATCTTGGCGAGGAGTGCGTCGAACCTTGCCCGCGCGGTCGGGTAGCTGACTCCCAGGTGTCGCTCGAGTTCCTTCATGTTTCCGCGCGAGGCCAGAAAGACTCGAAGAACATCACGATCCTCGTCCGTCAGCACGCAGAACTCGCACGATGTGAACGCGCCGGAAAGCTCAGTCGAGCACTCCGGGCACGTCAGGCGCGTCGTCGCCAAACGGTGATTGCACACAGGGCAGTTGGACGGCGGCCTTCGAGTTGTGGATCTCGCCATCTATTCGACCCCGATCCGGATGGTGCCCATCGTGCAGTCGCAGTCGAGGGTTCCCGCGCCAGACCCGATCGTCACCTCGCTCTTGCCGGTCGACTCGACGTTTTCAAACGAGATCTCGCCCATCGTGGTGCGCGTCCTGATGCGGACACTGGAGGCCTTGTCGAGCACAACACGAACCTCTCCCATCTGGCACCGGAACACGCTCGCACCGCTGTCGAGGCGGCCCCTTGCGGTGACGTTTCCGGCCGTCACCTTGAGGTTCAGCGGGCCGCGAAAGTCCGTGATGTCGCAATTGCCCGCCTGGACTTCGGCGGCAACGGCGCCCTTCACTCCATTGATTTGCAGGTTGCCGGCTTGCGTCCTGGCGGCCAGCGACAGTGCCGGGTTCATGCGGACGATCAGCTTGTCGCCGATGTCGACGCGGGGGATTCTTATCCGGCCCTGCGGGCGGCTGAACTCGAAGCTGGCTTCGCCGTCCATGGGCGACTGCTCGATGACCATCGTGTCGCCCTCCTGGCGCGCCTTGTGCGGCCCTTCCGCGACCGCGTAGCTCACGCTGGAGTCCCCAATGATCTCGGTGTTCCCCAATCGGGCGAACACCCGGACCTGCTTGATCCCTGAGCTTGCGTCGGAGGTCGGTGACGGTTGCGCCGAAAAGGGAACCGCCGGCTCGGTTTCGAGGGCGTCCAGGCGGGCGGCGCCTTCCTCGGCAGACAGCTTGCCCGCGGCAACCTGGGTCAAGATTTCGCGTTGAAGGTCTTTCATGCATCAAATTAGAAACTAGTACTTGCTAATTTGTCAAGTAGGAGATCAAAATAAGGAGTAGCGGTTGGCGGATAAGCTTTAGCCAGCGATGCAGACGACCTCTCGCGCTTCCTCGGCCAGCGGCTGGGCCGTGGTCGCCGTCCTCTTCGCCGCCACCACGTGCGTCGAGAGCATGTCGTGGAACCAGCTGAGCGCCTACACGCCGCTGTACCTCCGGGAGCTGCGCGTGCCCGCGGCACAGGTGCCCGCCTGGATCGCCGCCATCTCGAGCCTTGGTTGGATCGTTGCGCTTCCGCTCGCACCGCTGTGGGGGGTGCTGGCCGACCGCTACAGCCGGAAGGCCGTCATCGTCCGGAGCGCCGTCATCGAAGCGGTCATCTTCGCGGGCTGGGCGCTCTCGACCGACCCGCTCACGGCGCTTGCCTTCCGCTCGCTGAATGGATTTGTGCTCGGCAACACCGGCGTGATGCTCGCGGTCCAGGCGTCGACCACCCCGAAGCAGCGACTGGGTCTGGCCATAGGCATCGTCGCGGCCGGGTCGCCCGCGGGCAGGGCGGTCGGTCCAATCCTCGGTGCGCTGCTCGTTCACCTCGTGGACGTGCGAGGCATGCTGCTTTTCGACGCCGCGCTTTCCCTGGTGATGGCGGTGATCCTGACCGCCGTCATCCGCGAGGGCGAGCGCGTGAAGCCCGCCGACCTGCGCGTCCTCAGCCTGCTCCGCGGCGCGGTTGACGAGATCTCCTCCAAGCCACTTGTGTGGCGGCTCTTTGTCGCGATGGCCGTCACCCAGATCGGGATGTGGACGATGCTTCCCTACACCCCGATCTACATCGCGCGGCTCGCCTCCGGCGACACGGTCACGGCAGTCGGCGTCGTGCTCTCAGGAGTCGGTGTCGGCCAGGCGGTGGCCTCCCCGGTGTGGGGCTACCTGATGCCACGTTTCGGTCACGTCGCGGTCTTGAACATGACCTCAATCGGCGCGGCGATCGCGCTCGTCGTGGCCGGTTTCAGCCACTCGCTCGTCGTCTTTGGCCTCGGGCTGTTCGCCAATGGAGTGTTCACCGCCGCGATCCTGACCGCCAGCATGGCCGTCATGTCCGCAACCGTGAGCCCCGAGCGTCGCGGCGCGGTCCTCGGCCAGATCCTGTTCCCCTTTTACCTCGGCGGAGTGGTCGGCCCGCTCATCGGCGCCGTGGCCTTCGGCGCAGGCCAGCGAGTCGTGTTCGGCGTCGCGGCCATCCTGAGCTTGGCTCCGCTGATCGTCCTGCTGACCATGCCTCGCGAATCGAAGGTGACACGCCCCACATGACGACGCGCGTCGGCGTCGTGGCGGACACGCACTGCCCCGAGTTCCTCGACAAGCTGCCGGACCGACTCTTCGAGATCCTGGCGGGCGTCGACCTCATCCTCCACGCGGGCGACATCAATTCCCAGGGCTCGCTCGAGGCGCTCGAGCGGCTGGCGCCGGTCGAGGCCGTGAGGGGTGACCACGACAGATCGCTTGGCAATCTCCCGCCTTCGCGCGAGCTCACCGTGGAGGGAAAGCGGATCGTTGTCGTGCACGGCCAGCGAAGCCGTTGGCTCGAAGAGCCGAACACGCTGCTGTGGACGTTGAGCCTTGGTTATTTCCAGCCGCATCGCGGTCTGCCGCGCGCGTTGAGGCGCAGGTTTCCATACGCCGACGCAATCGTTTATGGCCATACCCACCGTGCGCGAGCCGAGACGATCGAAGGCGTTCTGGTCTTCAATCCCGGCGGTGTGCACCAGTGGAGCCCGGCCACAGCGAGCAAGCGGTTGAGAGCAGGGCGCGCGCAGGGCGCGCCAGGAAAATCACCGGGCTGGTTCGAATGGTGCTGGCTGCAGGTGGCGCGCCACCTGCGCCGTTATCAGCACCCGTCGGCCGGCATCCTCGAGGTCGACAACTCCGGAATCGTGGCGCGCGTGATCGAGCTGTAGCCCTACATTCACGTCATGACGGCGCTGACCTACCGACCGGCCGAGCTCGAGGACGCCGAGCTTGCTGCCGACCTCATGACGGCGTCCTATCCGTCGATGGCGCAGGACCCTGTGATCACGCGCCTGCGCTGGGAAAACGCGCGGCGCGGTTTCACATACGGCAGGTTCATCGCCGAGATGAACAGAACACCGATCGCCTACCTCACCTTGGTCCACGGCCCGTGGGAAAAGGTGGAGGACGGGCACTGCGAGGTCGAGGTGTGGCTCGACCGGGCAGCGCTCGATCGCGAACTACTTGTCGAGATGTTCAATTGGATCGGCGACCGGGCTGAAGCCGAAGGAGCGCGTCTGCTCCTGGCGTACTGCGGAGAGGACGAGCCGGAGATGCTCGCGGCGCTCGCCGCCCTGGACTACCGGCCCGAACGCACCGAGAAGGTTTGGGAGCTCGACCTGAAGATGCATGGGAGCCGCCTCGTCGCCGAAGCCGCCCAAGCGCTGGACCGACTGGCGGCTGCCGGCATCAGGTCGAGCACCCTGGCCGCCTGGCCTGAGCCGGATCGCGTGAGAAAGCTCTACGAGCTGAGCGAGCGGACGGTCCAGGACGTCCCGCACACCCTGACCATCGTTGGCGAGGCTTTCGCGGATTTCGAAAAACGAATCCAGACGCCCGACCGGCCGAGCGACCGCTTCTGGATTGCGCTCGACGGGGACCGCCCGGTTGCCATGTCCTACCTGAAGTACCCCCCCGTTCGCGGAGACGTATGGACGGGCTACACGTGCACGGACCCGGAATATCGCGGGCGCGGCCTTGCCCGCGGGATCAAGCTCCAGACCCTCGCCCAGGCGATCGGGCTGGGGGTGCCCTTCGTTTGCACCGACAACGACTCCGAGAATGCGCCGATGCTTCATATCAATGAGAGGTTGGGTTACCACCCACGGCCTGGATTTGTCGAGCACCACAAACGGGTAACAAAGAAGCACGATGCCTAAGACCAAGGACTACTACGAGGTGCTGGGCGTGCCGCGGACGGCGAGCCAGAAGGAGATTTCGACAGCTTTCCGCAAGCTGGCGCGCAAGCACCATCCAGACCTGAACGCGGGGGACAAGCAGGCCGAGGCACGCTTCAAGGAGGTCTCCGAGGCGCACGACGTACTGCACGACCCCAAGAAGCGGAAGCTCTATGACGAGTTCGGGGCGAATTGGGCCGGTGCCCAGGCGGCCGGTGTTCAGCCTGGCGCGCGCGGCAGCGCGGGTGGATTCCGCCCCGATGCCGGGCCGAGCGCGCAGTACCGCACGGTCAGCCCCGAAGAGATGCAAGACATGTTCGGCGACCAGGGAGGGTTTGGCGACATCTTCGGTTCGATCTTCGGCGGCAGCCGCGGGCGCTCGCGCCAGGTCGAGATGGACGTCGAGGCGCCCATCACGGTGAGCCTGCCCGAGGTCTATCGCGGCACTAGCCGCACGGTCGAGCTGCCCGGCGGCCGCCGCGTCGAGGTCAAGGTTCCGGCCGGCGTCAAAGAAGGCACCGTCCTGCGTGTGCCCGGACTGCGCGCCAAGGTCCAGGTCGCGCCGGACCCCGTTTTCACCCGCGAGGGAAAGGACCTGCGCGTCACGGTGCCCGTTCCCCTCCACGTCGCGCTGCGCGGTGGTGAGGTCGCTGCTCCCTCGCTCAAGGGCGGGCAGGTGCAGTTCAAGGTTCCGCCCGAGACGCAGAACGGCACGAAGATCCGCCTGCGCGGCCTGGGTCTGCCCGACCCGAAAGGAGGCACAACCGGCGACCTCTACGCTGACGTCCGGGTGCAGCTGCCGGTGCCGATGGACGAGCGCACGCGCAAGTGGGCGTCGGAGCAACCCCTCGGGGAGTAGTTAATCTCTAGGGCGTTTTGCCCAGCTCGCGCGCGCGCCGGCTCCTGTTACCGCTGGTGTTCGTCTCGGGCATGAGCTCGTTGGCCGTGGAGTTCGGCGCCTCGCGCTTGCTCGCGCCTTATTTCGGCACCAGCCTGTACGTGTGGGGCGTCCTGATCGGGCTGATCCTCATCTACCTCTCGGCCGGCTACGTCATCGGCGGCCGCCTCGCCGACCGTCACCCGCGGGACGAGCTCCTGTACCAGCTGACTGCGTGGGCCGGGTTGTGGATCGGGATCATCCCGCTCGTCAGCTACCCGATCCTGCTGGCGTCGCAGCAGGGTTTCAAGGACGTCAGCGTCGGCCTGGTGGCCGGGACCCTGCTCGCGGTCGTCCTGCTGTTTGCCGTCCCGGTCATCCTGCTCGGTTGCGTCAGCCCCTTCGCCATCCGGCTGCTTCTCAAAGACGTGGAAACCGGCGGCAACACGGCAGGCCGCGTCTACGCGCTGTCGACGGCCGGCAGCATCCTCGGGACCTTTCTGCCGGTCTTCTGGTTCATTCCCACCTATGGCACCCGGCCGACGCTCGTGGGCTTCGGCCTCGCGCTGGTCGTCATCTCGGTCGCCGGGTTGTGGCCGCGACGCCGGCTGTTCGCGGTGTTCGGGATCGCTGTGATCCTCGCGTGGGTCCTGCTCCCGTCGGGGATCAAGCCGCCCGAAGTCGGCACTCTCATCTATGAGAAAGAGTCCGCCTACAACTACATCCAGGTCGTGCAGGACGGCACCAGGACCGAGCTCATCCTCAACGAGGGACAGGCGATCCACTCGATCTACGACTCGCAGAGCAACCTGACTCACGGCTACTGGGACTACCTTCTGCTCGCGGATTCGTTCCGTCCCGCGCAAGCCGCGCCGGTGACCCCGCACTCGGTTGCCTTCCTCGGCCTCGCTGCCGGCACCGCGGCGCGGGAGTACCGGCTCGCCTTCGGCAATCAGATCGATATCACCGGGGTTGAGATCGACCCTGAAATCCTTGCAGTCGGTCACCGCTATTTCCATCTGGACGACGCCCACGCACACGAGGTCGTGGCGGACGCGCGTTACTGGCTCGACACGCAGGCCGGCCACTACGACGTCATCGTTTTGGACGCCTACACGCAGCCGTACATCCCGTTCCATCTGACTACAAAAGAGTTCTTCCAGCAGGTGAAAGCGCACCTCAATCCAGGTGGTGTGATCGCAGTCAACGTCGGACGTACGGCGACCGACTATCGGCTGGTGGATGCGCTTGCGAGCACGATGGGCGCCGTTTTTCCCAGCGTGATGCTGCTCGACGATCCCAACTACGCGAACACGGTGGTCTATGCATCGACCGAGCCGACCACGGTGGACGACGTCACGCACAACCTCGGTTTGGTGTCAGCGCCGCTCGCGAGCGACGCGGCGCAGAGCGCTCTGGACGTGGGCCGGCTCCGGATGTCGCCCTATCACGGGCAGGTCTACACCGACGACCTGGCCCCGATCGAGCAGCTGATCGACGAGATCATCTTCAGCTACCTCACCGGAAAGTAGCCCCTCCGGCTCACCTCACTCGAAGCGGTAACTCTCAGGTGCCCGGGTGCAGCGGGACGCGCACCTGCTCGCCCGCGAGCGGGCGGTCCTGGTCCAGGCACAGCAAGCGCACGCGGCCGGTGGCGACGATGCGTTCCTCCTCGTCGAAGATGGTGGCCTCCCAGACCTGGGTCGTCCGGCCGCGCGTGATTGGCGTCGAGACCGCGTGGAGCTTCGCGCCCAAGCGCACGGCGCGTACAAAGCTCGTGCTGTTTTCGAGACCGACGACGGACTGGCCGCGTGGGAGCGCGAACAGTGCAGCTCCGACTGATGCCAGGGTTTCGATGAGGCCGCAGTGAACGCCACCGTGGACGACGCCGTAAGGCTGCAGATGTTGAGGGCCGATGGTCAGCTCGCCCTTCACCTCGTCCGCGGTCGCTCTGGTGATGGTGATTCCCATCGTTTCGGGCCACCCGCCGCGGACCGCGTTCATCTGTGCCGAGAAGTCCTCGCTCATCTCGAGCAATCCTAGTTGCGACGGACCCTGAAATAAGACGAGGGCCTGGGAGACCCAGGCCCTCGCCGGTCGACGTTCGCAGTGCTTCCCGCCTCCGACTCCAGGAGCCGGATTCGGAATGGGGGCCCTAGAGGCTCACATCCTCCCGAGCTCCCGGCTGGCAAACGAGGCGGTTGGCACCACGATTCGGTATATCCAAGCTTCCGCCTCACCTCCTTTGCCCCACGGGCGTTGAACTTCGCTCCGAAGTGTAGCAGCCGATCGGCCGCCCAAACCCAACTAGACTCTTCGCTCGATGCACCGCAGATATGTCGCCGTATGCGGCGCCTCTGATGCGACGCGGACCCAGCTCGAAGCGGCGCGCGAGGTCGGAAGGCTGCTCGCAGAATCGGGTGCGATCGTCATCAACGGTGGGCTGGGCGGCGTCTCCGGCGCGGCTAGCGAAGGCGCCGCGAGCGCCGGCGGCACGGTCGTCGGCATTCTTCCCGACACCGATCGCGAGGGCGCCAATCCGCACCTCACCATATCGCTGCCGACCGGGATGGGCCAGGCGAGAAACGTTCTCATCGTGACCGCCGCGGAGAGTGTGATCGCGATCGGCGAGGGATGGGGGACTCTGAGCGAGATCGCCATCGCCCGCCGCCTCGGCCGGTCGGTGACCGCGCTCGACAGCTGGTCGGTCAAGGGTCTAGATGGTGTGACGACTCCCGAAGAAGCTGTGAAGCGTGCCCTCGAAAACTAACCGCCTCACCAAGCGGGTGGTCATCAAGGCCGATGGTCGTTACCTGATCTATTACGAGAGAGTTTGAGCGAGCTTCGCTGGCATCCCCTGCTCGAAGAATGGGTCACGGTGGCTCCCTGGCGGCAGGACCGCACCTATCACCCGACCGCGGACCACTGCCCTCTCTGCCCGACGCGTCCCGGAAAAGAAGAGACCGAGATCCCCGAGCCGGACTATCACATTGCTGTCTTCGAGAATCGATTTCCTTCGTACACAGGCGACCAGGGACGGTGTGAGGTCATTTGCTATACGCCTGACCACGACTCGTCGCTCGGCGCGCAAAGCGTGGATCACATCCAGGATCTCGTCGAGGTCTGGCGCGATCGCACGAATGAGCTCGGCAGGTTGCCCAACGTCCGGTACGTGTACGTGTTCGAGAACCGCGGCGAGGCGATCGGCGTCACCCTTAGCCATCCGCACGGCCAGGTGTACGCGTACCCATTTGTGCCGCCGATCATCCAGCGCGAGTTGGCGGCCGAGGGGCGGCATATGCGAAAGACCGGGCGGTGCCTTTATTGCGACGTGATCGAGGGCGAGCGCGGCGGCGAGCGAACCGTGCTCCGCGACGAGCGGTGGATCGCGTTTGTCCCGGCATTCGCGCGCTGGCCCTACGAGGTTCATCTCGCGCCGATCAAGCATCGAGGCGGCCTCGCCGACCTCGACGATGAGGATGACGAATCCTTTGCGCGATCACTCAAGGGACTCCTGGAGAAGTACGACCGCCTATTCAATCAACCGCTCCCGTACGTGATGGCGATGCATCAGAAGCCGCCCGGTCGCGGCGGCAGGCATCACCACTTTCACATCGAGTTCTATCCGCCCAACCGAACGAAGGACAAGCTGAAGTACCTCGCCGGGTCCGAGCTTGGCGCTGGAGCGTTCATCGTCGACGCTCGTGCCGAGGACACCGCGGCGGAGCTGCGTGGAATCTAGCCGGGCCTCGGAGCGCTGGGCAGGGCGGGCGCCTGGCCGGGTGAACCTGATCGGTGAGCACGTCGACTATCTCGGCGGCGTCGTGCTGCCGGCGGCTGTCGACAAGCACACGACCGTGACCGGACGTCTGTCCGAGGGCTGGGCGGTTGAAAGCGAAGTCCCCGGCGGCCTCGCCTACCTGCAGGCCCTGGGCGAAGAGCTCGGTGTGGAACCTCAGAACATGACGGTCACCTCGGAGGTGCCACCCAAAGCGGGGATCAGCTCGTCGGCCGCATTGCTGGTGGCGGCAGCGGTCGGACTCCGTCCCGAGATGGATGGCATGGAGGCCGCGCTCACCTGTCAGCGCGCGGAGCAAAAGGCGACGGGGGTTCAAGTGGGCGTGATGGATCAGTTCGCTTCGGCACTCGGCCGGCGCGGGCACGCGATGCTGCTCGACTGCACGACGCTCGAATATCAAGCCGTGCCCTTTCCTGACGAGCTCGCAATCGCCGTGGTGGACTCTGGCGAGCACCGCTCGCTGGCCGACACGCCATATAACGAGCGGCGCCGCGAGGCGGAGGCGTTCGACCCGAAGCGGCGCCGCCACGTCGACTCCGAGATCGCGCGCGTGCACGCATTCGTATATGCGTTGGGCCGTCGCGATTTCAAAGAGCTGGGGCGGCTGTTGAAGCAATCGCACGAGAGCCTGCGCGACGATTTCGAAGTGTCGACACCGACGGTTGACGCGCTGGTCGAAAAGGCGTGGACCATCGATGGCTGCTACGGCGCGCGCATCATGGGCGCCGGCTTTGGCGGCAGCGTCCTCGCTCTTGTAGACCGCGCTCAGATCAAGACCTTCGTGACGTCGATTGGCAGACCAGCCCTCATCTGCACGACCGCCGATGGCGCATACGTTGTACCGCGATGAGTGACTGCTTGTTCTTGCCGATGCCGCAGCGTTCGGGCGGCGCCCGCGAGCTCAGCGGATGGGAGGCGGTGTGGATGCCACTCGGCGAGGGAGAGGCGGAAGGATTGACGGTCGGTCGAAGCACGGGCTGGAAGCCGGTGGAGGTTCCGCGCCAGCTGTCCGCGCGAGAAGGACGTCAGTCCGTGTGGTATCGAACCGAGTTTCCGCGCCCGGACCATTCCGGTCGCGTCGTGCTGCGCATCGGCGGTGCGTTCCTCGCCACTCACGTCTGGCTCAACGGAAAACTGCTCGGGTCGCACTACGGGTATTTCGCGCCGTTCGGCTTCGACCTCACGCCTTACCTCAAGCCCGAGAACCTGCTGGTGATCTGCTGCGAATCGCCGGTCGAAAGCCAGCCGGACAAGAAGCGCCACATCATGGGGCTGTTCAACGACGGCGACTTGAGGCCCTATCCCGCGTCCGCCTATGGGAGCCTGCCCGACCGCTACCAATGGGAGGTGCCGGTTGGACTCTGGCGTCCAGTTGAGCTCGAGTACGTCGGGCCGATCACGATCGACTGGATGCGCATCAAGCCTCACTTCGAGGGTGGCGACGGTCGGATCGAGGTCGAGGCGCGGCTGCGCAACCTCGACGGGCGGCAGATGGAGGGCGAGGTCGAGCTCAGCGTGCCGGTGCCGGGCCGTGAGGCGTTGAGGCTCAAGCGGGAGGTGCGGCTCGCCGGCGGAGCCGACCAGACGCTGACGATGAGGCTTGCGTTTCCCGGCGCCCGCCGGTGGGATCCGTGGTGGCTTGGACAGCAGCCGATCTACAAAGCCGAGCTGATCACCCGGGCTTCCGGGACGCCTGAGTCGTCGCGTGTCGAGGACACGTTCGCGTTTCGCGAGCTGACCTGGGACATCGGCCCGCGCCGGTGGGCTCTGTCTGTGAACGGACGGCCCGTCTTTCTCCACGGGGCGTGCTACGCGCCGTCGTACCGGCTCGATGAGCTGACCGCCGAGCGCTTTGACGCTGACATCGCAATCGCGAGGTCGGCGAACCTCGACGCGCTGCGGGTGGTCGCGAACGTCCTGCCCGACGAGTTCTACCGGCGCGCTGATGCAATGGGGATGCTCGTGATCCAGGACCTGCCGCTGACCGGCACGTACGTTTATCACGCGTCAGCCGGCGACGCTCGCTTCTTCGAGCAGGCCGCGCGCGAGCAGCAGGTCGAAATGGTCGAGATGCTCTACAACCGGCCCTCGGTCGCGGTCTGGGTGGCTCATGACGATCCGCCGTGGCTCGCGACGAATTCCGACCTGGGCGAATTGCATGCCGTGCGGCAGAACCACTCGATCGACCAGGAGCTCAAAACGTCCTTCGAGCGCCTTGACCCGAGCCGCCCGGCCATCGCAGCCTCGGGCGACGTCGACCTGCATCTGATGCTGGGCTGGTCCGCGGGCTCTTGGGCCGACCTCGCGCAGGTCGAGCCGATGATGGTCAGCGCGTTCGGAGCGCAGTCGCTGCCCGACGTGGACTCTCCAGTGTGGGAACAGATCGAAACGCGATGGCCGGCGGCGGACGACGAACCGTCGTGGCGCCACGCCGGCTTTCAACCGGTGAACTGGGCGGAGCGCGGCGCCGGACTGCCGTCCGCGTACCAGAGCCTCGAGTCCTACGCGGTGGCGTCCCAGCAATACCAGGCCGAGGTCGTGCGCTTTGCCGCCGAGCACCTGCGCACGCGCAAATTCGAATCGTGCTGGGGAGCCTTCGCCTATCACCTCATAGATCCATTTCCAGGGATCGGCTTCGGGCTGATCGACGCGGCGCGGCGGCCGAAGCTCGCTCTTGCGGCACTGACGCGAGCGTTCCAGCCAACCCGAGTGATCATCGAGCCACTCGCTTTCGAGCCCGATCGCCCATTCGGGATCCTGCAGAAGCCCGATCAGCCCTTCGCTGCTCGGATGGTCGTCGTCAACGACGACCCAGAGGTTTCCGGACGCGGCTCGATCCGCTGGTCGCTGGCACGCGAGCGCGCCGCAGGCGGTAAGGGCGTGAAGCGTCTTCGCGACGCGATCCAGAGAAAGTCGTACGCAGGCTCTGTCGACTTCGAGATTCCCACCGCCTTTGAGCCGGCGGTGAGTGCGACGACGCTGAGCCTCCCGCTGCGCGCCGAGGGCGACTACCGGCTCGAAGCGACTCTGACGGTGGCCGGAAATGAGGTCGACCGTACTGAGCTCTTGTTCAGCGTCACTTCCTCGCTTCCGTCGCCAAGGCCCCGGCCCGAAATACCGCGTTATCTCGCGGAGAGGCTGGCCGATGTATCGAGCCTGCGAGCTGAAAAGGAGGGGATGAGCTTCGTACTCGAGAACAGGACGAGGCCGGCGGTGCTCGTCGGCTTGACGGGCCTACGCCTCGATGGGGTCGTGCTCGCGCATCATCAACTTCATATCGAGACCCATGCCGCGCTCGCACCTCTGCCACGACGGCTCGATCTGCCGCTTGGCAGGCGCGTTGTGGTCCACGTCCTCGGCGGAGGACCTCTGCCTGGCGGCGCGCATTCGCTGGAGGCCGACATCACTGTGCCCGGGATTGCGTCCGGGCGTCTGGTGATTGAGGGTTTGGTCGATTCGGAGCGATCGCTATGAGAGCGGAGTTAGCTCATGTGAGGTTGACTCAGGTAACCCGGATGCCATACTTCCTCACTACGCGATTGCTGCTTTACGTCACTGATTTCAGGCCGGAATCGGCCCAAGGGAGGCTCGTCACCGGATGCCGACTGAATACCTTTACATAGTCCTGGCGGTGGTGGCGTTGATCGCCGGCATCCTCTACATGCGGGTCCGGAGGCGCCGCA
Organism: Candidatus Acidiferrum sp.; assembly: GCA_035571315.1. Lineage (GTDB taxonomy): Bacteria > Chloroflexota > Dormibacteria > Dormibacterales > Dormibacteraceae > Palsa-870. The sequence continues at coordinate 47,765 of DATMKM010000076.1, forward strand.
GGAAAAAGAAATCAGCGCCACCGGTGCGCCCTGCATCGCCTGCAGCCCAAACCGCGGGAGTCGCTTCGACCTGGGCGCCGCCGGCGATGGCAACCCACACGCCAAGCCCGATCGCCCCGACCGTGGTAGTGCCCCCATCCGGCTCTCCAAGCTGGGATCAGCCCGCTGCATCGCCGGCGAAGCCCGGCCAGTGGGGCGCTCCCGGGGCGCCACCGGCGGCCCCCGCGCCGACCTGGGGCTCGCCGGCATCGCCGCAGCCACCAGCCGGCGGTGCTCCTGCGCCGACCTGGGGATCGCCTGCACCACCTTCCGCCGCCCCTGCGCCTTCCGCGCCCGGACCGAGCTGGGGCGCACCTGCGCCGGCAGCTCCGCCCCCGCCTCCCCCTCCCGCAGGGGCGGCGCCCGCCTGGGGCGGGCCGGCCGCGCCCGCACCGTCATGGGGTGCGCCGCCTCCGGCTGCGCCTCCGCCTCCGCCACCCGCGCCGCCTCCTTCACCGGCGCCCAATGTGCCCGCGCCGCCCGCGCCGCAAGCCGCTCCACCGGCCGAGGCGCCTTCCTGGAACGCACCTCTGGCGGCTCCCGCGCCAGCCTGGGGCGCGCCCGCCGAGCCACTTAACTCACCGATTCCCACGGCGCCGTCCTGGAACCCTCCGGCTCCGGCCATGAACGCGCCTGCGCCGGCCGCCTCAACGCCGGCAGCCCCCTCTTCGCAAGACTGGGGCGCGCCGCCGCCCGCGTCCGCCGCCCCGCCGCCGACTGTGGCGCCGTCGTGGAACGCGCCAGCGCCCGCGGCCTGGGACGTCCCCAAGACCGAAGAGCCCGCCGCTCCGGCAGCACCGTCGTGGTCCGCGCCGTCCGCCGCGCCCAGCGGCTCTCCACCGTGGAACTCGCCGGCGGCGGCCGCTCCTTCCGCGCCTGCGCAGTGGTCACCCCCGGAGCCGATCGCGCCGGAGCCCGAGCCGTTCGCGCCGGAGCCCGAGCCGATCGCGCCCGAGCCCGAGCCGATCGCGCCTGAGCTCGAGCCGAGCTCGACCGACGCGGTGCTAGCCGCGGGAGCCGCGTCGCCCGCCGAGGCCGCGCCGGCGCCCGAAGCGGAGGCGAACTTACCCTGGGAAGCCCCTGCCGGTCCGCCGCCCGGCCCGCCCCAACCTGACTTGGCCGAAACCATGGTCCCGGACGTCGCCGCGACGATGATGATGTCGGAGGCCGCAGGCGAGGTGCGCGAGTCCACCACCCTCATGCCGGCATGGCAGCCGCCGCCGGCGGCGCCCGATGTGGCTGAGACGATGGCCATCGACCACAATGCCCAGCCGGCGTTCGGTACCGCGCCAGGCACTTCGCCCGGGATGGGTCGCCAGGCCGAGCTGACGATCGAGACTGGTCCCGATGCCGGTCACAGCCACCGCGCCGGAGATAACGCGTTGCGCCTCGGCCGTTCGCCAGACAACGACGTGATCCTGAGAGACCCGGCCACCAGCGGCCACCACGCGCGGCTCGAGCGCCGGGGCGATCAGTTCTGGCTCATCGACCTCGGAAGCACGAACGGCACGCTCGTCAACGGTGAACCGGTCCAAGAGAAAGAGCTCACCCACGGCGATCGGATCACCATCGGCCAGAACGCAGTGCAGTTCTCAGTGATCGGCTCCTAGCCCTAGGTGCACTAGTGCGGCTTCGGATCGCCTGGGCGACCGATCCCGGTCTCGAGCGCGAGGAGAACGAGGACGCCGTTGTCGTCTGGCGCAATAAGGCGGGCCTCGACACGCTGCTGGTGGTTTGCGACGGGATGGGTGGCCACGCCGCCGGACAGACGGCCAGCTCGATCGCCTCGAAGACGGTGACGAGGGTCCTCGCGGAGGACGGGCAAGAAGGGCCGGACATCGAGCGGCTCAAGCGCGCTTCCAAGGAAGCGAACACGGCCGTGTTCGAGGCGGCTCGTGACAACCCGGACTGGGCCGGGATGGGCAGCACGATGGTCATCGCGGCCATCAGGGCAGGGGAGATGGCCGTGCTCAACGTGGGCGACAGTCCGGCTTACCTGTTTCGCAATGGGCTCGCGACGCTCGTGTCCCAGGACCACTCCTGGCCCGCGGAGCAGGTGAGGCTCGGTCTCATCAAGCCCGAGGAGGCGGCCACGCATCCGCTCAAGCACCGGCTGACGCGCGCGGTCGGCGTGTGGGAGGCGATCCAACCTTTCACGGACAAGATCAAGCTCGAAGAAGGCGACGCGGTCGTGCTGTGCAGCGACGGGGTCGAGACCGCGGGCGTGAGCGTCGAAGAGATGGGGCGGCTCCTGTTGAAGGACGGCAACCTGGACCGCGGGGCCGAGCGCGTTATCGAGCGCTGTCGGGAGCTGGGCGCGCCTGACAACGTCACTTTGGCAGTTGCTCGAGTCGAGGTGGACGTGACCAAGACTGCTGTGCTTCCGAAGCTGAAGCTTTAGCGCAGCCCCCATCCGGCGCTGCGCGCCACCTTTCCCTGAGAGCGGGGAATTGACTTACTCAATAAGCGCTCGCCAGGAGCTCCGTCACGTGCAGCACTTTCATGCTCGACCCGCATGCGCTCAAGCCGGCCCCTAGCTGCATCTGGCACCCGGGGTTGGCGCTCACGACCACCTCGGCGCGAGTGGCAGAAAGGTCGGCCAGCTTCTCTTGGAGGATGCGGTTTGACATGTTCGGCTCCAGGGTGCTGTAGAGGCCGGCGGCACCGCAGCAGATGTCTGGGTGGCGCATCTCGACGAACTCGATGCCCGGCAGCGAGCGGATCAGGTCGCGCGGCTGCTTCTTGATGCGCTGCGCGTGCGCGAGGTGGCATGCATCCTGGTAGGTGACCCGGAGCTTGACGTCTTTTTTCGGAGCCGGCAACCCGATTTCTGCGAGCCATTCGGTGATGTCCTTGACCCGGCCCTTGAGCTCGGGATAGAAGTCCTTCAGATGGGCGCCGCAACCCGCGGAGTCCACGACGAGCGCGTCGAATTCTCCTGCGAGATAGGTGCGAGTGTTTGCGTCGCGGAGCATCTCGGCGCTCTCGAGGTCTCCGTTGTGCGCGAAGAGCGCGCCACAGCAGCGCTCGCCCGGCGGAAACCACACCTCGCAGCCGGCAAGCTGCAGCAGCTTCACCGCCGCGTCATGTGATTGCGGATAGAGAATCGGCATCACGCAGCCGACGAGAAACGCGACGCGATATTTGCGCGGTCCGATCGCCGGCGCGGTGTTCCCCGTGGGCTGGCGGAATTGGCGGTTGAGTCGCGGCAGCTGTCGGCCGGAGCGCACAACCGAAGTGAGCTTCAGCGTCTGAGCGGCGCGTGTCACCGCGCCCGCCACGCGCAGTCGTGTGGGATGTCCGAGCAGCTGTCGGAGCGCCACTCGGCTCAGCGTGCGTTTCGCTGTGGGGCGGCGCAGCCGCTCGACCTCGGCGCGACCCACCTCGATGATCCGGCCATACGGGACGCCGGAAGGACACACCGCCTCGCATGTGCGACAGCCGAGACAAAGGTCGATGTGGCGCACCTGCTCTTCGTTGAACGGAAGCGTCTCGCGCTTCCACTGCGTCATCAGGTAGATCCGGCCGCGAGGCGACTCGGTCTCGAGACCCGTGACGCGAAAGGTCGGGCACGCGTCCAGGCAGAGACCGCAGTGAACGCACGTGGCGAGGTCGTCGTCGCTCAGAAGCTCGAAGGGCTTCACACCACGAACCTTCCGGGATTCAAGATGCCGTGCGGATCGAAGGCATGCTTCACACGGCGCATCAGCTCGAGGGTCGCGGGCGGGGCGCCCCAGGCGCCCAGCGCACCCGTGACCTCACTCGGCGCCGCCATCAGTACCAGCGATCCGTACGCCGCTTCCGCTGCGATACGTGCGGTGCGGACTCTCTCAGAGTCGCCGTCGAACGACCAGTACGCGATCCCGATGCCGGGCGAAGCCCACCAGCTCGCGCCCTCAGGCAGGGCCGAGAGGACTTCGTGCAAGGCGTTGCGCGGCACCGCGATGCGCGCCCAGGATTCCGGCGCGCGCCTGGAATGCTCGGCCCAAACAGAAGAGTCGGCTGGTTGCCATCCCAGGTCGGCCACCATACGGTTCACGGCATCAGGGCTGCCAAAAAAGCGTGCCAGCACGCGTCCGTCGGAGAAGAGTTCCAGCGCGGCGGGCGGCAACGGGAGCTCCAGCGCGCGCGAGGATGCATCCCAAGCCTCCTCGATCGAGCCGTTCAGCTTCTCGACGGTGACGTCGTGGAGCGGCCGGGGAAACACCTTGAAGGAGGCGGCCACGAGCACTCCGAGCGAGCCCATTCCGCCGTAGTGGAGCTTCATCAGGTCGTATCCGCTGACGTTCTTCACCACCCGACCGCCCGCGCTGGCGAGATGGCCGTCCGGAAGCGCGACGCGGATGCCGATGAGGAAGTCACGCGCCGATCCAAACCGCTGCCGCAGCGGTCCGGTCCACCCTGTCGCGAGCAGTCCGCCGATGGTGTGGCCCGGCGAGTTGAACGGATCGAGGGGAAGAAACTGGCCCGCCGTTCCGAGCTCGGCCTGTAGGGCCTCCAGCGTGATCCCCGCCTCCACGCTCACCACCATGTCCGCCTGGGAGTGCTCCAACACGCGGTCGAGTCGCGTGGTGTGAAGCTCGACGTCACAACGAGTCGGCGCACCACCCATGCCCGCGGCTTTGCCACCTCCCACGGGGACGACTGCCGATCCGCTCTCAGCGGCCTGGTGGAGGCGCCGGGCGAGCTCTTCGGCGGTCGTCGGTTTTTCGATCGCCGGGGCGCTCACCACCATTTCGCCTCGACGGCGAGGCCGGTCCGGCCGGCGAGGTGGACGCGTTTGCGCGTCGGGTCGGGAAAGATCTTGCCGGGGTTGAGAATGCCGTCCACGTCGAACACGTCCTTGACGCGCTGCATGGCGTCGAGGTCGTCAGGGCTGTAGACCCAGGGCATGAAGGCGTTCTTCTCGAGCCCGATGCCGTGCTCGCCGGAGAGCGCGCCCCCAAGCTCCACGACGGCCCGCAGCATCTCCTCGCCGGCGTCCTCGACTTGGTGAAGCACCTCGCGGTCGCGCAGGTCGAACAGGATGTTGGGGTGCAGGTTGCCGTCGCCCGCGTGGAACACGTTGGCGACCGGAAGCTTGTAGTGCTCACCGATCTCGCCGACCGACGAGAGCACCTGGGGCAGGCGGGAACGCGGCACGACGCCGTCATGCAGGTAGTAGTTCGGCTTGATCCTGCCGAGCGCTCCGATGGCCCCTTTGCGTCCTGCCCAGAGGAGATCTCGTTCGGCCGGCGTCTGCGCTTCGCGCAGCGCGTAGCCCTCGTTTTCCTCGAGCACCTTGCGGATCGCGACCATGAGCTCGCGCGTCGATTCGGCGATGCCGTCGACCTCGACGAGCAGGACCGCACCCGCGTCGGTGGGATAGCCAGCGTGATAGTGGGCTTCGACGGCGCCGACGGTGACGCGGTCCATCATCTCGAGCGCGGCCGGGACGATTCCCCGCGCGATGACAGCGGAGACGGCATGGCTCGCCGTCTCGATGGTCGGGAATGCGGCGAGCAAAGTTGCGACGCTCGGCGGAATGCGCAGCAGGCGGACCTTGATCTTCGTGATCGCACAAAGGGTTCCTTCCGAGCCGACAAGAACTCCGCAGAGGTCGAGGCCGAGGCGGTCGGGCGCATCACCGCTGACCCAGTGGACGCTGCCGTCCGCGAGCACGACCTCCATGCCGAGCACGTGGTTGGTGGTGACACCGTAGTAGAGGCAATGTGGGCCGCCCGAGTTCTCGGCGGCGTTGCCTCCGATGGTGCACGCTTTCTGGCTCGAGGGGTCGGGTGCGTAGAAGAGTCCGTGCGATGAGGCGACCAGCGAGAGCTCCTGGTTCACGACGCCCGGTTCCACCAACGCTGTCTGCGCGACCGGATCGATCTCGATGTGCCGCATGCGTGTGACCTGCAGGGCGATTCCGCCCCGAATCGTCACAGCTCCGCCGGAAAGACCAGTGCCGGCGCCGCGCGGCACCACGGGGATGTGGTGTTTCGCGGCCACCTTGATCACTCCCGCCACCTCCGCTGTCGTCGACGCGAGAACCACGGCCTCAGGGAGAGCGCCCTCGATCGACGCGTCACGCTCGAAGATGCAGAGGTCGTTGGCGGAATCGATCACCGAATCACGGCCGACGATGCGCCGGAGCTCTTCCACGACCGACGTTGCGAGCGTCATCAGGCGCGCGGCGCCTCGCGTTCGGGGCTGCGTTCGAACGCTTCGAATCTGCGGGTTGTCGATCCGGGCATGCCGGGCGCCTCGACCGCATCGGCGCCGGCGATGAGCAGGTCGAGCCAGGCTCGGCATTCCTCGTCGGACGGCATTCGGTCGGCGCGCTCGAAGATGGCCTCCTGGATGTGGCTGTGCGGAGAGACCTGGATCGTGTACCAGACCGAAAGGCCGTCGGGCGTGATGACGTGGTGCGTCTCGTCGACACGGCGGTTCACGGGCAACCGCATCGGCCTGGCCTCGGCTGCTGCGCGCAGCCGCGCCGCAGTCGTTGCGATGTCACTCATCCGGTCCAGCTTAAACTCGATGAGATGACAGGCCGTGAACGCGTGCAGGCTGCAATCGAGATGGGGGTGGCGGACCGGCCGCCCGTGGGCGCGTGGGGACACACGTATCGCGAGGAATGGTCACCCGAAGCGCTCGCCGCCATCACAGTCGAGCGCGCCCGGCAGTTTGGTTGGGACTTCGTGAAGTTCCAGCCGCGAGCGAGCAGCTTTGCCGAGGCGTTCGGTTCGGTCTACAAGCCCGCCGGCCATCGGTTGAAAGGACCGGTGCTGGTCAGCGAGGCGGTGCCGGATCTCGAAGCGTGGCGCACCGTGAAGCTGGTCAACCCCGAGGCTCTCGACGACCAGGTGAAGTCGATCGGGATCGTGGCGCGAGAGCTCGGCCCTGACGTGCCGGTGATCCAGACGGTGTTCAGCCCAATCACGATTGGCGGCTACCTGGTGGGGAAATCGCAGTCGCGCGTCGTGCGAGAGCTGCGCAAGCACCCCGAGCTGGTCCGCCCCGCGCTTCAAAAAATTGCCGAGGCGCTGGTGGATTTCAGCCGTCGCTCCGTGGAGGCGGGCGCCGCGGGAATCTTCTACGCGATCTCGGGCTACGCCGGTAGGGGCGTCATGCCCGAGACCGTATATCGCGAGATGGTGCTGCCGCTCGACGTGAGCGTGTTGAGCCGCCTGCCGACGGAGTCGTGGTTCAACGTGGTGCACCTGTGCGGGTCGAACCTCAACTTCGAGCTGGCGCGCGAGATGCCGGCGCAGGTGGTGAGCTGGTCCATCCACAACCAGGGCAACCCGTCGCTCGCCGAGGGCCGCAAGGTAAGCGGCCGAGCCGTGATGGGCGGGCTGGGGCAGCGTGGGAGCCTCCTTTACGGACCTCCCCCCGAGGTCGAGGCCGAGGCGCGACGCGCGGTCGCCGAAACGGGTGGTCGCGGATTGCTTCTGGCGCCGGGTTGCTCAGTTCCGACTCGGGCGAAGGACGTCAACCTTGCCGCCATGATTTCGGCGCTGGCCGCATGAGGCGAGTCGCGGGCCTCGCGGAGATCGTGCTGTGGGTCCACGACATGGACGCGGCCCTGCATTTCTATCGAGACGGTTTCGGCCTAGAGCTGATCTCGCCGCCGGAGTTGCCGAACAAGTTCCTCCGCGCAAGCAAGGGAGGCGCCGGGGTGCCTGAGATGATCGTGCTCGTACCTCATCCAGAACGATCGTTTGAGTTTCCACGCGAGAAGCCGAGGCGAGTCCTGCACCACATGGCCTTCAGGGTGGAGCCGAGGGCTTACGACGACCTGCAGCTTCACTTCATGACGGAGGGCGTCGAGGCGCGCACCGGGGTGCATCCCGTGCTCAAAGGGGCGCGTACCTTTTACGTCGACGATCCCGACGGCAACGAGGTCGAAGTCATTTCTCCTGCCTGAGTCGCGGCGGCGGTGAATCAGGAGGCCAGCGCTCTCTAGCCTGATGCTTAAGCGGTCTGCGTCTGGGTGTCGGGCTGCGGGCTGCGCGACGCGAGCGTGGCGCTCACGCCGACGATCAGCGCGATCGTGCCGATGATCAGGCTCACCGGCTCGGGCAGGTGAATGCCGAGCGCGCTGTCGAGCGAGTAAGGCCCTGGACCGGTGAACGCGAGTGCCGCGCCGCCAACGATGAGGGAGAGGTTGAATTCAAATCCGCCTTTGGATGCCCAGAAGCCCTTGGCCAGGTGCACGGTGGCGACCGCGACCAACATCGCACCGATGATGGCCAGGCCGCCGAGAGGTGAAAGGAGGCCAAACGCAAGCAGGAGGCCGCCGCCGAACTCCGAAAGCGCTGCCACCCAAGCCCATGGTGTTGCCGGGCGGATGCGAAGCCTCTGGACCGACTGGGCCCACTTCGCCATCCCGGGGCCGCCCCAGACTCCGAAGAGCTTCTGGGCGCCATGGGCCGCCAGGATCAGGCCGATGCCGAGTCGAAGAATCAAGAGTCCAAGCGCGATCATCATCGTTTGTAGCTACTTCCCCTACAGCTTCGACATTCCGTTACCCAGGCTGGCGTGAACTTGAAACATGACCGCCCGCGGGCGCGGATAGACTCCACCCGGAGGGCCCGTAGCTCAGCTGGTCAGAGCGGCCGACTCATAATCGGCTGGTCGTTGGTTCGATCCCAACCGGGCCCACGCCAATCTGAATTAAATGCGGTTTGCTGATGGTCGCTAAAGTTATAGCGAAGGTATAACCGGGTGGTTCGAGTCCACCGCAGCCCACCACGCCCAGACCACGGGTTTGAATTCGAACTGACCTGATGACGGGCGCTTCTCAGATCGTGCCCAACTGCTTTCGGTCGATCCTTCCCGCTTGAGTTCGCCGAGTTGCAGGCCTCAGGTTTCGTCGCGGTCTACGAGTGCAAGTACGGCAAGCCGGGGCGCCAACGTGTGGCGGTTATGTCACCGCTGCTGCGCGTCTTTTCCGGGAAGCTCATCGGCATGGCGCAGTATCACCTTCCACGCTCCGTTTTCGCGCCGATAGACCTGGGTGCAGCGCAGTGTCCTCGGCACTGGCTGATCACCCGCATGCCGGGTCATGTGCTCCAGGTCGACGGTGTATGCGAGGTCATGCCCGACGACCGTGACGACGTTTTCGGGAACCCGTTCTGTCGCTTTGATGCCCCCGGCAGCCCAGTCAAGCCGCTGGCTGACTTGCTCCCAGCCGCGCTCGTAACCGCCGAAGGCGCCCATGATCACGACGTCGTCGGCGTGCGACCACAAGGCCTTGAACGGTTCTGCCCGACCCTCCACCAAGTGACCCAGTGCGTCCTGGCACTGGGAGATGAAACTTTCCCAGTCACTATCCATGGGGCAGATCATGCCAAGAATCAGAGCCGGACAGCTACCGCGGCGGCTGCCTTGCTTCTAGCAGTCGCGAGGAAGCAGCCGAAACCTCTTGTGCCTGTTCCCGGATAGCTGCGCATAGACGCCGAAAGCCTATGTGGAGCGCCCGGAGCGCGCAGCGCGAGGTTCGAGGGCCCGGACTCGGGGAGATATCGAGCGGGCTCTGGCTGCTGATTCCGACGCCCTGCAGCGCTACGGAAAGGAGCTTCTGGCGGACCGCTTCTATGTCCTTGAGGTTATCGACAGAGCCGATCGTCAGCCAATGCAGGCCAATTTCAATCACCGCGCGTGGGGTTCGCCACCAGACTGGCCGTCGGCCGAGTGAAGCCGCTCCGAAGCTCTTCGGTGCCTCATCGGAGGCTGATCCTCTTCCCGGTCGCGGTGTAATGGTCCGCGTTACGGAAACTACGACCCACATCAACTCGGCCGGCTTTCCATAACGAGAATCGCCCTTGGTCGGCGCGGCAAGAAGATCGCGGCCATCGTATCGGCGGAGGACCTCGAGCTCTCGAGGCCCTCGAAGACGCGGACGACCTGCGGCTAATCGCCGAGTTGGCCGATCCGGTCAATGCGCAGTCACCCATTCCCTGGGCCGATCCGGCCCGGACGTCATTCAATATCGATTACTGAACCGAGCCGCCATCTAACTGGGACAAAGGATTGACGACGTCGAGTCGTTTTCAACCTGGCCGGCCGGTGCCGGTTTGGTCGAGCTTCGTAATAGAGAAGACGGCCCCGCGGGTTTTCCCCGCGAGGCTTCGTCCTGAGAACCGCGAACTCTTAGGTGCGTACCATCCCGCGTCCACGGAAGATCATCCGGAACAAGAACAGCAGGATGCAGGCACCGACGAACGCAACGACGATCTCGACGACGATGTTCGAAACTCCGATTCCGACCAGGCCGGCAAGCCAGCCGCCCAGGAACGCGCCTAGGATCCCGACGACGATGTCCCAGATCACGCCAAGGCCGTGACCTGTCATGACCTTTCCGGCCAGAAAGCCGGCCAGCGCGCCAACCAGGATGAAGACGATCAGTCCCATTCTTGCCTCCGCAATCCGCCCTAGAGCGGTGATTTGACTCCAGTCGTTAGGGAAACGGGCCGCGCCGCGGTTCCACCCACTCGACGGCAATCGCGGGTGACGTCACCGTCCGGCCAGACCGAAGATCATCCGGCCGAGGTTGGAAGCAGGACCCAAATTACCTGTTGACAAACCTTCCAGGCAGGACTACGGTTTGTGAAATCAGTTCGACATTGTCGAACACTAGTCAGAGATAAGGGGGTTCCCACACCATGCACTCGATGTCACAGCGGGCGATTGCCGAGATGTTCGGCACGGCGGCACTGGTCCTCGTAGGGCCGGGTTCAGTGATCGCGACACTCACTCTGGCGGGCAAGGCCGTGCCCGCGGTCACCGAGGCGGACCTCCTGGCGATCAGCTTCGCGTTCGGTTTCATCATCACGGCTCTCGTCTACGCGATCGGCAAGGTCTCGGGCTGCCACATCAACCCGGCCGTGACGTTCGCGCTCGCTGTCACCAAGCGCTTTCCGTGGAAGGAAGTGCCGGTCTATTGGGGCGCCCAGTATGTCGGGGCGATCATCGGCGCGTTCGCGATCTGGGGCGTGTTCGGCCAGAACGCCGTCACTTTTGGGATGGGCCAGACGCACTTTGCGGCTGACGCGTCCACCAGCTTTTACATGCAGGCCGCGCTCGCGGAGGCGCTCGGCACCGGGCTCCTCATCTTCGCAATCCTTGGCATCGTCGACTCGAAATCGCCGTCCCAGCTCGCCGGCATAGTGATCGGAGGCGCGGTGGTCGGGATCATCCTCATCTTTGGACCCATCACCGGCGCGTCGCTCAACCCGGCGCGTGCCTTCGGCCCCGAGCTGGTGCAGGCGATCGCTGGCGGGACGACCTTCTGGACGCAGTACGTTCCCGTCTACCTGGTCTCTGGCTTCGTCGGCGCAGCCGGGGCTGCCTTCCTCTACGACTTCCTAGCCAACCCACGACTCGTCGCACGGCCAATCATGGAAGCCGTCAGCCACGACGACAGCCCCGCGCGCGCTGCCGCCAACTAGCTCTTAAACACACAGGGAGAAGACCACAATGGCAGTCGAAACAACCCAGATGCGGAAGTTCCTCAACGATCCGGCGATGGTCGTGAAGGAGTCGCTCGCCGGGCTGGCTGCGGCGCACGCCGACCTCCTTCGCTACGACGTAGCGAACCAGATCATCGTGCGCAGGGACGCGCCCAAGAAGGGCAAGGTGGCGTTGATCTCCGGCGGCGGCTCTGGACACGAACCGTTGCACGGCGGCTTCGTCGGCCGGGGCATGCTGGACGCGGCATGCCCGGGTGAGGTGTTCACCTCACCGGTGCCGGGACAGATGCTCGCGGCGACCAAAGCCGTGGACGGCGGCGCCGGTGTCGTGCACATCGTCAAGAACTACACGGGCGACGTGCTCAACTTCAAGCTCGCGGCTGAAGACGCGGCCGACGAGGGCATCAAGGTCACCTCGGTCGTCATCGATGACGACGTGGCGGTACAGGACTCGCTCTACACGGCTGGCCGGCGCGGCGTCGGAGCGACCGTGCTCGCGGAAAAGATCGCCGGCGCGGCAGCTGAAACCGGCGGTGACCTGGCCAAGGTTACCGACACGGTCAAGCTCGTCAACGACCGCGCGCGCACTTTCGGTGTTGCGTTGTCCTCTTGCGTACCGCCCGCTGCGGGCAAAGCGATCTTCGACCTGCCCGAGGGTGAGATCGAGTTTGGAATCGGCATCCACGGTGAGCCAGGCCGCCGGCGCGCGAAGCTCGGCCGGGCAAACGAAGTGGTCGATGTGATGGTCGAGGCCGTGCTGTCCGACCTCAAGGCGAAGCGCGGCGCGAAGGTGCTCGTGTTTGTCAACGGCATGGGCGGCACCCCGCTGCTCGAGCTCTACCTTATCTATGGCGAGGTCGACAAGAAGCTCCGCGAGGCGGGGTTGGAGCCGGTGCGAAACCTGGTCGGCAGCTACATAACCTCCCTCGAGATGGCGGGCGCATCGCTGACCGTGCTCGAGCTGAACGATGAGCTGATCCGTTTGTGGGACACGCCGGTTCACACGGCAGCACTGCGGTGGGGCGCCTGACACTAACGTTGATCGTCGAACAGGTCATGGACGCAGCCACAATCACCTCCTGGATGCACGGGATCGATACGTCGGTGCGCGCCGAGCGGGACCATCTCGTCCAGCTCGACGCGGCCATCGGCGACGGTGACCACGGCATCAACATGGTCAGGGGATTCGAGGCCGTCGTCCGGGCCCTCGACGCGGACACCGGATCACCACCCGGCCGGCTGCTCGTCGTGGCCGGCCGAACCCTCGTCTCGACAGTCGGCGGAGCGAGCGGCCCGCTCTGGGGCAGCGCGCTGCGATCCGCTGGACGAGTGCTCGGCGACGAGGCCACGTTTGACGGCGCCCAGCTTGCCGACCTCTTGGCCGCGGCCCTGGCTTCGGTGAAGGATCTCGGCACCGCATCGCTGGGCGACAAAACGATGGTCGATGCGCTCGAGCCCGCTGTGGAAACTCTGCGCTCCAAGATCGCCGCCGGCGAGCCGGTCGCGCAGGCGGTTGACGAGGCCGCCACGGCCGCGGAAGCCGGCATGCGCGCGACCATCCCACTGCAGGCGAGGAAGGGTCGCGCGTCGTACCTTGGCGAGAGGTCGGTCGGCCATCAGGATCCTGGGGCCACGTCGACCGCGCTCATCCTGCGAGCTCTTCAGCGGGCGGTCAGCTCGAAGCCGTAGTGGAACTCGCGCTGCGCGGAATCAGCGCCGCGCCGGGCATCGCGAGCGGCACGGCCGTGGCCCTTGACCGACCTCGACAACGTGCGAGGGCGGCCGTCGCGCAGGCGGCGCGTGGTCGCGAGGCCGAACGCGCGAGGGCCGCGCTCGAGGCCTCCGGCGCTGAGCTGCATGCCATCGCGGCGCACCTGCGAGAGAGCGGTCGCGATGACGAGGCCGACATCGTCGAGACGGGCGTGCTGATGGCTGCCGACTCCAGCTTGATGAAGCTGGTGGACTCACTTGTGCTCGAATCGGGCTTGCACGCTGAGGCCGCGCTGGCGAAGGCGGCCGACCAGATCGCAACCGATCTCGCGAATCTGGGCGACCCGACGCTCGCGCTGCGCGCCGACGACGTACGCAGCCTCGGACGGCGTGCCGCCGCCCACGCAGGAGGGGGAAGAGTCGCAGTCAAAGGAGGCGTGCTCATCGCGCGGTCTCTCGGCCCGGCCGACGTGGCAGAGATCAGCCCATCCGCGATAGCGCTGGTCGGCGGCGGCGTGACCGCTCACGCGGCCATCGTGGCTCGTTCGTTGGGGATCCCGATGGTGGTCGGACTGGGCGACGACGCGCTTGAGGTCGAAGATGGGGAGGGGGTGATTCTGGATGGCGACGCCGGCTTTCTCGTGCGCCATCCGGATGCCGCCCGTATGAAGGCGGCTCACGCGCACGGTGAGCGAACGCGTGCTGCCAGGAAAACGGCGCGGGCGCGACGGCTCGAGCCCGCAATCACCAGGGACGGCACCCGGATCACCGTGCTCGCCAACGCCGCGAGCGTGGCCGAGGTGATCGAGGCGACCGAACAGGGTGCCGAGGGCGTGGGGCTGCTCCGCACTGAGCTGGGCTTTCTCGACGCCCACACATGGCCGTCGTTTGAAAAGCAGGTTGCGTTCTTGACCCCGATCCTCACGCGGCTTGCCGGCCAGGTGGCGACCATCCGCCTGCTCGATTTCGGGGGGGACAAGACCCCGCCGTTTCTCCACGGGGCGACCGGTCGCGGAATCGAGCTCCTGCTGAAATCTCCGGCGCAGGTGGCAAACCAGCTGGCCGCGATTCTCGTCGCGGGCGGCAAGGCCAGGCTGCGCATCCTGATTCCGATGGTCACGAGGGCCGACCAGGTGGTCGCCGTGCGAGAAGCGCTGCAGAAAGTTCTCGACGGCCGGCCGGAGCCTCAGGTTGGATCGATGATCGAGACGCCAGAGGCCGCTCACACAGCCAACGAGATCGCGCGAGTGTCCGACTTTCTCAGCCTCGGCACCAACGACCTCACTCAGCTCGTGCTAGGCCTCGACCGCGAGCAATCCAAGACCGCGCCGGTGACCGACGTTAAGGTGCTGCGGCTGATCGATGCCACGATGCGGGCCGGCCGCGCTGCCGGCATTCCAGTCGACGTCTGCGGCGAAGCAGCCTCGGACGCGGTGGCCATGCCGGTCATGATCGGGCTGGGCGCGAGCGAGCTGAGCGTCGCCGCGGCGCGCGTCGGCGAGGTGCGGCAGAGAATCCGAGACGGGGAATTCGCGATCTTCCGAGTCGAGGCTGAGAGGCGGCTACTCGATCAGCCCACTCACGCAGCTCGAAAGGGCCGCTAGCGCGTCGGGGGCGTCCTCGCCGTCCGCGGTGAGGTGCAGGACCGTTCCGCCCACGGCTCCGAGCGCGAGCACGGCGAGGATGCTTTTGGCGTCGGCGACCCTGCCGTTGAGGGCAACTGTTGTGCGTGACTTGAAACGGAGGGCGGTCTTGACGAAAGTGGCCGCCGGCCTGGCATGGAGTGCCACGCCCTCGGGCAGCGCGACCGTCGACTCAGAACTTGCTGGCACCGCGAGCTTCCTCCGCCGCTTTTGCGACGTCTTCTAGCGACTGGCCGGCCGAAGACATGACGGCGGCGGCCACGGCTCCCTCGACGAATGGAGCGTCGACCAGGCGGACGTGGCCGTTGGCCTTGCCCTGGAGCAGGTGGCGGACGGTGAGGATCGAGCTGCCGAGGTCGGCGAGCACGACGACACCCTGGCCACAGTCGGCCCGAGCGATGGCCTCTCGCACGGCATCTCCGCTGGTGCCGAGCGAGCCGCCCGGACCCCCGCCCGCCGGCTCGATCTTGACCTCGGTGCCGGCCACCTGGGAGGCAAGGTCGGCGAGGCCTCGGGCCAGTTCCCGGCTGTGGGAGACAAGTACAATCCCGACCAAATTTGATCTTCCCCGGCGAGGTGAGAAGCGCCCCGCATTCGCGTTTCCGAACGACGGCCGTAGTCTACACTACCGACAGGAATTCAGCAATGCCGAATGATCCGAAAGAACGCCGGTCCTCGATCCAGTCCATCGACCGCGCCACCGCGATCCTGAAAGCGCTCGCCAGCGGTCCCCGGCGGCTGGGCGTCAGCGAACTGGCGGACCGCCTTGGGTTGGCCCGCCCGACGGTGCACGGGCTTCTCCAGACGCTGCAGTCCCACGGGTTCGTCGAGCAGGACAGGAACTCCGAGAAGTACCAGCTCGGTCCCGGCCTGCTCCAGCTCGGATATTCCTACCTGGACCTAAACGAGCTGCGCGCGCGTTCAATCGCCTACGCGGATCGGCTCGCCGTGCGCACAAGCGCGGCGGTCCGGGTCGGCGTCATGCATGGCTCGAGCGTCGTCGTCGTGCACCACGTGTTCCGCCCCGATACGGCGTTCGGCGTGCTGGAGGTCGGCCTGCAGCTGCCCCTCCACGCCAGCTCTTTGGGAAAGGCGATCCTCGCGTTCGCGCCGGTCCAGGTGATCGATGACCTGCTTGACGAACCGCTGCCGCGCCTGACCAAGCAAACGCTGGACGCGACCGCCTTGCGCAGTGAGTTCGCGACGATCCGTGACCAGGGCATCGCGACCGAACGCGACGAGGCTGTGCTCGGGGAGTCGAGCGCCGCCGCACCGATCTTCGATCACGGGGGAAGCGCGGTGGGCGCGATCGGGGTGGTCGATTCCACCGAGCGAATATTTCCCAAGGGCCTAGCCAAAGGGCTTGCCGCGTCGGTTGGCGAGGCGGCCCGAGGGGTCTCGCGCGAGCTGGGAGCGCCGCGCTGGCCGAACGCAGCCGAGGCGTAGCCCGGGCAAGCGGTTCGGCCGTGCGTTGATAATCGTTGTGAATGAGGCTTGATTGGGCGCTGCTTGCCAGCGCCGCCGAGGGTCCGCCGAACGGGCTCGTGTACATCCTCGGAGCAGGCATCGACACGCTCTGGCGCGAGCAATACCCCGCGCCGTTTGGGGGCGCGATGGTGCTTCGACTTCTGACCAGCCGTCTGGAATCGGAAAGGCCGCACACGGTGGAGGTTCACTGCAGCGATGAGGACGGAAGGCCCGTGCTCCAGCAGCCGATCGTCCTCACGATTCCGGCACGACAGGTTCCTTCCGACCATCCCCATGGATGGGATCTGGCGGCGCACATCGTGATCAACCTCAGCGGAGTGGCCATCGCAGAGAAGGGCTTCTATAACTTCGAGATCCTCGTCGACGACCAGCAGGTGCGCACGCTGCCTTTTCGCGCTGAAAACACCCCGAGGAGCAATGCATGACTCAGTTCTTGATCAGCCTGGTCGCGACATGGGGTTACATCGCGATCTTCGTGACGATGGTCGGGGAAAGCGCCGGCCTGCCTATTTCGAGCGAGATCGTGGTGCCGCTCGGCGGGGCGCTCGCGTCGCAGGGCAAGCTCAACTTCATCCTCGTGGTGCTGGCCGCGAGCGTGGCCAACCTGACGGGATCGCTGATCGCCTTCTGGCTGACCAGGCGCTACGGGGAGCGGGTGGTCCTCAGTCGTGCGGGCCGGTGGGCCGGGTTGAGCCGGGGCCATCTCCGTCTCGCGAACAGGTTCTTTGGCCGTTTTGGACTGTGGGCGGTTTTTGTCGGCCGGTTGCTGCCGATCGTGCGCACGTACATTTCATTTCCGGCGGGGCTTTCGAAGATCGGTTACGTGAGGTTCACGCTGGCCACGCTGGCGGGAGCCATCCCCTGGAACCTTGCGCTCGCGTTCGCCGGGCTTAAGTTGGGCGAGCACTATCAGACAGTCGCTGCGACCATAGGCCCGTTCGTCATCCCGTTCGCGATCGCTGTGGTGATCCTGCTCGCCGTGGCCTGGTGGTTCGGCCGGAAGCTCGGTGAAGACGAGGAGACGGCGGTCGAAACTGAGTTGAGGCAGGCTAAGTAGCGACCGGCCTCGCGAATCTCTCCAAAGAGAAGTGGGAGATGTCTCGCCGGGTCCGGCCGTCGGTCACGAGGTCGGCCGCGATTTCCCCGACCACGGGAGCGAATTTGAAACCGTGCCCGGAGCATGCGCTCAGCACGGTGATGCGGGCGTCTTCGGGGTGAAGGCCGATCGCGAAATGTCCGTCAGGAGTGTTGGTGTACAGGCACGTGACGGTGCGGACCAGGCGCTGGGTGACGCCATGCAGGCGCGTCCTCACATACCGGCGTAACGGATCGAGCTCGCCATCGCCCACGTCGCGCGATACGTGCTGCGGGTCGGTCGCAGCCCCTGCGTGGTGTCGAGCGATCTTCACCGACACTCCGTCCAGCGTGGGAAAGCCGTACACGTCTCCGATGTCGTGTGCCTGCCGGATGTAGACCGGAAACCTATCCGGTGTCAGCGCGTTCTCGACGTTCGGATCGATCGCGAACCAGGCCATGACCTGGCGCTCCACGGTGAGCGGAAGCCAGTCGACCAGGTCGTGCATCCACGCACCTGCGGCAACGACAACCGCATCGAATGTGTCACGCGACTCGTCCGTCACGACTTCGACTCCAGCCGGATGGGGGTTGACGGCGGACACGACTACGCCGCGCCTGATCTCTCCCCCAAGCGCGTCCACGCGCCCGATCATCGCGGCCACCGCCGCCTCGGGGCGGAGGAATCCAGCCTGCGCGTCGAGCACGGCCACGTCTCGGTTGCCGACGATGTGACCGGGATAGGCCCTGCGGATCTCGTCCGCCTTGAGCAGCCGCACGTCGAGCCCGTAGTCGGCGGCTGCGGCGAGAGCGCCGGTCACGGCGGCCGCGGAAGGCGCGCCGATCATGAGCGCTCCGGTCAGAGTCAGGAGCTCCGTCCCTGCGGCTTTTTCGAGCTCCCGCCAGAGGGGAAAACTCTCCTGCAAAAGAGGTACGTACCACGGACCCTCGAAATAGGCCGTCCGTGTGATTCGCGATTCGCCATGTGACGAACCGAAGGCGTGGGGTGGGGAGTGGCGATCGAAACACACGACCTGGGCCCCGCGCGCAGCGAGCCGCCATGCGGCCGCGGATCCCATGGCGCCGCACCCGACGACCGCCACCCGCTGAGGCGCCAACTACTCGGGCGCGATCCTGGCGATCGGCTGGCCGGGTGTGACGGGGTCGCCGACGTTGAGCAGCAGCTCCTCGACCTTACCGGTGACGGGCGAGGGGATCTCGGCGTTGACCTTGTCCGTGTGGGCCTCCATCAGGGTCTCGCCCTCGGCCACGTGCTCGCCGCGCTGTTTGCTCCATGCGCCTACCGTGATCTCCTCCGCGCCCTGGAGCTCCGGCATGACCACTTCGCGCAGCTCAATACTCACCCGCTCATTGTCCCTGTCTCGCGGTTGCTGCACTCGTCACTTCCTTCCGCCCCCACGGTTCGGCGGGCCCGACCTCCCCGGCGGGCGGTGAGGTGATTACGCGAGCGAAACCACATCGAGCAGGTCTTCTTCCCAGTAATCCACTCGGCCTTCGGGCATGAAGAGGACCCGCTGCGGCTGCAGCGACTCGACGAACTCCGGGTCGTGGCTGACGATCACCATCGTGCCGGGCCATTCCGCGAGCGCGCGAGCGACCCCGGTTCGGGACGGCGGGTCGAGGTTGTTGGTCGGCTCATCGAGCAGCAACAGGTTGTGCTTTCCCGCGACCAGCTGGGCGAGCGCCAGCTTGGTCTTCTCGCCGCCTGACAGCGTCCCGGCATCCTGCCGGGCGATGTCGCCTGTGAGGTTGAACGAGCCCAGAAGGGCGCGCAGCACGCGTTCGTCGGCGTCCGATTGTTCGCGCATGTGCGCCAGCACCGGCACACCTTTGCGGATGCCTTCGTGCTCCTGCGCGTAATAGCCGAGCGAGACCCCATGCCCCAAACGGAAACTGCCGGAGTTCGGCTCGGTCTGGCCCGCCAGGATGCGCAGC
Source organism: Candidatus Acidiferrum sp. (assembly GCA_035571315.1). GTDB lineage: Bacteria > Chloroflexota > Dormibacteria > Dormibacterales > Dormibacteraceae > Palsa-870. The sequence goes on from DATMKM010000076.1 coordinate 67,134, forward strand.
AGGCTCGTCTTGCCGGCGCCGTTCAGACCCATGATCACGATGCGCTGGCCGCGCTCCACCTCGAACGTCACTTCGCGAAACACCAGCGGGCCGCCATAGCCCTTGCTCAGGCCCGTCGCAGTCAGCACGACGCGTCCGCTGTGCGGTGGCTCGGGAAACGTGACCTTCACTTTGCGCTCGCGCTTGGGCGCGGAGACCTGGACCGCCTTCATGCGGTCGACGCGCTTGAAGATGGATTTCGCAGTTTTGGCCCGCTTTTGTGTCTGGCGTCGCATGACCTCCGCCAGCACGCTCAGCCGCTGGATCTCCGACTCCTGCCTCTGCGCTAAAGACGTCAGCCTCTTCTCCTCGAGCACCCTGGCCTTCTGGTACTGCGAGTAAGTGCCGCGGTACTCGCGCATCTTTCCGGCATCCAGATGCAGCACGCGGGTGATCGAAGCGTCCAGCAAAACCAGGTCGTGGCTGACGACGATCACCGAGCCGCGGTAGTCGCGCAGGAAATCCATCAGCCACGTCTTGGCGTCGCTGTCGAGGTGGTTGGTTGGCTCGTCGAGCAGCAGCAGGTCGGCTTCTGCGAACAGGACGCGCGCTAGCTCGACCCGGCGCCCTTCGCCGCCTGACAGCACGCTGACCGGGAGGTCCACCCGATCAGCTCGCAGACCTAGCCCGGTGACGATGCGCCGAGCGTCCGATTCGGACGAGTAGCCCCCGTCGAGCCGGTACTTCTCCTCGGCGTCGGCAAAGCGCTCCAGGACCGCGGGGGAGTGGTCGTGCTCGAGCTGCGTATGGAGCTCCGCGAGGTGAATCGCAGCGCGATCCAGGCCGCGACCCGACAGGATGTGCGCGAGAGCCGTCTTCGAGGCTTCGGCTCGCGGGCGTGGGTTCTGGGGCACGTAGCCGAGCGTGCCCTGCCTCAGCACGAGCCCGGCGGCGGGGTCGTCCTCGCCCGCCAGCACCTTGAGCAGGCTCGTTTTGCCGGCGCCGTTGCGGCCGACCAGTCCGACCTTGTCGCCGGGCGCCACGGTGAAGCTTGCGTCCGAGAGCACGCGGCGCGCGACGACGTCGATGGCGAGGTTTCTGACCTGGAGCACGACACGCGATGTTACGTGCAGCCGGATGCAGCGTTTGGTCAGACAGTTCGGAAATCCATTTGGGAGGCCGTCGAATGAAGAAAGTCCTTGTCGTCATCGCGATCCTCGTGGCGGCGGCCGCCTGCGGCGGCGCCGGCAGTGCAAGCACGGCTGCGGGGCCGGCGCTCAAAGCGCCCTCCGCGGGCGGCGCCTCGTCGAGCGGCGCGCCGACCACCATCAACGGGCAACCCGGCACGACCAACCCGAGCGGCTCCGGCACCACCAACCCGAGCGGCTCCGACACGACCAACCCAGGTGGTACCGGCACGACCGTACCAGTGCTTCAGGGTCCGCCGGTGATCCGCGAGGCCCAGCTCACGATGAGCGTCGGTGCAGGGACGTTCGACTCCAAGCTCAGCCTTGCCCGCAGCATCGTCGAGAGCGAAGGAGGCTACATCGCGGGCACGCAGGCGCAGACCGCGCCCGCCGACACCGAGGTTCGAACCGGCGTCCTTAACTTCATGGTCCCGGCGGCGAACTTCGACGTCACGATCGACGAGATTTCCAAGATTGGAAAGGTCCAGAACGAGCAGATCACCGGCACCGAGGTGAGCGGGCAGTACGTCGACCTGCAGGCCCGTCTGGCAAACGCCCAAGCCCAGCGCGCGGCGATGCTGACCCTGCTGACGCAGGCCAAGACGATCTCCGACATCATCGCGGTCCAGAACCAGATCGGGCAGATCACGGGCACGATCGAGCAGCTCGAGGGCCAGATCAAGTATCTCGACGACCACACCTCTTTCAGCGCCCTGACCATCACGATGACCGAAGCCGCGGCGACGGCCCAGGCGCCGGCACCGGCCGACAGCTGGGGCTTCAAGGCCGCGCTCAGCGACGCGGCCCACAACTTCGTGGCCACCATCAACTACATCGTGGTGGGGCTCGGAGTCCTCGGACCGTTCATCCTCCTCGGCGGGCTTGGCTACCTGCTGTGGCGCCGCCGCAGCAGCTGGCTTCCCCGACACGCATAGCAACCAAGACGCGGGCCGTGGGAAAGCACCCCGGCCCGCGCCTAAATCGTCTGGACCGCCCAGGGTGTCCCGTAACCTGCAGCGGTAGTGCCAAGAACGGTGTGGGTGGACGAAGCAATATGCCTTGACAGGCCCAGATGAGCGCGAGCCATCCGCCTGGCGAGCAGGAGTCGTCATCGAACGAGTCGGGTGATGTGCTCCAGCTCCCGATGGCGCCCCGCGCGACGGACATCGCCCTCCACGAGCTCGAAATCGTTTACGCCTTCATCTATGCCCGTGTCGGCAACCGTGCCGATGCCGAGGACCTCACCCAACAGGTTGCGCTCAAGGCGATCCCGCGACTCCGCGAAGGTGCCGCTGCGAGCGCCATCCGCGGCTACCTCTTCGCCACCGCCCGCTCCGTACTTGGTGGCTTCTGGAGCACCCGGCTCGGCCTTTCGGAGGCGGAGCTCCACGAGGACCTGGCGCTAGCGGTCCCGCCGACGCCGCCGTCGGAGGAGCGGGCCGACACCGTGCAGCGGATCCTGGCCGAGCTCTCGGACAACTATCGCCGGGTGCTGGAGCTGCGTTTCCTCCACGGGTATTCGTTGAAGGAAGTGGCCGCAGAAATGCACTCGACCGTCGGAGCTGTGAAGGTCATGCAGTTGCGCGCTCTGCGTGCAGCGGCCAAAGTGAAAATGGAATGAACAAACCCGAAAATCGCGTCGATAAGATCGTTTCCGACCTCCTGCACGGGCGACGTCTCAAGCTGCGCGGCGGGGACGCCGAAGAGAAGGCGGCCATCACGGCCGCCGCCCGGCTGGTGGCCGCCCGCCAGGGACCGCAGCGCATGAACCCCGCATTCCGCAAGCGCCTGGAGCAGGCTCTCGAGTCGGCGCCGACAGCGCCGTGGCTGACGCGACGGGCGGCGCTCGTGGCGGGCTTTGGCCTGGCCGCGGGAGCGGTCACCGGCGGCCTGCTGAGCAGGGTGATGGAACCCGACGTTGTCGCGACCCGCGTCGCCGGCGGCGATCCGATCGACCCTATTCCGGGCAGGTGGGTGGACGTCGCCGCGATGTCGGACCTGGTCGAAGGCCAGGGTCAACGAGTCGCCGCCGGCAGCGTCAGTGCGTTTGTGTTTCGCCGCGGCGACTCCGTGACGGCGGTGTCCTCGATCTGCTCGCACCTCCCGTGCCAGCTGTGGTGGGACGGCGGACACGGATTGCTCGAGTGCCCCTGCCATCCGGCTTCTTTCACCCCGCAAGGGATCTCGACCGACAAGACGTATCCGCTACCGGCTTTGAACACTGTTCACGTGAGGATCACGCCGGCGGGGCGTGTCGAGGTGCTCGGGACGGACTGACATGCAGGTCAGGAGCCATAGATCCCGGCAGCTTGCTCTCGACCGCTGCCTTCAATTGCTCGAAGAGGCCCAGGTGAGAGGGCAGGCGCGCATCGACGGGCCGCTTGGAACGTCCCTGCGCAAGCATCTCGAGCGCGCGGGCGTGATCGCCGACCATCGCCTCGAGGGCAGGCGCATCGATCGGGTGCTCGACGACATCTTTGCGCTGCAGGCGCAGCTGCTCGGTCAAACGCCCGAGGACAGCCGCCAGCGCAACGGGACATAGCGGCACCGCACTCCCGGGGTGTCAGGAGGCTGCGCGGGTATGATTGGCTGCCGTTGTGACAACTTCATTCAGCTCTTCGAAGTCGTTCCTCCTGACGTCTGAATCGGTCACCGAAGGGCACCCCGACAAGGTCTGCGACCAGGTATCGGACGCTGTCCTCGATGGCATGCTGGCCCAGGATCCAAACGCTCGGGTCGCTTGCGAGACCGCCATCACCAAGGGCCTCTGCGTGGTGATCGGTGAGGTGACCACCCATGCCGAGCTCGACATACAGCGCACCATCCGCGACACGATCGGCGACATCGGCTACAACAACGAAGAGATCGGATTCGACTCAGACCACGCGCTGATCCAGGTCTATCTCAAGGAGCAGTCGCCGGACATCGCCGCCGGCGTCAACCACTCGCTCGAGGAGCGGGAAGGCACCCTGGAGGACGACCCGTTCGAGCTGCAGGGCGCCGGCGACCAGGGGATGATGATCGGCTTCGCCTGCAACGAGACGCCGGAGCTGATGCCCCTGACGATCTCGCTGGCGCACCGGCTGGCGCGGCGGCTCGCCGACGTACGCAAGGACGGTTCCCTTCCATTTCTCCGGCCGGACGGCAAAACGCAGGTCACTGTGGAGTACGAGCGAGGCCGCCCCAAACGGATCGAGGCCATTGTCGTCTCGACACACCACGCGGCCTCCGTAACCCAGAAGGAGCTGGCGGAGGGGGTGCGTGCGTTGGTCATCGACCCCGTCCTCGAAGGCATGGTGGTCGACAAGCAGACCAAGATCATGGTCAACCCGAGTGGTCACTTCCTACTCGGTGGCCCCGCGGCGGACGCCGGCCTCACGGGCCGCAAGATCATCGTCGACACGTATGGCGGCATTGCGCGGCATGGCGGCGGCGCCTTCAGCGGCAAAGACCCGAGCAAGGTGGACCGCTCGGCTGCATACGCCGCTCGGCACGTGGCGAAGAACCTTGTTGCGGCGGGCCTGGCGGATCGCTGCGAGGTGCAGGTGTCATACGCCATCGGCCGCGCCCACCCGACTTCAATCGCGGTCGAGACGTTCGGCACCGGTGTTACCACAGAAGATGAGCTCCTAGAGCTGGTGCGGCTCCATTTCGACCTGCGCCCCGGCGCGATCATCTCGAACATGAAGTTGATGCGGCCCATCTACAGGCCCACCGCGGCCTACGGGCACTTCGGACGCGACGACCTGGGAGTGCCCTGGGAGTTGCTCAACCGCGTCGATGCGCTGCGCGCGGACGCACCCGTGGTCGCCCGGTCGGGGAAATAGCTCCAACGCTCAACGGCGGCCGCTTTGGCTGAGCCTGCGCTGCGTCTGCGTGTGCGGGACACGCTGACCGGGAGGAAGGTCCGCCTCGCGCCGCGCGCCGCGCGCGGGAAACCGAGGCTCACCCTCTACGTGTGCGGTGTCACGCCTTACGACACGGGGCACATGGGCCATGCCTTCACGTTCTCGATGTTCGACGTGCTGGTCCGGTTCGCCGAGTCAGGCGGTGTGCGGGTGCGCTACGTGCAGAACGTCACCGACATCGATGACCCGCTTTTTGAGAGAGCGCGTCGAGACGGCGAAGACTGGAGGCTGCTGGCCGAGCGCGAAACCGAGGTCCACATCCGCGACATGACGGCCCTGGGGTGGCGGCCGCCCGACGTGATGCCTCGGGTCTCGGAGGAGATCGGCCGCATCAAGGCGGCCGCGACGAAGCTGCAGGCGTCGGGTTACGCGTACCGCACGGACGCGCTTTATTTCGACGCCAGCCGGTATCGCGGCTACGGCCGGCTGTCACACCGGACGCGACTGTCCATGCTGCGCAAGCTGCGGGATGAGGGTTTGCTCGGGACGGTGGGCCCGAATTCAAAGCGCGACGCGCTCGACTTCCCGCTCTGGCGAGCCTCTGCGCCCGGCGAGCCGTCGTGGCCCTCGAGGTTCGGCCCGGGTCGGCCCGGTTGGCACATCGAATGCTCGGCCATGGCGATGCGCTACCTCGGTGACCAGATCGACATCCACGGGGGAGGGCGGGACCTCAAGTTCAGCCACCACGAGTCGGAGCGCGCGCAGTCCGAATCGCTGACCGGCAAGCGTCCGTTCGCGCGGGCTTGGATGCATACCGGGCTGGTCCGCTACGAGGGCCGAAAGATGAGCAAGTCGCTCGGCAACCTGGTCAAGGTGAGCCAGGCGCTCGCCCGGGCGCCGGCCGCGGCGGTGCGCCTGTACCTCGTGTCGCATCGGTACGGGCGGGACTGGGACTTCGACTGGGCGGCGCTGGCGAGATATGCGCGCCTGGTCGAGAGGGCTCGTACGGTGCTCAAGCAGCCCGATGGTCAGGCGTCACCGGCCCTGATCAAGGAGTTCAACGCCGCGCTCGCAGACGACCTCGATACGCCGCGCGCTGTGAGGGCTCTGCGGCTGGCGATCCGCCGCCGCGACGCCGCCGCCGTGCGCTGGATGCTCAGCATCCTGGCCGGCAACGCCTCTTTGGTCTAACCAACCTCCAGGGGCGCGCCGCAGTTAGGGCATTCCATGTCCGCTTCGACCTGGACGAGCGTCTCGCAGACGGGGCAGAGGATGTCGGTCACGGTCGCGGGCTCGTCCGCCTCGGCCTCGGCAGCCATCTCGCGTGGCACTTCACCGAGGTCGACGGCGGGCGAGCCGCAGTTGAGGCAAACATAGGCGGGCTGCGTCACCCGATGCTCCACATACTCACCGCCCGAATCGATATCGACCTCGGCGAAGAGGGCGCGAAAGAGGCTGCCGCCGCAGCGGTTGGGACAGATCAGGAGCACGGCTTCAGGTTACGTCGTTCACGCGATCCGCCTGCGCAGGGTAGCGACCGCGGCGACCACGAGCAAAACGATGAAGCCCGCCACGACTCCGACGTCCAGCTGCAGCGAGCCCCAGGTGAGGTCGGCGCCTTTGATCATCACGTCGCGCAGGCCGTTGACCGCGTAGGTAAGAGGGAGGACGCCCGAGAGCACCTGCAGGGGTTTCGGCTCTGAGCTGATGGAGAACAGGATTCCCGAGAGCAGGACCTGGGGAACGATCACCAGCGGTATGAACTGCACCGCCTGGAACTCGGTGCGCGCGAACATGCTGAGGAAGATGCCGAGGTTGACGGCTGCGATCGCCATCAACGCCTCGATCCCGAAGATAAGGGCGACGTTGCCGCTGTTGTGCACCTTGAGCACGGCCAGCGAGAAGATCAGCACCTCCACGGACTGGATCAGCGCCAGCACCGTGAACCCGAGCATGTAGCCGACCACGATCTCGCCGCGTCGCAGAGGGCTCGCCATCAACCGCTCGAGCGTGCCCTGCGACCTCTCGTTGAGGAAGGAGACGATGGTGACCACGAAGACTAGGAAGAAAACCACCAGGCCGATGAAGGCCGCGCCGAAGTAGTCGAGAGTGTCGAAGCCGGGGCCGCCGTACAGGTAGGTGACGTGGGGCTGCACGTGCAGGCCCTGTCCGGGTGCCGACGAGGCGACCGCGATCAAAGCCTGCTGAAGCGCCTGTAACACGGGCGCGATCGTCCCGGGCTGCGAGCCTTCGAGGTGGACTTCGGGAGCGATCGTCCCAGCCTGCGCCTGGCTGCTGAAATCGGACGGGAAGACGATGTAGGCGACGAGCGATCCATCCTTGAGGCTGGAATCTCCGTCCGAAGCCCGGATGATGGACGTGGTGATGCCGCCCGAGCTCTCGAGCGCGGCGGTGACCGTTGCGCCGAGCGGGCCCTGGTCCTCGTTGGCGATGCCCACCGCTGGGGCCGACGACGAGCCCCGCATGAGGTAGCCGAGGAGGCCGAGGATGACAATGGGCGCCACGAACAGGAGGGCGAGGGTCCGGCGGTCGCGTCGAAACTGCTGCAGCAATCGTTTTGTGATGGCAGCGACGCGTTTGGCGCTCACGACCGTCTCTCCGACAGGCTCAGGAATGCTTCCTCGAGAGTGGGTCTGCCCGCCTGGGCGCGAATCTCATCCGGGCTGCCCTCGGTGAGGAGCTTGCCGAAGAGGATGAGCCCGAGCCGCTGGCAGCGTTCCGCCTCGTCCATGACATGGCTCGAGACGATGATCGTGGTGCCGGCGTCGGCCATCTGCTTGAAGCCGTCCCAGAGCTCGACGCGGAGCTGAGGGTCCACACCGACCGTCGGTTCGTCGAGCAGGAGCAGCTGCGGCTTATGCACCAGCGCGCAGGCCAGTGATAACCGCTGGCGCATGCCGCCGCTCAGTGTGGAGACGACGGAATCGCGCCGGTCGTAGAGCTTGACGAACTCCAGCGCCGCCCTCACGCCTCCCTCGGCGCCGTTGATCGTCGCGAAGAAGTCCACGTTCTCCTCCACCGACAACCCGGGGTACAGGGCGGCCGCCTGGGTCATGTAACCGACGTGGCTCAGCATTGCCACGTTGGGCATGCGCTTTCCGAGCACGGTCACGGTCCCGGCATTGGGCGCCACGAGGCCGACGAACATACGGATGAGGGTCGTTTTGCCCGATCCGTTCGGACCTAGCAAACCGTAGATCTCGCCCGGCCGCACTCGAAGCGTCACCGCATCGAGCGCCTTGACGTCGCCGAAATTCTTCGAGACGTCCTGCACATCAACTGCCCACGAGTCGCTCACGAGGTCGCCTCCTTCGGGGTCATCGCCCGCAACCAGCCTTCGGCCAGCAGGGTCACCGACTGCTCTCCGTCGAGGTCGAGACCAAGCAGCCGCACGGCCAGCGGCCTCGTCAGGAGGTGGAAAAATATGGGACCGACGAACAGCTGCAGGGCGAGGAGTGGATGCATTTCGCGAAGGTGGCCGTCGCGCATCTGGCCCATCAGGTAGAAGACGAGCGATCCGACCAATCCGCGAATCGCGTCCTGCGCCCCCTCGGCCGTGTCGGGCGACAAGGAGCTGATCTCGAAGAAAAGCGCGCGCAGCACGCCCACGCGACTCTCGCCCGCGCCGTAGAAGGTGCGGTAAACGGTGCGCGCGATCTCGGGCATGAGGACCTCCGGTGCCTCGTCTTGTCGCGTCCTGAGCAGCTCGATCACGGGGTCGAGCGGCGAGAACGCGTGCACGAGACTCGTGAACAGGGTGGTCTTGCCGGGAAATAGGCGATAGAGGGTCGCCCGCGACACCTCGGCCTGGGTCGCCAGGTCGTCCATCGAGAGGGCGTTCAGGCCGTCAGCGCCGATGAGCTTGAGCGCTGCGTCGAGGATGCGCTCGCGGGCGCCGGGCTCGGGTTGTAGGTCGAGAGCTTCGAGCAGCGCGTCGCGCGAGTCGAACTCGCGGTAGAAGCTCGTGCGCGAGACGCCGGCCGCCGCCGCCAGCTGCGCGACGGTCGGGTTGCCTCCCGTCCGGAGCAGGCTGCGGGCCCCGCCCAGGATCCTGTCCCTCGTCTTGACTGGCATCGAGACGATACTAGACAAGACGTCTTGTCTCGTCAAGTCTCGTGACGGGCGCAGCCCCCGTGAGGCTTGCTACCCCGGCTTAACCGACAAGGGGTAACACCGCGGTGAGCGAGGCAGGCTCGACCCCGGCTGCCGGTGGCGATTCGCTCCCCCCGTTCAATGGGAGCTCGAAAAAGAAGGTGGAACCCAATCCGAACGTGCTCTCCACCCACATCTTGCCGTGGTGCAGCTCGATGATCTCCTTGGAGATCGGCATGCCCAGGCCGGTCCCGCCCACTTTCTCAGTTGCGATCCTTTCGAACCGCGAAAAGACACGAGCCAGGTCTTCAGGCCTGATCCCGTGTCCCTGATCGCCAACACTGACTCGGATCACACCATCCTTCAAACGGCTGGCAATTCGCACCTCACTGCCGCTGGGCGAGTATTTGACCGCGTTCGAAACAAGGTTGGCCGCCACCTGCGTCAGCCGGTCCGAGTCGGCCATGAACGGATGCAGCGACCCATCAAGATCGAGGGCGAAAGTGTGGCCGGCCGATGCCGCCGCGCCCCGATCTGCCGCCGCGCGCAGGATCCTGTTGAGGTCCGTCAAGCTCAAGGTCAAGGTCGCTCGGTGAGACTCGAGCCGGTCAAGATCGAGCATGTTCGTGATCAGCCGGTTGAGTCGGAGCGCTTCGTTTTGAATCTCGGCGGCGTACTCGCGGACGTCTTCGGAGGTGACCTTCTCGTCCAGGAGCAATTCGCTGTATCCCTGGATGCCGATCAGGGCGTTGCGGAATTCGTGGCTCGCGTTGGAGAGCCCTTCCTCCTCAAGGCGGTTGACCCGTTTCAACACCTCGTTGGCCGCCGCCAACTGCTCCCGAGCCTCAATCGCCTGGTTACGAGAGGCTTCTGCGCTGCGGCGCTCGGCCTCGGCGCTACTCTGCTCCGCTTCGGCGTGTAACTTTTCCGACTCAGCACGCTCTCTGGCCCGCCCGCTCTCCGCCACCAGCGTCGCGACGATCACAGTCACCCCAATGATCTCGATGGCCTTTTGCATGAAGGCCAGGGCTCCGTTCGGAGTTGCGAAGAGACCGCCGACCACGTACAGCCAGACCAGCGCGCCGATCAAGGCCGGTCCGAACCAATACACCCCGCGCCAGCCGTAGAGGACCGCTGCGGTCGGACCCACCAGCATGAGGGCTGCCCACCCGCTGTCGGTTGGGACACGGGCGAACTCCACCATGACCACCGCAGCCACCAACACGTCGCTCGCCATGGCGACGGCGATGAGGGGCTGTACCAGCCCCGCCGGCAGGCGGCGGTGAAACGTGATCGCGGAGTTATAGAGGGCGAGGTAGACGAATGTCATAACGAACACCGCACGGTTCAGCGGAGGCGGAGTGCTCGCGAAAGCTTCGACGATCCCCAGTGGTACGAAGATCCACCTGATCCTCGAAACAAAAACGGCGGTTGCCAGCCTGCGCGCCTGAGACTGCTTGGCGCCGTCGCTGATGGGAGACCCGGCCGGGGCGCCCGATGCCATGGACAGGATCTGCACGATCTCAGCATGGTTCGAGGGGAAGAACAAGATCCGCAACTTTCGCAGTAGTTGGCTCAGCCGACCGAGGGGTCACTCGTCTTTTGAATCACAACTCCTTAATGACCTGGGTTTTCGATCGAATCTATGGCCGCTAGGTTGCCTTCATGCGGTGCCTGCTCGCCGTCACGATCGCCTTGACCCTTGCGCTGCAGCCGGCTCATGTGGCCGCGGGCTCGAGCTGGGGAAGCTCGGGTTACGGCGATCCGCCGTCCTGGTGCACGAAGTTCTCCGACATGTGGACCGCGACTGTCGTGACCAACGATCCGCTCGTCGGCACGAACCCGGAACGAGACACCTTCTACGGATTTCATCCGAACCCCGGATACGACGACTGGTACGGCTACTTCTACGGCGACTTTCGCGGTATTCCGGGCGACTCATCAGGTTGGGTGCGGCTGCTGCACGAGACCTATCCGCAACACGACTTCTGGAATTTCGCCTCCAGCGGTTGGGCCGTCCATGGCCACGTGAAGGAGTACATCGCGTACTACAACTGGACTTTCGGCGGCCAATGCGGGCTGGGTGCGTACGGGAACAACAGCGCGCCACCTTACATGGCGGACCAGTACGGATACCCGGTCGTCGACATCTACGTCGACGCGGTTCCGCCGTTCGATCCCGAGCCTTACGTGGCCGCGATCACATCCAACTCCGTCGCGTTCACGTGGGACCCTGTGGCCGATCGCGGGGACGGCGCGGGTCAGGACTACTTTGTCGCAGGCCTCGATCACTACGTCTCGTGGCTGACGGTGGGCGACCAGTCGGTGCGGCTGCAGCTCGCGACGACCTCGGCGCCGCGCACGGTCACCCTCGCCGGGATGGCGCCTGGTGAGACCGCGTGCGTGCACGTCGAAGCGGTCGACCGGGTGCAGAACTCGACCGCGGACCAGGTCTCTTGCGCTTCGCCACTCGTGCCGCCACCGATGCCCGTATGGCAGGCGCCGGACATAGGGGTCGCCGCCAACCCGACCGGTGTCGGACTTGTCGGGCTCGACACCTGGTATTGGCTGACCCCGACGCCCACCCCGCTCAGCGTCAGCGAGACGTACCTCGGGACCCAGTACGTCGTGACGGCGAGACCGGTCGCGGCGAGCTGGGATTTCGGTGATGGGAGCTCGGACCCAGCGAACGACAGCTCGGGATTCGGACTCGCCTACCCGGAGCAATCCACGGTGACCCACATCTACGAGGCGCACCGCCAGGCGGGCTATCCGGTGCGGGCCTTGATTCGATATGACGTCGCCTGGTCTGCCGTGGTGGGCGGTCGCAGTTTCGGTCCGTACCCACTCGGCTCTATTGAGATTCCAACCCAGCCGCTCGCCTACCCTGTGGAGCAGGCGCAGCCCGAACTCATCGCCACGTGATCCACTGGCTCGGCCAGACACCGCTGCGACCGGAGCCCCTACTCGCCGGTCCAGCCTGTCACACGATCGATGTGAATCGCGACCACCGGACCGGCCGGTCGCTCGGCCGCGTGTTGCGCATACCGTTTTGCAAGCAGGTCGAGTGCCCGCTGCGCTTCAGTGTCGTCGGTGACGACACGAGCCGCGCCGTCGGCGCGGACCCACCAGAGTTTCGTCCAGTCGTCCTCGTAATGATCGACGAGCACCGAGACCGCGGGGTTGGCGGCAATGTTCTTCAGGCGCGCAAGCTTTGTCGTCTTTTTTGGTTTGGAGTCGACGGCGAAGTAGAGCGTGTCCGCCTCGAGCGCAAAGACAATCGGCACCACGTGAGGCCGACCTTCGGCGCTCAACGTCGCAAGGTGCGCGACCTTCGAGCCAGCCAGCCGGCGCCTTGCCTCGGCCTGTTCCATGGGGTGAAGTGTGGACTGCATTGCGGCTATGGTTGAGCCGTGCAGAGGCTCCGCACCTACACCGTGGACGAGGCGAACCGGGAGCTGCCCCGCGTGCGCAGGATCGTCGCGCAGATCGCGGAGCTGTCGGCCCTCCTGCCCGAGCTCGAGGACGAGGCGCGCATCGCCGAATATGAATCCAAGCGACCCACCGCCGAGGCCAAGGATCGGGACCGGCACCAACACGCACGAGATGCCGTCGGCGGCGCTGAGCTGGAGCTCCTCAAGGCGGTGGCAACTCTCAATGGCCTGGGCATCCAGCTCAAAGGGCCGCTCGAGGGGCTGATCGACTTTCCCTCACTGCGCGATGGCGAGCCGATCGAACTGTGCTGGAAGCTGGGTGAGGAGCGGGTGGAGCACTGGCACAAAATCGGCGAAGGCTTCGCCGGTAGGAAAAAGCTCTAGGGCTCTTTCGCGACCTTCCCCCGGACGGCCTCAAAGACCGACTTCGCAACTCCGGCTGCGTCAAGTCCGTTCTCTCTCAGGATGTCCGAAGCTTTGCCCTGCGGCAGAAACCGGTCCGGCAACGCGATCGTCCGCACCCGGCCGGCCAGGCCATGCGGCGCTAGGGTTTCGAGCACGGCGCCTCCGAAACCTCCCGCGCCAACGTTGTCCTCCACGGTCACCACCACCGGGTGCTTGCTCGCCCAGTCGGTGATCCGCGGGTCGACTGGCTTGACCCAGCGGGAGTTCACGACCGTGCACGAGACCCCCTGCATCTCCAGCCGCTCGGCCGCCTCTTTGGCGACTCCGACCATGCGACCCACCGCGAAAATGACAGCGTCCGAGCCCTTGCGCAGCTCCTCCCAGCGTCCGACCGGCAGGGGCTCCACCGGTAGGTCGGGGGTCGAGGGCGCCGGCCCGCTCGGATAACGGATTGCCATCGGGCCGTCTGACGCGAGCGCCGTCTCGAGCAGCGCGCAGAGCTCGGTCGCATCGGCGGGGGCAGCGATCTTCATGTTCGGTATCAGGCGCAGATATGAGAGGTCGAAAATCCCGTGGTGGGAAGAGCCGTCGGGCCCTGTGACGCCCGCCCGATCTATCACGAAGACCACGGGCAGCTTGTGCATCGCCACGTCCATCAGCGTTTGATCGAAGGCGCGCGCGAGAAACGTCGAGTAGATGCAGACCACGGGGTGCATGCCGGCCAGCGCGAGCCCCGCCGCGAACGTCACCGCATGCTGCTCGCAGATGCCGACGTCGAAGAACCGATCTGGAAACTCTTTAGCGAAATTCAAGAGACCGGTCGACGACGCCATCGCGGCGGTGATCGCGCAAACCTCGGGGCGTCTTACCGCCGCCGTCATCAGAGCCTCTCCGAAGACATCGGTGTACTTCAACTCGGTCGAACGCGGCCGTCCGGTGAGGGGATCGAACGCGGGCACGCCGTGCAGCTTGTCGATCTCGTCGTCGACCGCCGGTCCGTATCCGTGCCCTTTCTCGGTGATCACGTGAACGACCACGGGTTCGCGCAGCTTCTTGGCGCGGGACAGCACCTCTTCGAGGGCTGGTTCATCGTGTCCATCCACGATCCCGGCGTACTTGATGCCTAGGCTTTCGAAAATCGTCGAAGGCTGCAGGAGCTGTTTCAACCCCTCCTTGACGCGGTATGCGGCCTGATCGGCGGTCGCTCCGACCAGGGGCAGGTCTCGGAGCAATCGCGAGATGTCGTCCTTGATTCGCTCGTAGCGAGGATCCACACGGAGCTGAGAGAGGTGGCGGGCGAGCCCGCCGACGGTCGGCGCGTACGAGCGGCCGTTGTCGTTGATGACGATCACGAGGTTCGGCGGTTGAAGGTGCGCGATCTGGTTCAGCGCTTCGTAGGCCATGCCGCCGGTGAGCGCCCCGTCGCCGATGACAGCGATCACGTACCCGTCGACGCGCTTTCGCAGCCGGGCTTCGGCGATGCCCAGCGCGTAGCTGAGCGAGGTCGAGGCATGGCTGTTTTCCATCACGTCGTGCTCCGATTCCCGGCGCGATGGATATCCCGACAGGCCACCGGCCTGCCGCAGCTTCGCGAAGTCCTTGGACCGGCCGGTCACGATCTTGTGGACATACGCCTGGTGGCCGGTGTCCCATACGATCGCGTCCTTCGGGCTGTCGAAGACCCTGTGCAGGGCAAACGTGAGCTCGACCACTCCGAGGTTCGGGGAAAGGTGGCCGCCCGTCCTGGAGGTCTGCTCGACCAGGAAGGCGCGCACCTCGTCCGCCAACCGCGAAAGACGCGGCTGATCGAGGGCGCGCAGATCTGCCGGCGAGTTGATGGTTTCCAGGATGCCCATTGGTGCTCTAACGCTCGGCTCCCGACATGAGTTCCGCCAGCGCGATGCACAACCGGGTTCCGGCGCCGCTCGGACCGCGCAGCACCGTGGTCAGCTCGGGGTTCGTGTTCCAGCTGGAGGCGGCGATGTCAAGGTGCGCCCATGCTTTGCCGCGGGCGAACTCGCCGATGAACATGCCGCCCAGTATGGTGCCGGCCTCGCCGTACTCGGCGTTGCGCAGGTCCGCGATCTGGCTGCGCAGCAGGATGCGATAGTCGGCGAAGGTCGGCAGGCGCCAGACTCGGTCTCCCGCATCCGACGAAGCTCGTTGGACCAGGGCCCAAAACTCGTCGTCATTGCTCACGCCCGCACTCGCCGCGTGGCCGATCGCGACGGTGGCGGCGCCGGTGAGGGTGGCGAGGTCGATTATGTGCGTGGCGCCGTTGCGCAGGGCGTGGGTGAGGGCGTCGGCGAGGACGAGTCGGCCTTCGGCGTCTGTGTTGACGATCTCGACCGTCTTGCCGTCCGCGCTCACCAGCACGTCGCCGGGGCGTTGGGCGGTCGGGCCGGGCATGTTTTCCGTCGCGGGGATAACCGCCATGACGTCGAGCGGTACTTTGCGGGCCGCGATTACGTCGATGGCCGACAACACCGCCGCCGCGCCCGCCATGTCGGACTTCATCCTGCTCATGTTCTCCGCGGGCTTGATGGAGATTCCCCCAGAGTCGAAGGTGATGCCCTTGCCCACCAGCGCCAGCACCGTGCCTGCTGCGTCTGGCGCGACGCCGTGCTGCCGGTTGCCGCGGTGACGCAGCCGGATCAGGCGCGGCGGCAGCGCCGATCCCGAGGCGACACCGAGGAGAAGGTTGTAGCCGCCCGTGCGCAGCTCGGCCGGGCCCAAGACCTCGATCTCCATCCCGTGGCGCTGCGCGATCTTGACCGCCTCTTGCGCCAGGGCCTCCGGTGTCAGCTCGTTGGGGGGAGCGTTCTGCCACTCGCGCGCGCGGTTGGTCGCCTCCCCGTTCTCCTGCGCTGCCACGACCTCGTGCTCGCGTCCGATCCCAAAGCCTGTCAGCACGATCTCTTCGATCTCGCGCCGCTCCGGCTGCGCGCCGGTCTGCCTCGAGCGCCGCTCGAAGGTGCCCATGACACAGCCCTCGACGACCGCCTTCAGCGTGTCCATGCCCAGCGGGGGCTCGGCTCGCACCAGCCCTATCCGCTTGTACCCGTACGTGCGCGAGGCGCGGATCAGCTCGTGATGTGCCGAACGGAGCCGCTGCCCGTCCATGTCCTGGGGCGCGCCAACCCCATACAGAATCACGCGGCGCGGCCCGGACTTGCTGTGGGTCGGTACCGGGAGCACCTCGTGTATGCGGCCTCTGAACTCAGCGCTCGTGATCATGTCGGACAGCACGCCGCCGAGTGCCTTGTCGAGGTCGAGGGCGCTGCCCGCGAGCCGCTGGCCGGTGGCGACTGCGACCGCCAGGGCGTCGACGGGCAGCTCGGCGGCCGGCGTCGCAACCAGGCTGATCTTCACTGACGGTTAAGCGTAACTATCGGGCCAGGCGCTCCGCGACCAGCTCGAGCACGTGAGCGACCCTGAGGTCGACGTGGCGCGCGCGAGCGGCCGCTTCTATGTGCATCAAACAGCCCGGATTATCCGAGGCCACCACCGTGCATCCGGTCTTGGCGATGGCGTCCAGCTTCCACTGCGCGAGGCGGCCGGCGACCCGCGGCCACTCGATGCTGAACGTGCCGCCGAAGCCACAGCAGTTTGCGATGTCTGGAATGTCGACCACCTCGTAACCCGCCAGCTCGAGGAGCCGTCGCGGCTCGGTCTTGAGACCGAGCTGGCGCAGGGTCTGGCACGAGTCGTGATAGGCGATCTTCAAGCTCATGCGGTCGGGGTCCACGAGCTCTGGCCGCCGCCTCAGCACATCGAGCGCGAAGCGGGTCGAGTCACGCATGCGGGACCGCACGCTTTCGGTGACCGCGGCGCCCCAGTCCGCGGCGTCGATCGTAAACGCCCCAAAGCACGAGGCTGAAGGCGTGACGATCAGACCCTTGGAATTTACAAGACTCTCGGCCAGGCCGGCGTGGAGCGCCGCCCCGCCGTGGAAGTCGCCCGCGTTGGCGGCGATGAGCCCGCAGCACCACTGACCCTTGGGAAACCCAACGTTGAAGCCCGCGGCGCTGGCGATCTGTTCCAAGGCCACGGCGGCCTGCGGCTGGACCCGGTCGACCATGCAGGAGGCGAAGATGGTGAGCGGTTCGCCGTCGACGTCGCTCGGCTTGACGCGGTCGCGGTAGGGAATCCGGGCCAGCCTGGGCGCGCCGGGCACGAGGCCGCTGAAGGGCGCCCCCGCTCGGAGCACGCGGTCGGCGAGCTCGGGGCGCTCCCACACACCGAGCACAGCTCTCTTGCGCAACGACTTGCGGCCCTGCTTGCGGTGCTCCAGGATCTGGCGCGGCAGGGGAATGTCGACGGGGCAGATCTCCTGGCATGCGTTGCACTGCGTGCAGAGCGTGTTGGGCAAGTCGGCCTTGTCGAGACCGTGGTGGAAGGGCGTCAGGACCAGTCCGATCGGGCCGTTATAAATGTGGCCGAACTGGTGGCCGCCCACCGCCATGAAGGGAGGGCATGCGTTCGAGCACGCGCCGCAGCGAATGCACGTGAGCGCGTCCTTGAAGACCGGGTCGGCGCGCATCTCTTCGCGCCCGTTGTCGAGGATCACGCAGTGCATCTCGCGCGGACCGTGGACCCCAATCGTCAGCGACTGCTCGATGTCAGCGGACCGCGACGGGCCCGTGATCCAGTTCACGTAGCTGGTCATGATCTGGCCCGTGCCGCTGCGCGGCAGCATGCGCAGCACCGCGACAGCGTCATCGAGTGTTGCGACCACCTTGTCAATTCCGAAGAGCGCGATATGCACAGGCGGCAACGTGGTCGTGAGGTCCGCGTTGCCCTCGTTGGTGACCAGGACTACGGTCCCCGTCTCTGCGATCGCCATGTTGGCGCCGCTTATGCCGACTGTGGCGTCGATGAACTTCTGGCGCAGGGACTCGCGGGCGTGGCGCTGGATCGCTTCGACGGTCGCCTCGGTGCCGAAGACGTTTGCGGCGTCCTCTTTGGTGAGGTGGATAGCCGGCGCGATCAGGTGCGACGGATGCGTGTGGGTCAGCTGCACCATGCGTTCGCCAAGGTCGGTTTCGACGACCTCCATGCCAAGCGACTCCAGGTACGGGTTTAGCTCGATCTCTTCAGAGGCCATCGATTTGACCTTGGTCACGATCA
>DATMKM010000077.1:0-61778 GCA_035571315.1 Candidatus Acidiferrum sp.
GTAAGCGCGCCACGCGTGATCAGCATCTGCTTGCCTGCCTCGACGATCTCGATGAGCTTGGTCGGGTCGCTGTCCAGGTCGATCAGGTTGCCGGCCTCCTTGGCGGCCTGTGTGCCGGTGTTCATGGCGACAGCGACGTCGGCCTGCGCGAGGGCGGGCGCGTCGTTGGTGCCGTCTCCTGTCATCGCCACCATGCGGCCGAGCGCCTGCTCGTCTTTGATGAGCTTGAGCTTCATCTCCGGGGTCGCCTGCGCGAGGAAGTCATCGACACCTGCTTCCTTGGCGATGGCGGCTGCCGTGAGCGGGTTGTCGCCTGTGATCATCACCGTGCGGAGGCCCATGCGGCGCAGCTCCGCGAAACGGTCGCGGATGCCTGGCTTCACGATGTCCTTCAGGTGGATGGTGCCGAGCACGATCTTGTTCTCGCCAACGACGAGCGGCGTTCCCCCGGAGCGGCCGATCGCGTCAACTCGCTCGCGAACCTCTGATGGCAGGTCCCTCTCGCTCCAGCGGCCCATCGCGTCGTCCGCGCCCTTGCGGATCGCGCGCCCTCCAAAATCCACTCCGCTCATGCGTGTGGTCGCGGAGAAAGCGATGAAGGTCATCTTCGCCTTGTCCATGGTGTGACCGTTGGAGCCCAGGCGGTGAGCCAGGGCCACGATCGACTTACCCTCGGGCGTCTCGTCCGCAAGGCTCGCCAGCTCCGCGGCGTCGATCAGGCGATCCATCGCAACCCCGGGCGCGGGGATGAACTCAGAGGCCTGGCGGTTGCCGAAGGTGATGGTCCCGGTCTTGTCGAGGAGCAATGTGTCGACATCGCCCGCCGCCTCGACCGCGCGTCCTGAGAGGGCGACGACGTTGCGCTGCAGGAGGCGATCGATGCCGGCGATGCCGATGGCTGAGAGCAGGCCGCCGATCGTGGTCGGGATGAGGCAGACCAGCAGGGAGATCAGGACGGTAATCGTTACCGTGGTCCCCGCGTAGATCGCGAACGGTTCGAGCGTGACGGTAGCGATCATGAAGATGATCGTCAGCGCGGCGAGCAGGATGTTCAGGGCGATCTCGTTAGGCGTCTTGCGGCGCGAGGCGCTCTCGACCAGGCCGATCATGCGGTCGAGGAAGGTCTCACCCGGATTGGCGCTGATCTCCACCACGATCCGGTCAGAGAGCACACGCGTTCCGCCCGTGACCGCGCTGCGGTCGCCACCCGCCTCGCGAATGACAGGCGCCGATTCGCCGGTGATGGCGGACTCATCAATAGAAGCGATGCCCTCGACCACGTCACCATCGCCAGGGACGATGTCGCCGGCCTCGCACACGACCAGGTCCCCTTTGCGCAGGGTGGTCGATGGGACTCGCTCTTCGGTGCCGTCGACCAATTTCCGGGCAATCGTCTCCGAGCGTGTCTTGCGCAGGGCTGCTGCCTGGGCCTTGCCACGGCCTTCCGCCACCGCCTCGGCGAAGTTGGCGAAGAGGACGGTGAACCAGAGCCAGAGGGTGATCTGGCCCACGAAGAGCTCGTTGTTGCTGCCGCTGAAGGCCGGCGCGCCGTTGAAGAGACCGGCCACGAACACGATCGTGGTGATGACCGAGCCGATCTCGACCACGAACATCACCGGGTTACGCGCCATGAGGCGCGGATCGAGCTTCTTGAAGCTGGCCCCGATCGCAGGAATGAGGATCGTGCGGTCGGTGAGGCTGCTCCGTCCCTTTCGCCGTTCGCGCTTCTGGATCTGTTCGTTCATCTCTCTAATGCAGGTGGCCGGCAGCCAGCTGGAGCTGCTCGAGGATCGGGCCCAGCGCCAGGGCTGGGAAGAACGTGAGGGCGCCGACGATCAGCACGACGCCGATCAGGAGGCCGACGAAAAGGGGCCGGTCCGTGGCAAACGTGCCGCCGCTGGCAGGTACGACCTTCTTACCGGCGAGCGCGCCCGCCAGGGCGAGGATGGGGATGACCTCGAGGAACCGGCCGATCCACATGGCCGCCGCTCCGGTGGTGTTGTAGTAGATCGTGTTCCCGGTCAGACCCGCGAACGCGCTGCCGTTGTTGGCGGTCGCTGACGAGAACTGGTAGAGGATCTCGCTGAAGCCGTGGGCCCCTGCGTTGAGGGGCCCGGCGAGGCCCTGCGGTGTCAGCACCGAGACCGCGGTGAACCCCAGGATGCTCAGAACGTCGATCAGCACGGCCAGCGCCGCGAGCCTGACCTCTTTCGACTCAATCTTCTTTCCCAGGTACTCGGGCGTGCGCCCGACCATGAGGCCCGCGATGAAGACCGAAAGGACCGCGAACACGAGCATGAAATAGATCCCGGCGCCAATGCCACCCGGATCGATCTCACCGAGCTGCATCTGGACCAGGGCGACCATTCCGCCGATGGGCGTGAAGCTGTCGTGGCCGGAGTTGACCGAGCCAGTGCTGGTGCCGGTGGTGGTCGCCTCGAACATGGCCGAGTAGACCGGCCCGAAGCGGACCTCTTTGCCTTCCATGTTTCCGCCGGCGGAGGTGGAGGTGTTCGCCTGGTTGACGCCGACGGCCGCGAGAGCCGGGTTGCCCTGCAGCTCTGCGGAGATCGAGATGAACGTGAAAGCCACCAGGAGGATGCCCATGGCGGCGCCGATGGCCAGACCCTGGCGAATCCGGCCGACCATCTTGCCGAACGTCACGCACAGCGCGAACGGGATGAGCAGCTCGAGGAACAGCTCGAACTGGTTGGTGAACCCGTTCGGATTCTCGAAGGGGTGCGCGGAGTTGGCGTTGAACGGGCCGCCGCCGTTGTTGCCGAGGTCCTTGATCGCCTCTTGGGAGGCGAACGGTCCGACGGCGATGTTCTGCACCGCACCCTCGACCGTGTGGGCGACGGGGTAGCTGCTGATCGACTGCACCACGCCCTGTGAGAGCAGGATGAAGGCGATCACAACCGATAGCGGGATGAGGATGTACAGGGTCGCCCTCGTGATGTCGACGTAGAAGTTGCCAATGGTTTTGAGGGAGCGGCTGGAGATGCCGCGGAAAAGGGCCACGGCCATGGCGATGCCGACCGCAGCGGAGAGGAAGTTGTGGATGACCAGCGCGAGCATCTGCGAGAGGTACGACATCGTCGACTCGCCCGTGTAGTTCTGCCAGTTCGTGTTTGTGGTGAAGCTGACCGCGGTATTGAACGCGAGGTCAGGCGCAACCGGGCCGAAGCCCATCGGGTTGAGGCCGAAGTCGTTGAAGGGCAGCTTGCTCTGGAGCCTGAGCAGGAGATAGGTGAAGATGAGGCTGACCGCTGACAGGATCAAGACCCCAAACGTGTATCGGATCCAGGTCTGCTCCTCGTCCTCCTTCACGCCCATCAGCCAGTAAGAGCCGCGCTCGATCGGGCGTAGGACAGGGCTCATGAAAGTGCGCTCGCCCTTGAAGACCTTGACCATATAGAGGCCGAGGAACCACGCACCGATGGCGACCGCGATCCAGGTGACGACGACGCCGATGAGGTCGAGGACCACCGGCTAGAACCTCTCGGGGAACAGCAATGCCACGAAGAGGTAAACCGTCACGATTAGCGCGACGACGCCCGTGATGATGTAGGGGAGGTTGGCCCCCATCAGGGGAGCTGCTCGATCCCCCGGACGTACAGCAAGCTCACGACCAGCAGCACAAGTCCGAGGATCAGCATCCACAAGTCAAGCGACATGTGCGAATCCTAAAAGCCGGCGCGTCAACAAGCGATCAACAAAATTGCGATGCGGCCGCGCCTCTCCACGTCGGCGTGTTGGCCTTGTCCGACGTTGACTCGACGTTGATCCCGTCGGTCGTAGCCTCGCCCAGAGGAGGTGATTGAGATGACTTTTTCTTGCCGCGGGCTTGTACGTTCCCCTGCACAACGCGGTCAGTACATCCACTGAGTGGACCCTGATAGTGGGGCTGAATCGTCGCCATGGAGATCGCTCTAACCGCTGTGCTCGTCTACGCCCGCCGCTCGGTCGAGATGCCGCCGTTCCCTCCGGCGGCTCCAGGCCCTTTCTTACCCAACTCCTATCCCCGGTCGTTGACGCTCCGTTGACGCTGCCGGCCTTAGCGTGGGCGGCATGCTGATCACGCATCTACGAGCCAGCGAGCTGTGGGGCAAGAAGGTCTACGACACCAACGGTCGATTCGTCGGCGATGTGGTCGCGATCGCCAGCAGGCACGGTGTGGTCCGGAAGGTCGTCGTGCAGCGCCCGCGCTACGGCGGCCGGGTCAGGCTTTTACCCGATACGGACGGGCGCGTCGATGGCACCGGCCTGGTGATCCCGCTTCCCGAACCCGAGGTTCACCCAGGCCTCCGCGTGGTCCGCTGATCGCATGGTCGAGCTGAGCGACAGCACCATTACGACCCGGGCGAGGCTGGCCAATGCGCTTGCCCTTATCTTCGAGGCCGATCCGCGGGTTCGACGCTGGCGCAGGGTGGAGTTTGCAGACGATGGCGGCGCTGTGGTGATCGTCGAGCTCGAGCCCACCCATGGCCGGATTGCCGCGGAAGTTGTCGCGCGCGAGCTCGAGTTCGCGGCAGCGAGCAAGCTGCCGCGACTACCCTGGATCCGCGTTCAGGTCGCCTGATCTGCCGTCGCCGGAGGCCCAAACCGGTAGCCGCGCGCTCCGACCGTGACGATAAGCTCAGGGTTCCTGGGGTCGTTCTCGAGCTTCGAGCGCAGACGCTGGATGAACGTCCTCAGGTAATTGCGCTCGTCGCCATAGGTGGGTCCCCATACCGTCCGCAACAGCGTGCGGTGGTCCATCACCTGGCCCGCGTGCTGCGCCAGCGCCGACACGAGGCCAAATTCGGTCGGTGAGAGCTTGACCTCTACGCCGTCGCGTACCACCGACTGCCCCGCGAGGTCGATGATCACGGTGCCTGCTCGCACGACACGGCTCACCCCGTGAGCTGGCTGGGCACGCCTCATCACCACGCGAATACGCGCCAGCAGCTCGTCTGCCCCAAATGGCTTGGCCAGGTAGTCGTCGGCGCCCATGTCGAGGGCGCGCACCTTGTCTCGCTCCTCGCCGCGAGCGCTGATCACGATCACGGAGGGAAGCCGCTTCCCCTCCATCGTTCCCAGGATCCGCCATCCGTCGACGAACGGCAGCCCGATATCGAGAAGGACGACTTCGAACGCGTTCGATTCGAGCTCGCGCACCCCCGCGGCGCCGTCCGCGGCCACGCGGACCTCGTAACCGGTGCGTTCGAGAATCTGACGAACCGAGGTCCTCAGCGCGACGTCGTCTTCGACGAGCAGGATCCGGCTCACTTGGCCGGCTCGGGCGCGAGCGGCAGCGTAAACCGGAAGACAGCACCCACAGCGGCGAGCGATGGATCGAGCGCCACCGATCCTGCATGCGCTTCGACGAGGCCCTTGACGATCGCCAGGCCGAGCCCGGTGCCGGTGGCCTCCGACGGATCGGCCTTGGAGTCGCTTCGCACGAAGCGCTCGAAAACCCGGTCACGCAGGTCGGCCGCCACGCCCGGACCACGATCGATCACACGGATCGTCGCCAAGCCCGGTTCCTCTTTTGAGACCTCCACCGTGATCGGGGTGTCGGTTGGCGCGAAACGGTTGGCGTTGGCCAGCAGGTTGTCGAACACCTGGCCGAGCCGCGCCCAGTCCGCCAACACATCGATGTCCGCGGTCGCCTTTGTCCAGTCGACAACGCGTTCCGGAGACACGTGGTGCAGCCGTTCGGCAGCCGCTGCGATCGCGTCGTCGAGGCGCAACGGCTCCAGGTCGAGATCGAGTGCGCCCCCTTCTATGCGCGCCATGTCCAGCATGTCGTTGACGAGAGCCTCCAGCCTCCGCGCTTCGGCCGCCACGGTGGCGAGGCGGCGCTCGGCGGTGGCAACGGTCAGCGCCGCGGAGCGATCGGTGCTCTCGGTGAGGATGGTGCCAAGCGGGGTACGCAGCTCGTGGGATACGTTCGCCAACAGCTCGCGACGGAGGCGATCGGCCTCCTGAAGCGTGCGGATCTGCTGCTCACTGCGCGCGAGCCGGAGCTCAGACTGGGCGGCCTCGGCCTGCTCCTTGTTGAGGCGTACGAGCTCCGAGTTCGCCTCGCGGAGCTGCCTCGCCAGCGCCTGGGAGCTGAGTAGCGCTTTGCGCCGGCGCGAAGCCAGGAACCCCACGACTCCGGCGATGACGAGGAAGGCAAGGAGGTTCACGATGTCCTGCTCGTCGGCGATCGTCAGCGTTCCCACCGGAGGAACGAAGAAGTAATCGACGAGGAGGAAGCTGATGGCGGCGCACGCGAGCGCAGGCCACAGACCCCGCAGGACTCCGACCACCGCTACCAGGCCGAGGTAGATGAAGACATAGTCGCGCTGGACCTGGTGGCTGTATCCGACCAGCGCGGCGGTGATCACGGCCGGCCCGGCCAGCACCGTGAGCCAGATCACCCAGTCGGGCATCTGAAGGCGGAGGCTCGTCTCTTTCGCGTCGACTTGCTTCATTCGGCTCCGCACGCCACTCTAGTGTGCGGATGAAGCTTTACGGAGACCTGGCCGAGTGGTGGCCGATCTTCTCGGCGCCCGAGGACTACAAGGAAGAGGCTGAGTTTTTCGCTCGGGCGTTCGCAGAGTCGGGCAATCCGCGGCCGCGCAGCGTGCTTGAACTGGGGTCGGGCGGCGGGAACAGCGCCTTCCATCTCAAGAAGCGCTACGCGATGACGCTCATCGACCTTTCTCCGCAGATGCTCGCAGTGAGCCGCGCGCTCAACCCTGAGTGCGAGCACCTCGAGGGGGACATCCGCACGGTGCGCCTGGGAAGAACTTTCGACGCCGTGTACGTCTATGACGCGATCTGCCACATGACCACGGAGGCGGACCTACGCGCCGTGCTGGAGACGGCGCACGAGCATCTGCGACCGGACGGCGTGGCCCTGTTCGTCCCCGACTTCGTGCGCGAAACGTTTGTCGAGAACACGGACCATGGAGGGAACGACACCGCACGAGGCAGCGTGCGCTTCCTGCAATGGACCACCGACCCCGACCCCCGCGACACGACGTACCTGGTCGACTTCGCCATCCTGATCCGGGACCCGCAGGGCCAGACAAGGTTGGTGCACGACCGCCACGTCTATGGTCTCTTTCCGCGGGCCACGTGGCGCCGGCTCCTGCGCGAGGTTGGGTTCGATTTCAAATCGATCAAGGTCGCCCTCGACGCTTTCGGGCGCGACCTCTTCATGGGTCGGCGACGGAGGTAGGGCGGCTAGATCTGGCGGCCGTTGGCGCTCAGCTTGACCTCGATGTTGCCTCGCGTGGCGTTGGAGTAAGGGCACACCAGGTGCGCCGCAGCCACTATCCGAATAGCCTCCTCGGGATCAACGATGTGCGGCAGGGTGACGTTGAGCTCCACGGCGATCGTGTACGCGCGCTCCTGGGTGGGAATCAGACTCACGTGGCTCAGGATCGAGACGTCCCCCACCTCTACATGTTCGCGGCGGCCAATGACTCCGAGCGCGCCCTCGAAGCAGGCCGCGTAACCCACGGCGAAGAGCTGTTCCGGATTGGTGCCGTCGCCCTCCCCGCCCATCTCTTTCGGCCGCCGCAGCTGCACGTCGAGCATTCCGTCGCTCGTGCGCCCGTGGCCGTTGGCCCGGCCACCGGTGACCGTCGCCTCCGCCGTGTAGAGGACCCGCGCCGTCCTCGTCTCCATCTCAGGCGCTCTTCATCTCGGGCGCGCGGCCCATACGCAGCGTCGCCCCCACCGCCACGGTAAGAATGGCCAGCACTCCAGCCGCCCACGCGATCGCAGGCGCTCCACCGAACAGCAGAACCACTGCCGCGATGAAAGTGATGACCGCCACGAGGCCCGGTGCGTTGACGATCAGCGACCGGCGTGGCTCACGGGTCGCCGCGGCGACGATCCCGGAGATGACCAGCAATGCTCCGAGCACGTAAGCGGCATACGTGGAGAGGTGGTGCGAAGTCTCTCCAAAGACAAACGGTGAGATGAAAAGAAGCACGCCTAAGACCATTGTTGCGTAGTCCTGCCACCGCTTCCAAGTAGTCATGACCTCTTACCTCCAATTACTTCCGCCGTGGCATCTACCGTACTGCTGATTTCTCGCGGTCGCATGACGAGGACGGGCGCCTTCGAGTGTGTCGCAAGGTACGCGGCAGTCGAGCCCAGAAGCAGATTGTGCAGGGAGCTATGGCGGTTGCTCCCGACCACGACGAGGTCGGCGCCGGTCTCATCGGCGACCTGCACGATCTCGTCGCCCGGACTTCCGGCCCGCACCACGAACTCCCACCCCACGCCCGAACCGCCCAGCACGCTGGTGACATCCCGCCTGACTTCGGACTCCTGGTCATCCAGGGCCTCCGTGGACGGGGCCGTTGTCATGCCGGGCGCCATGAGGGTCGTCACCGGAAGATGCCTGACGAAAACAGCCACGACATGCGCTCCAAGGCGCTTGGCAAGGTCTGCCACCTGCTCGAGGCCTCGCGCGCTGGCCGGCGAACCATCCGCCGCCACCACGATCCGCTTGATCCAGCTTGAACCGCTCTCTACCTGTTCCATCGGCCACCTCCTAACGTTTCAGTACACTGATATTAATCGCGATGGACGGATCGGATATTCCCCCACAACCTGA
Source organism: Candidatus Acidiferrum sp. (assembly GCA_035571315.1). Taxonomy (GTDB): domain Bacteria; phylum Chloroflexota; class Dormibacteria; order Dormibacterales; family Dormibacteraceae; genus Palsa-870. The sequence continues at coordinate 8,609 of DATMKM010000077.1, forward strand.
TTTTCTGGTGCAGTTGCGGCGGACCCAGCACGCGGTCCGGAACCGGCTCGACGCCGACCTCGCATCGACCGGTTTGACCATGCCCCAGTACACGGTCCTGGCGGCACTCGACCGCCAGGGCGACCTCTCCTCGTCGGACCTCGCGCGAGAGCTCGGGATGACGGCGCAGACCGTGAACGTGCTGGTCAAGGGGCTCGAGACAGCCGGGCTCCTGCGCCGGACCCGGCACCCGAGCCACGGGCGAATCCTGCTGGCCGAGCTGACCGCGATGGGTAGGCGGGCGCTGACGCGTGGTTACGCGGCCGGCAAGGCGGTCCAGGATCGCGTCCTGTCCGGCCTCACGGCGTCAGACCGCGCCCTGCTGTTGCATCACCTGAAGGCGATCGAAAAGAGTTCCACAATCGACTAGCGCTCTTCAGGCCGCCGCCGGGACCGGCGGTGTGCTCCCGGCCGGCAGCACGTCGAGGTTGATGGTGCTGCCAGTCGACCTGTCGAGACCCCAGCTCAGCCGGAATGTCCAGCAACCGGACGCAGGGACGTCCACGATGCTGGGCCCACCGTTTACGGAGACGGCGGGCTCTGTGGCGCCCATCGGCGTCCCCGCGACCGCGAAGTTCGGCGGAGAGCCTTTGGCCACCCAAAGCACCTTGTTGTTGGTGCCATCGACGCGGGGGCTGGTGCCCGCTACCAGTTCTATCGCGAAGAGGAAAGCTACGGCCTGGCCGCCCGAGCCTAGCGCCCACGGGACGCTCCAAGGCTGCCCCTTCACCACGTTCCAGCCACCTTGCGCCCAGACCGGAGGCTCGCTGTCGGTTAGCACCGTACCGCCGCACCCGCCGGCAAATGTATGGACAGGCGCCGAGCTCTCATGAACGACAGCGGGCTGATCCGGCCCGCAGGCGCCGGCCGATAGGAGGAGCGCGACAGCCAGCCCAGTGATGGTCCTTGTCATGAAAGAGCTACACCGGACGCGAAGCTGCCGTTCCCTGCCGGTAGCGGTCGTACTGCATGCGGAACAGCGCGACCACCCCGTCTGCATCGTCAGGGCCGGTAATCCAGCATGACACCCAACCGGTGTCTGGCAGCACGTGGTGGAGTTCGGCCTGGCCGGAGGCGATCACCTCGTCGTGCAGTTTGCGGGGCAGCGGCAGGTCGGCGAGCCGGTCGCCGTGCACGTGGCCCATCTCCTTGCGCCCATACCTGTATTCGGTGCCGCCGAACCGGTGCGGGATGGCTTCCACTCCAGGCCAGGACATGACCGCCTCGCGGATCCGCTCGCCCGCTCCTTTCACCTCAATTTTATTGTCGCAGCGCTCGAATCCATAAACAAACCGACCGTCGGTCTGTTATAGTTTGAGCGTGGCGCGCACGGTCAATCCGACCCTCCATATGGTCCGTCGGGATGCCTTCCTGGATGTTGCCCAGCGCCTGATCCAGACCAAGGGATACGAGGCGATGAGCATCCAGGACCTGCTCGACCAGCTCGAGGCGTCGAAAGGCGCCTTCTATCACTACTTCGACTCCAAGCAGGCGCTGTTGGAGGCGGTCGTCGAGCGCTTCGCCGACGGCGCCATGGCCTCCCTTTCGCCCGTTCTCAACGATCCCGAACTCCCCGCCCTGACCAAGCTGGAGCGAGTTTTCGCCGGCATCGCCACCCTGAAGGCGGAACAGAAAGACCTGATGCTGGCGATCATCGAGGTCTGGAACTCGGACGGCAACGCGATCGTGCGAGAGAAGGTCCGCAGGCTTTCCGAGCGCATCCTGAGCCCGCTCTTCTCAACGGTCGTGAGACAGGGCATCGACGAGGGGACGCTGCATGTCGAATCGCCGGACGAGACGGCGATGGTGCTCATCTCGCTCATGCTGGGCTTTCAACAGAAGGCCACGGATCTCTACGTTGCCCGCCACGCGGGCGAAATCGCTTTTGAGGTTGTGCAGCGTTCTGTGGCGGCACATACCGAGGCCTTTGAGCGGATCCTCGGCATTCCCAAGGGGTCCCTCACACTCACAGATGAGAAGACCCTGCGTTTCTGGTTCGGCTAGGAGAAAGAGGTAATGGCAACGATCATCGATGTTGATCATCTGACGAAGAGCTACGGGAGCAAGCGCGGCATTTCGGACGTGTCCTTCCAGGTCGAAGAAGGCGATGTGTTCGGCTTCCTCGGCCCGAACGGCGCGGGCAAGACCACGACCATCCGGCTCCTGATGGCCCTGCTGCACGCCGACAGCGGCGCCGCTCGTATCGCGGGGCTCGACTGCTGGAAGGACTCGCTGCAGATCAAGAGCCTGGTCGGCTACATGCCGGGCGAACCGGCCCTGGATCCGAACCTGACAGGCGGACAGATCCTGGAGTACTTCGCCCACCTGCGAGGAGGCGTCGACCAGGCTTACCTGAAGCTCCTGGTCCAGCGCTTCGATCTGGACACCAGCCGCAAATTCCGCCAGTACTCGACCGGGAACAAGCGCAAGGTCGTTCTGATCCAGGCCTTCATGCACCGCCCGCGCCTGCTCATCCTCGACGAGCCGACCAGCGGACTCGACCCGCTCAACCAACAGGAATTCGATCACATGGTTAAGGAGGCGAGCGACGAAGGGCGCACCGTCTTCCTCTCGTCACACGTTTTGAGCGAGGTCGAGAAGACCTGCACGAAGGTCGGGATCATCCGTGATGGGAGCCTCGTGCGCATCGGGGACGTCGCCGAGGTCAAGGCCATCAAGCGCTACGAGATCACCATCACCTTCGCCAATCCTGTTCCGGCGGAGACCTTCAAGACCCTGGAAGGCGTGGCGGACGTCGAGACACTGGATCACGGACACGCGGTGCGCTTGGCGATGCAAGGATCCGCGGACGCTGTGATCAAGGCGGCCGCGCAATATCCCGTCGTATCGCTCACGAGCTACGAGCCAAGCCTCGAGGACATCTTCCTGCGCTACTACGAGGCAGATCCGACGCCCGCGAAGGAGACGCAGGGAGTTGCTTAGGAATATCTATCTCAAGACGCTCCGGGACTACCGTGTCGCGATCCTCGGCTGGGGCATCGGTATGGGGCTGGTCGTGATCTCGCCGATGGCGAGCGTCGCCGCCCTGGTCACTACTCCACAGGCCCGGGAGCAGCTGGTCGGCTTGGCCGCAAGTTTCGCGTGGAACGCCGACCCCGTCAAAGTCGACACCATCGGCGGCTACGCGACCTTCAAGATCGGCATCTTCATCTTCCTGATCGTGATCTGGCCGCTGCTCGTGGGCAGTCGGATGTTGCGTGGCGAAGAGGACCGTGGCTCGATGGACGTGCTGCTCTCGCTACCGCGCCCCCGCCTGAACGTTGCGTTCGAGAAGCTCGCGGCGATGTGGACGGCCCTTTTCGCGATGGGCGTGCTGATCGGCCTGCTGGCTTTCGCCGGCGGCAAGAAGTTCGGCGCCGACTTCGGGCTCGGCGATGGCCTCCTGTACGGCTTGAACCTCGCTTTGATCTGCGCCGTGTTCGGAAGCCTGGCGCTGCTCATTTCGCAGTTCACGCAGGAGCGCGGCCCGGCAGCCGGCTCGACCGCGGGTCTACTGGTGTTCTTCATCGTGCTCGACATGGTCCACCGCGTCGTGCCGAACAGCGAGTGGATCTCCCGCCTCTCCCCCATCTACTACTACAACTTGAGCAAGCCGCTCATCCCAAGCTTTGGCACTAATTTCGGCGCTATGGCTGTCGAGCTGGTCTTGGCTGCGATGCTAGGTGGGGCTGCGATCTGGCTGTTCGTACGCCGCGACGTGGGTGGGACCGTCCCCCTGCCACGCTGGCTCCAGCTGCCCGAACGCCAGGCTAGCCGTGCCCTCCCGGTCGGTGACTGGTCGCTGCGCTCTGTTTATGCGCGCAGCATGGGCATGATCGCGATGCCCACCTTGTGGTGGACCCTGGGCATCGCCGCCTTCGCCGGATTCATGGTTTACGCCGTCCAGTTGCTCGAAACGAAGATGTCCACCCTGCTGTCGGGCTCACCCGCCTTCTCGACGTTAGTCAAGAACCTCGGCGGCGGTGACGCCAGCGTCAACGCCGGCTTGCTCAGCGCGATTTTCTTCTTCCTGCCGCTGTCCTTGATGGCGTTTGCGGTCACGCAGGTCAACGGCTGGTCCGCCGATGAGCAGGATGGCCGCCTTGAGCTAGTCCTAGCGGCGCCGCAATCCCGGGTCGCCGTGCTCCTCGGTCGCTTCGCCGCTCTGGCGACCGCCACCGTCGCGATCGCGGTTGTGACGCTGCTCGCGTGCTTCGCTTCCGCGGCCGCCGCCGGACTGAGTATCGATGCCGGCAACCTTACGGCCGCGATGCTGGGCATGATCCCGCTCGGCCTGCTGATCGCCGCCATCGGCTATCTCGCGTCCGGCTGGCTGCGAACCGCTGCGGACACCGGGCTACTGAGCTTCGTGCTGGCCGCCTGGTTCTTCATCAGCTTCATCGGACCTGAGCTCAAGCTGCCCGACGCGACGCTTCGCTTATCCGCCTTCTATTACTACGGAACTCCGTTGCTGCACGGGTTGCAGCCCGCGTCGGTGCTGGGAGTCCTCGCGGTCGCGGCGGTGGCGTTGGTTCTCGGCACCATGAGGTTCGCCAACAAAGACATCGGCGTCTAGCCCCAGAGCGTAACCAGCCGTGGAGTACCACCATTGCATGCTGCGGTGAGCGGTTGATTAAGGCTCTGGCGATCGCATGCGTCGCGGTGCTGGCTTCCGCGTGCGCCGCCGGCAGCGGCCTATCGAACGCCGTACCGTCTGCGTCGCCGACCGCCAGCGCTTCTGTGAGCCCTCCTGCTCCATCGCCGTCCCCTTCCCAGTCACCACCGAGCCCGTCGCCCGTGTCGGGGGATGCGCTCGTCAGGTGTGAGGACCTGCCGCAGCAGACCTACACGAGCGACGATTTCCGATTCAGCATCGGATGTCCCACCAATTTCAGCTGGCAGACCTACGGGCCAATCCCGGGGCGTCTCTTCTACGCGCGCGCGGTCGACGACAAGTACCTCAGCGGATACCCCGCCGGGCAGGTGGAGATTTCGGTTGTTGTCAATTCGGGCAATTCACTCGGAGACTGGGTTGCATCGCATATCGGCCAGCCGGGCAGCGGGGACCCCGCTCACTTCTGGGACTCGACCTCCAATCTCGCCGACATCCAGATCGCCAGTCGACCCGCCATCGGTTTCGATTACGTACTGATGGGTCCGGAGTCGCCCGTCAACTTCCATGCCGCGGCGTTTCTCCTGCCCGAGGGCTCGGTGCTTCTGATCGACTGGTGGGCAAACTCGACCGACTATGCGCCCGGAATCGCTTCGGTGGCTCAACAGATGATCGCGAGCGTTCAACCGTTCGGCGCTTAGTCCGCCGCCGCTAAGCTCCTCTCGTGGACGGCGCATTCGGCGGCTGGAAGGGCGACTTCAAGGGCTTCTTCGTGGGCCTCCAGGTGAACAACTCGAAAGCCTATTTCGAGAGCCATCGCAAGCAATACGAGCGAGACGTCAAGGGGCCGATGGTCTCGTTGCTGGCGGACCTGGAGCCGGAGTTCGGCGCAGCGCGATTATCGCGGCCCAACCGCGACATCCGATTCTCAGCCGACAAGTCTCCGTACAAGACGAATATCTACGCCTCCACGAGCGCAGGCGGGTACGTCGCGCTGGATGCTGACGGTTTGGTGGCCGGAGGTGGCCGCTACATGATGGAGCCGTCCGAGCTGGCCATGTATCGAGACGCCGTCGCGGCGAAAGCTTCCGGCGAGAAGATCGCCGCCATCGTCGCCACGCTGCGCGCCAAGGGCTACGGCGTGGAGGGCCAGGAGTTGAAGCGCGTACCGCCGCCTCACCAGCAAGACCATCCCCGGGGGGACCTCCTCAAGCACAAGCGGCTCATTTACTGGCGCCGGTGGGAAGTCGCCCCCTGGATCGCTACGCCGAAGGCTCGTGAACGAGTCAGGCAGGCGTGGCATGACGGTGCCGACCTCAAGGCCTGGCTGGCCCGTCACGTCGGCGCGGACGCGTAGACCTTCGCACCGCGGAGGGCCAGCACCAGAAGAAGCACGGGGACGATCAGAAAGGCGGCGCGCAGCCCGATCGCGTCGGATGCCTGGGCCAGCAGAAAGGGCGCAACTCCGATCGCAAGGCCTGAACCAAGCGCAGCCCGCGCCGAAGCCCGGTCGGGCGCCTGCGGCCAGGCCGCGATGACCCGGCTGACGGTGGTGGGATAGAGAAGGGCCACTCCCAGGCCGGTGACCAGGAGCCCGGCGGCGGCGAGCGTGAGCGTCGGGGCGGCCCAGAAGAGCGCGAAGCCGGCCAGCGCTGCGGCGGCGCAGGCGAGGATAAGCGCGCGCTGATCGGGCACGCGGTCGATGATCCGGGCCGACAATGCACGAGCGGTCGCCATGCCGACAAGGAACAGCGAGGCCAGCGCCGGCGCCTGGCTGAGGCTGGCCCGGTCCCAAACGATAAGAGCGGATGCGGCCCAGAAGACCATGCAGAACTCCACGCTCACAGCGAGGAGCAGGTCAAGCCAGCGGCCGAGCATTGGTGAAGACGGATCCGAGGGTGTCTTCGTGGCCGGTGCGGAGGCATCGGGTATGGCGAGACGCCAGACCGGGAGCGAAAGCACAGACAGCGCAAGTAAAGGCGCCGCGAGGTAGCCGGTGCGCCAGCCGAGGCCAGCGGCGATGGCGGCTGCGACTGCGAGCGGCGCGAGAACCGAGGTCGCGCTGGCCAGCCCGTTCGCCTCGCCGATCGCGGCCGCCGGCGCCTGCGGCTGTGCCGCGCTCAGGATCGCCGGGACCAGCTGGATGAGGAGCGCCGCGCCTAATCCCAGGAGCAGCGCGCCGAGCAGCGTCGCGACGTGCACGGGGGTGGCGATGAACAGGGCGCCCAGCAACAGCCCTGCGATGGCCACACGCAGTGCGGTCGCTCGACCGACTCGGCTCACCAACGAGCCGCCGGTGAGTCCTACGGCGACTAGGCCGACCGCGAACAGGCTCGGGTAGAACGCCACCTCCCCGCGGGTGACGTGAAGCTCCCTTTGGAGAGGCGGCAGCACCGCACCCATCCCGTTGAGAAGGTATGCCATGGAGCTGAACACGCCGTAGAGCAGCCACGTGGCGTGCCTGCGCTCCAACCCTCCCGCTCGCTTCACCGCTCGGAACCTACCTCACGTGGTCTGGACCATTCCTTTTGGGGCGTTATGTTCGCGCCACCATGTAGGAGACGATCCGCTCGAGCTTGATCTTCCCGTCGTCGTCCAGCAGCCACGTCTGCGCCGACGGGAACAGCTGCGAGCCGATCGGCCCGCCCTCGGTGGCCACCTCGTACATGATCAGGGCGTTCCGTTCATCGCCCATCACCGCGATGACACGCAGACTGCCGGGCACGACCTGTTTCGCGAATTGGGCCAGGCCCCTTGGCGCGTCCATATACTCGTCGATCCCGACCAGGTTCGCGGCCGGGCTGAAGAACCGCACGTCCTCGGCCAGGTTGCCACGCGCCGTGTCGAGGTCGTGATTGGTCCAGGCCTCCAGGTGCGCGCGGGCGAGGGCGACCGCTCGCGAATCCGACATGTTTGCCTCCTTCTTATCCAGCTTTGCCGCCCAACCTCTTTTTTGCCGGGCAGCTCCTCAGGTGGTCGTCGACGACACCGGCCGACTGCAGGAGCGAGTAGACGATCGTGGATCCCACGAACGTGAAGCCGCGGCGCTTCAGGTCTTTGCTGATGCGGTCAGACAACTCCGTGGTGGCCGGCAGCTCTGCGAGAGAGCGAGGATGATTGACGACCGGAACTCCGCCGACCCATTTCCAGACGTATGTCGCGAACGACCCGAATTCCTCCTGGACCCGAACGAAAGCCTTGGCGTTCGTGCGCGTGCCGAAGATCTTGAGCCGGTTGCGGATGATTCCGGGGTCCTCGCGTAGCTGTTCGAGCCGGCGGTCGGTGAACGCCGCGACCTTCGCCGGGTCGAAGTTGGCAAACGCCAGCCGATATCCTTCGCGGCGGTTGAGGATGGTGGCCCAGGACAGGCCGGCCTGGGCGCCCTCGAGAATCAACATCTCGAACAGGTATCGGTCATCGTGCGACGGCACGCCCCACTCGTGGTCGTGGTAAGCGCGCATCGCCGGTGAGCTGTCCGCCCATGGGCACCTGCCTTCGCCTTTTACCGATGGATTAGCCAACCCGCGTCAGGGTAGCCTGCGAGTGACCGCGCTATCCACTTTGCTCCCGACGGCGGCGAGCATCGCGCTGAACGTGCTCACCCAGTCGAATTACGTGCGGATCCTGGGCCTGCGACGATTCTGACGGAACCCGACTGGACGGCAAAGAACTCCATGAGGACCGGCCCCAGCGCTGCCGGGTCAATGTCGTGATTTTGCCCATCGAGACCGCGGACCTGTCCATCGGGGAGCGCTTTCGCCATCGCCTTTGCGGCGCTGCCAATGAATGCAGGACTTGCGCAGCCGTACACGACAAGGGTCGGCGCTTTGATGGTCCGCAGCTTGGCCGTGGGCAGAGTCATGTCACCAACCAGCGTGGCGTCATAGACGAGCGTGTGGGCTATGGCTTCGAGCGCGGGCCTGAACGGCGCATGCCTCATCGCAGCAACCACGTCCTCTGGAATCCCCACCATCCTGGTTTGAAACAGCTCGACCGCCTCGCCGCGGCGTCCAGCCACGACGAGCTTCGCGAGTCGAGCCGCCATGTCTTTCGGCGGCCGCGGACGCTCATCGCCCACCATGATCGGAGCGTCATACAGAGCCAGCTGGGTGATGTTGAGCCCATGAGCCGCGGCCTCGAGCGCAAGAATGGCGCCCGATGAATAGCCGAACACCCTCGCCGCCCCACCGGCCGCGCTAATCAGCGCCTCGAGGTCATCGACCTCGCGCTCGACCTCATACGGCTGCGTGTCGCCGCTGGCGCCCCGACCCCGTCGATCGTAATTGAACACAGTGAAGTCGGACTCGAGTGCTTTGGCTAGTGGCGCACCGGTCGGTCGTTCATTGAAGGCGCCCAGCACCAGGATCACCGGGGGCCCGTCACCTGTCTGGTCGAACGCGATCTTCGTACCATCGGCCGAAACTGCTGTCTTCATCGAAATCCTCCTGTCAAGGCTGCCGTTTCCTGCTTTGACGGAAACGGGAGGAAAACTGATCGGTCTCAGAGGATCTGTTTCAGCCCAAACGCCTCGAATATGTCGGCCGAGATGAACCTGGTGATCTCGACCACCAGGCCGCGCTCCAGCCGTAGGACGTCGATCCCGAGCGCCCGGAACTCGGAATCGCCTGGACGCCTCACATAGGCCGCGAGTGCCGGCTGACGGTTGGCGGCCGTCGCCACGGTGCGGAACTCACCGAGGTAGGTGGACGAGGCTGGATCAGTCGCGAGCGCCAACGAGATCGCGATGTCCGCGCGACCCTGAAACCAGGTCGGGTACGGCGGCATCGTCAGTCGCGCCTCCTCGCTCAGCAGCGCTGTCAGGGCAGCGACATCCGCGCGGTCGGTGGCATCCATGTAACGCGTGAGCAAGCTCATTTCCGCGGTGGTCGGTGTCCCGGCGGTCGACCACTCCAGCCTTTCCCTTGGCAGTCGCTTGCGCATCGACGATCGGGCGCGGTTCAGTGCACTGTTCACGGAGGCCACGGTTTCGTCGAGCAGGCCGGCGGTCTCCTTGGCCGACCAGCCAAGAGCGTCGCGCAGGATGAGGATCGCGCGCTGTTTCGAAGGCAGGTATTGGATGGCGGCGAGGTAGGCGAGCTCAATGGTTTCTCTCTCGATGGTCACCGCGTCCGGCCCCGCCTCGCTCGAGGCAACCTGGTCGAGCAGCCGGTCGGGGAACGGCTCGAGCCATTCAGGTCCGTAAGAGCCGGCGGCTTGAGGACTCTCGAGTGATCGGAACCGATGCGACTTGCTTTCGAGGAGGTCGAGGCAGGCGTTGGTGGCAATGCGGTAGAGCCAGGTCCGGACCGACGAGCGGCCTTCAAACCCAGCTCGCCCCCTCCAGGCACGCAGCAGCGTCTCCTGCACAAGGTCTTCCGCTTCGTCGAACGAGCCCAGCATCCGGTAGCAGTGCACGTGGAGCTGGCGTCGGTAAGGCTCGGTCAGAGCTGCGAACGCCGCCTCATCTCCCGATCGCACGCCTTCAATGAGGGCCGCGGCTTCCTTATTCGCGGCGCGGACGCCCACGCCACCAAAGTACCAGCGCTAGTCGTGATCTGATGCAGGAGCGAGGACGTCCCTCGCATATTCGATGTGCCAGATCCCTGTCGATGGACGCGTTTACTGGATTCGCTGAAGGGTCGCGACGATTTTTGCCGGAGACGGATGATGACCGGCGAACCGGCTCACAAAGCTCCACCTGACCGCGCCCGTCGAATCCACGATCGCGACCCCGCCCTGTAGGAAGGCATATCCCTGCGTGGGCGACTGTCGGAATCCATGACGTAACGCGCGGAGGGTGGCGGGCAACGACCGTGGCGTCCACGTGGTCCACAATCCCCGCCGGGCCCCGAGTGGCGCGTAGGTCGCCGCAGAGGGATCGGTCAGCACCTCACAGTCGGGCACGAACGTTTCCTTGAAGTGCCGGGCGAAAGTGGTGTTTCCGTTTCCGATGAAAACCAGCCTTGCCGCTGCCGCCTCGATGTCGTGCTTGATGCCGCGCAACTGCGCCGCCTGCTCTTTGCAGAACAGTCATCCGTAGTGGCGGAGCCCAGACCAGGACCACCGGTCCTTGCTGAAAGACCGCGCCGCAGGGGCACCTCGCGACCCTCGAGGTCGAGCACGACGCCCCCTGAGAGTCTGCGATCGCCGACTGCGAGCATCGCCTACGCGCCTATGGCTTCGAGGGCCGGTGTGTGGTTCTCACTTGGGACTCCACCGAGCACCGAGCGCAGCGCCTGCGCCGCTCCCATCAGTCCCGCCGATTCGTAGGGGACCACGATCTTCGCATTAGGGCTCGCGGCAAACCGAGACAGCGTGTCCAGCTGCAGAACTGCGAGCAGCTCTGGGTCCGGGTGACCGTCATGAATGGCCCCGTACACGGCGTCGATGGCCTTTGAGCGGCCCTCGGCCTCGAGGATGGTCGCTTGCCTCTGGCCTTCGGCGCGAAGAATCTGGGCCTGGCGCTCGCCTTCGGCGTTCTTGATGGCTGCCTGCTTGGCACCCTCGGCAACATTGATGGCCGATTGCTGCTGGCCTTCCGAGAGCAGGATCGCTGCTCGCTTCTCCTGATCAGCCGTCTTCTGCAGGGCCATTGCCCGCAGGATCTGTTCGGGCGGAGCGATGTCCACGATCTCGATCCTATGGATTCGTACGCCCCATTTGTCCGTGACCACTTCCATCTGCGCCTGCAGCTGGGCGTTGATCCGCTCGCGCTGGCTTAGAGCGTCGTCCAGCGACATCGAGCCGAAGACCGCCCGCAGGGTCGTCCGTGCCTGGTTGTCGATCGCCACGAGGTAGTTGCTGACCGAGAAAAGAGCGAGCCTGGGTTCGACGACCTGGCTGAATATCGTGGCGTTCACCGCGACTGAGACGTTGTCCCTCGTGATGACCTCCTGGCGGTCGCCGGTGCGTGGCGTCTCACGCACATCGATGGTGGTCATGTTGTCGACGAACGGAATGAGGAAGCTAACCCCCGACGGCCGGATGGAATGAAACTGGCCGAGCCTTTTGACGACTCCGACGCTGCCTTGCTGAACGATCCGAACGAAGCGCGGAAGCAACAGGAGGATGACGGCCGCGACGATCAACGCAACGATGGTGAGCATGGTGTTCCTTTTGAATCGGATGGGTTGGTAAAGCTAGCTGGGACCGATCTGTTCCGGGCTAGACGGGTTGATTGACGACAACTACGCCCCGCTGTTACGTGCACTGGACTCGGTTGTAACGGCGATTCGTAGTTGGTCTGCGAAACAACCACCAAACAATTTCAGGAGCGATCAAATGTATTCACGACTTTTTCTCACGGGCGGCGTCGTAGCTGCCGCCTTCATCGCGGCGGCGTGCTCGCCAACCACCAGCGCAACAGGCGCCTATGGAGCTCCATCGTCAAGTCCCGCGCCGAGCGCGGCACCGGTCGTCGTGCCCAGTCCGCCGGCGGCAATGCCGGCCACCACGGGGACGACAATCAACGTCGGCACCACGAAACTCGGCCAGGTGCTCGTCGACTCAAACGGTCTGACGGTCTATCTGTTCCTGGGCGACCGAGGCACCGCGTCTAGCTGCAACAGCGCGAGCTGCGTGCAGTACTGGCCACCCGTGCTCACCACCGGTGCTCCACAGCCCGGCGCCGGCGTGACCGGTTCGTTGCTGGGCACCACCGCGCGCGCCGATGGGACGACCCAGGTGACCTTCGCCGGCCACCCGCTCTACCGGTTCGTCCTGGACAAGGCCGCGGGCGACGCCACGGGTCAGGGAGTGAACTCATTCGGCGCTCCGTGGTACGTCGTGGCCCCGTCCGGGATGCAGATTGGCTAGCTCAGTCCGGACTCGAAAGCCGTGCTTCCGGCAGACCAGGTTCGAACAGCTCAACGGGATTGCCCGACGGATCGTCGAGCAGGATCTGCTTCCCGCCGACGCCCGTCACGAGGTCGTTGCGGAAGTGGACACCTTTGTTGCGGAGGTCTTCGACCATCGAGGCTAGGTCGGAGACCTCCAGAGAGAAGCGATTCCAGCCTCCTGGTTTGGGGATGCGGCCGTCCGGCATCGCCTGGCCTCCACCTGCTCCTCCAGCGGGAGCGCTGAGTACAAGCCGTAAATCCCCGCGAGAAAGCATCGCGAAGCTGGGAGCGGGATGCATCACCAACTTGAAGTCAAGCAGCCCGCAGTAGAACGAAATGGCTTGGTCGACGTCGTCGACGATGTAGCGGACGCTCACTGTCGCCATGATTCCCTCCGGTTTGTCACGGTCAGGCCTCTAGTACGTTACGCGCGCCGGTCTGGGCCGCCTTTCCTCGTGAGCGCGCGCACGTTGCTTTAGCTCAACGATCGTTGAGTCAGTACCCTATCGGCAATGGCAAGAGTCGCAAAACTGCTTACCGAACTGGTTGGCACGTTCCTGTTCCTATCCGTAATCGCCTTGTCGGGTCCTGCGGGAGCGTTAGCGCCCCTCGCAATCGGATCGGCGCTCATGGCGCTGGTGTACATGGGAGGCCACATATCAGGAGCCCATTACAACCCCGCCGTTTCCTTCGGACTCTTCCTACGCCGCAAGCTGGGTGCCACTGATCTCGTCCTGTACTGGATCGCTCAACTCACCGGTTCGGTACTTGCCTTCACCTTCGCCTATCTCGTGAGTGGACACACCCCGGGCATTCACCCCGGGCCGAATGTCGGCGCCGCGCCCGCCCTGGCGGTTGAAATCGCATTCACCGCCGCGCTGATTCTCGTCGTGTTGAATGTGGCCGCCACCAAGGCGACGCAGGGAAACTCCTTCTACGGGCTGGCGATCGGATTCGTAATAGCGAGCGCTATTTTTGCCGGAGGTCCAATCTCTGGGGGAGCGTTCAACCCGGCGGTGGGGTTCGGGGCCACGTTCGGAGATGCGATTTTCGCCAACGGCTCGTGGTCCAACGTTTGGCTGTACATCGTCGGGCCGTTGGTGGGCGCCGCCATCGGCTCGGGGATCCACTACGTTCAGATGGCCGGCCTAGAGGCTGCCACCGCGCCGTCAGAGGAATATCCGTCGCCCGGAACACCCCCACCGGCGACCGACTGATATACAACCTTGTAGGGTCCTGCTACCAGTCCCGCGGCCTAGGGACAACTACCTAGGCGGATCGTTCGTAGCGATTTGCTGGATTGCCTGGTCCGAACGAGATTTAGTGTGAGATGCGGCTGTACCGCCGCACGCAGAAGGGTGCGGCGATGGCCACGATCAAGATTGCCAGTCCGATCGTAGTCACCACAGGGTGATCTAGCGACCACACGCCTGGTGGCGGAGGCCCGATGCTGTTACCAAAGAGCTGGCGGGCGGCGGTGACCAGCGCCGAAATGGGATTCCAGTTGGCGAACACCCTCAACCATGCCGGCATGTTCGCGGGGTCGACGAAGACATTCGAGATGAAGCCTAGGAAGAAGGTGGGAATCGAGATGATTACGTCGGCCGCCTGGGCAGATCGCGCCAGGAGTCCGACCAGGATCCCGAGCCAGATCATCGCGAAGCCGTAGAGCTCATACAGTCCGAATGCGAGGCCGGCATTTCCCAGGCCGCCGGTCGGGCGCCAACCGACGGCGAGAGCACAGAGGATCATCACCACCATCGCTGGAAGTCCCAACACGAGGCTGGATACGGCGCGGCCGACCACGATCGCCGAGCGAGCGATCGGCAGCGTCTTGAAGCGGTCGATGACACCCTCACTCATGTCGGTGGCGATCCCGACCGCGACACTGTTCGAGCCGAAAAGGATCGCCTGGGAGAAAAGCCCAGGCATCAGATAGGAGCGATAGTTCCCGCCGGGGATCTTGATTGAACCGCCGAAGACATAGCCGAAAAGGACCACGAAGATGATCGGAAACAGGACGCTGCCGAAGATCACATCCGGCTGCCTCACCCCTCGCTTCAAGTAACGAAGGGTGGCGGTGTAGATGTCAACCACGCCCCAGGGAAGCCGGATCGCCGGCACCACCGCCTGCCGGCTCAACTGTCTTGCTCGGTGGATCGAGCTGTCAAGCCGGCACCGCCTGAGTGGCCGGTGACGGTGCTGAAGACTTCATCGAGGCTCGGGTGCTCAAGGCCTACCTCATAGATGGGCAGACCCATGCCCTCGAGCTGCGCCACCACCTCGCTGAGGGTTGCCAGACCTCTGGACGCGGGCATCGTGACCGACAGCCCATGGATTTCGGCCAGATCCCCGAGCGCGCTTCGCACCCGCTCGAGGGCGGCGGTATCCAGATCGGGAAGCGTGACCCGAACATGTGGCCGCCCGATCGATGACTTGAGCTGCTCGGGCGTTCCCTGAGCCACGACCAGGCCGCGGTCGATGACAACGATGGTGTCGGCCAGCTGATCGGCTTCGTCCAGATATTGCGTCGTCAGCAGCACCGTGGTGCCGCGCGAGACCAGCGAGCGAATCGCGGCCCACATCTCACGGCGACTGATCGGATCCAACCCGGTCGTGGGCTCATCGAGAAAGAGCACCTGCGGCTCTGCGATCAGGCTGGCGGCCAAGTCGAGGCGCCGCTTCATGCCGCCCGAGTATTTCTTCACCAGCCGGTCTTTGGCGTCGACAAGGTCGAAGTCGCGGAGCAAGTTATTTGCGCGGAGGCGGGAGGTCGCCGCCCCCAAATGGCAGAAGCGACCGACGATGTCAAGGTTCTCCTGCCCGGTCAACAGCTCGTCCATCGTTGCGGTCTGACCGGTGACTCCGATGCGAGTTCTTACCTTGTCCGCTTGGCTGAAGACGTCGAATCCGGCAACCTGCGCGCGCCCGCTGTCGGCTGAAAGCAGGGTGGTGAGGATGCGGACAGCGGTGGTTTTGCCGGCACCGTTGCGGCCAAGAAGTGCGCAGACGCTACCTGGAGGGACTTCAAAGCTGACATCCACCAGCGCAAGGGTTTGGCCGAACGAGCGGGCGAGACGTTCTACTGATATCGCGGGCGAGGTCATGGCAGTTGAGTGTCGCAGTTCATTGTCAGCCCCCGCCTGAGCGGATCTCAAGCTCAAGTGTGTATGGGTGGCCGCTCATGACGACGTGAGCGCGAATCTCTCGAACATCGCCAGACGGAGTGCCACCACTTCTCTTTCACGCGTGGAATCGGCTGGGCCAAGGTCGCGTAGCACTCGAGGCAATCGCCGCGGGCGTCCTGGGCGTTGTGGCGCGTCGTTTCTAGCGTGAAATCTTCATCTAGCCGTTTTGCCCTCAGCCAATTCCTGATGATCGGAGTTGCCCGGAGACGCCGAAAACGGCCCTTGTGAGGCCGCCTTCCAAAAAGGGTTCCGTTACCCTTCCCGATAACGCCGGCGTAGCTCAATTGGCAGAGCAGCTGTTTTGTAAACAGCAGGTTACGGGTTCGATTCCTGTCGCCGGCTCCAAGGGGAGATTGAGATGGAAGCTGAAGAGAGAGCACAGCTGATCAAAACGTATCGCGATGGCCATCGCGTGGTCATGGACGCCCTGAAGGGGATTACTAATGACGAGCTCGATCGCTCGGCCAGCGGCGAGTGGACGCCGCGGCAGACAGCCCATCACCTCGCCGACAGCGAGATGATGTCGGCGATCCGGATCCGGCGCCTCCTGACCGAGGACGAACCCGTGATCCACGGCTATGACGAGGCGACCTTTGCCCGCAAGCTGACATCCGATCGCCCTATCGAGCCTTCTCTCGAGGCGATGCGATGGGCGCGCGAGACGTCCGCGCAGCTGCTCGAGCGGATGAACGAGGATCAGTGGCACATCGTCGGGACGCATACCGAGAGCGGCCCCTACTCGGCCGAAGACTGGCTGAAGATCTACGCCGCTCACGCACACGACCACGCCGAACAGATCAAGCGCGCTAGGGGGAAGTCATGAAGACGCAATCCGTGGAACAAGACGCCATCGCTCGAGCCGCCGCCGCCCAGGACGCCGATCTGGCAGACCTCGTCGAGGAATTGAAGATCCCGTCGGTCAGCACCCTCCCCGAGCGCCGCGAGGACTGCCTACGCAACGCGCGGTGGCTGCGCGACCGCTTTGCGAAGCTCGGCTTCGAGACTGAGATCGTCGACGTGATGGAAAAGGGCCTCCCGGTGGTGGTCGCCGACTGGAATGGGAGGCCCGGAAAGCCGCACCTCACGATCTACGGGCACTACGACGTCCAGCCGCCTGACCCGATGGACGAATGGGAGTCCCCACCTTTCGAGCCTAAGGTTCGCGACGGCAAGCTTTTCGCTCGCGGCGCAGCGGACAACAAGGGCAACCACATGGCCACCGTGAAAGCGGTCGAGCATCTTTTCGCGGCCGGCGGGCCGCCGATCAACCTGCGCTTTGTGATCGAGGGCGAGGAGGAGATCAGCGGCGAGTCTCTCCCCCGCTACATCCGTGCCAACGGGTCGCGCCTGAAGACAGATTCGGTGCTCATCTGGGATAGCGGCATGGACGAAGCCGGCCATCCGACGCTGGCGACGGCGCTGCGCGGTCTCCTTTATGTAGAGCTTCATGCCAGCGGTCCTGCTGTGGATCTTCATTCAGGCGTTTACGGCGGCGTGGCGCCCAACCCGATCAACACATTGGCCCGCGTCATCGGCGAGCTGAAGGACCGGCACGGCCACATCACGATCCCTGGCTTCTACGACGCCGTGGTCAGGCCGAGCCCCGAGGAGCTCGCCAACTGGAAGAAGCAGGACGCCGGGTACATCGAGACGGTGAAACGCATGTCGGGGGCGCGGGCGCTGGAGGGCGAAGAAGGGTTCCTCGCGCTGGAGCGTACTGGCAGCCGGCCTACGCTGGACGCGAACGGCATAGTGGGCGGGTTCATCGGCGAAGGCAAGAAGACTGTGATACCCGCGCGTGCCTCGGCCAAGGTGAGCATGCGACTGGTGCCGGACCAGGACTGGAAGGCGATCCTGGCCGCCCTCGAGAAGCAGGTCCAGGAACTGACCACGCCAGGAGTCGAGATCAAGGTTGATCTGCTGGGGGCTGCGCCGCCGGTCACCTGCGGCGTGGACCATCGCGCGGCCCAGGCCATGCGCGCCGCTTACAAGGAGGCTTTCGGCAAGGAGACCTCGCTGATCAGGGTCGGCGGATCGATTCCGGTGTCGATCGACTTCCAGGAGGCGGTCGGTGCTCCGCTCGTCATAAGCGGGATCGCGCAATCCGACTCCGCGGTCCACTCGCCCAACGAGCGCCTCGTGATCGACAACTACTACCGCGGAATCGAAGCTGTGATCCGGTTCATCTGCGGTCTTGCCCGGACGTAACACTCTCCGGTAGCTAAAGGTGAAGGCTGCAGCCAATTCACCATCTACAGGGAGGTTCCAATGGCGAGACTTTTCAGGAATTTCACGGCAACTGCGTTTTGCGTCATCGCCCTGACCGTGGCGTCCGGGGCGACCGCGCTGGCGGACGGGGCGATGCAGACCCCGACAACTGGTCAGCCGGGTGCGCCCACCAACACGTGCGGAGCGGCCAACCCGGTGACCCCGGGCAACTCGGCCAACTCGCCGGGAGCTCCGTTCAACTCGAACGGGCAAGCGGGCCTTGTCTACGCCGGTAATCCCGGGACGGCGTCGCTAGCTCACTCGAACAGCACCGCCACCGTCTCTCAGTACGACACCGCCTGCGTCCGCCTCAGCAGCCACTAGGCGCTTTTAGACCGTGGGGCCGGCCTGATCTTCGGCCGGCCCCCGGTTGAGTCTGCCGGCGAGCGCGACGACAAGAACCGCGGCCACCAAGGGGATGCCGAGAGCGACCCGCAGGCCGAGGTGGTCGGCGCTGGTCCCGATCATGGCCGGCCCTGCGACCGAACCCAGGTAGCCGGCGGCCAGCACGACGGTGAGCGCCGTGCCGCTGGCTCCGAGATTTGCGCCGGCGCTGAACGCAAGGGGAACCAACACTGCCGACCCGATTCCCACGAGCGCGAATCCGGCGACCGCCCCAGGCAGCGCGGGCACAGCTATCGCGAGCGCGAGCCCGAGGGCCGCGGTAAGGCCGCCGAGCCTCGCCACTGCCGCGGGGCTCGTCTGGGCAGTGAGCAGGTCGGCGCGGAACCGCACAAGGGTCGCGGCGAGCGCGAAAGCGGCGAATCCTCCCGCCGCGACGCCCGGATCTGTATGGCTGAACTCTCTTAGATACAACGCGCTCCAGTCCGCGCCGCCGCCCTCGACCAGGACTGCGCACAACGAGATCGCCGCGACCGCGATCACGAATCCGGTCATCCACAACCGTCCCGCGCCGCCTGGCGCTTCGCGCGAAGCGCCGGCTCGAGTATCCGGCAACTCGCTCAGGAAGAACGCCGAACCGGCCACGGCGAGGACCGCGGCCAATGCGAACTGCGGGAGCAGCGAGACTCCGGCGAAGGCGGCGCCGCCCGCCACCAGGGCTCCCAAAAAAGCCCCGAGGCTCCAGTAACCGTGAAAGCCGTTGATCAGGGGGCGGCCGGCAGTCCGCTCCAGCTCCGCGGCCTGCGCGTTTTCAAGCATGTCGATGAAACCGGCACAACCACCTAACAGAACCAGCGAGATGAACAGCTGCGGGAAAGAGCCGACCAGCGCGGGGCCGAACAGAGATACGCCGAGCGCGACCGTACCTCCTCTCACCCACCCCTTGGCTCCGCGACCCAGCACGAGGCGCGCGATGGCCGCGCCGACCACAGCACCGACCGCGAACGCAACCAGCGCGTAACCGACCTGGCCGTCCGAAAGGTGGAGATGGTCCTTGAGCGCCGGAAGGCGCGGCACCCAGCTGCCCATCACCGAGCCGAACGCGAGGAAGGCGACGGAGACCGCGCGGCGGTCCCGGCTCATTACTCGGCGGGGAGCAGCTCGAAGCTAGTCTGTTCGCCGAGCGTGAGAGGCTCGTCAGGTTTCGACGCCTTGACTGTCTTGCCGTACTTGCGCGCGTAGAGCTCAGAGCTCGCGCGAGCTTCGGCTGGATCCGTCACGCGCCGCGGCTTGACCCTGATGTCCATGTTCCCGAGATGCAGCACGCCCTCGCCGCGAGCCACAAAGTTTTGCGGCCAGTGCCGGCGCATGCCCTGACCGGAGCGGATGTACAGGTGGTTGCCGTCGGTTGCAATCCAGATCGTCACGTCGGATGGCTTGCCCGTCTTGCGTCCGAAGGTCGTCAATTTGACCTCCCCCTCACGCGCAGCGGCATCGATCACGTCCTTCTTGAATGTGCTCACGCTGACTGGAATCATTGTGAGGTGGCCCGCGATTCCAGCGGAGCTCGTCTGGCCAGCATCACAAGCGAACAGCCGACCAGCCACGCGAGCAGCGAGGCAAATGACAGAACGTCGGGCAGGGCTCCCGCCGCCAGGTTTCCCGAAGGCGCGAAAAATGAAATCCACGACGTGGCCTGAAGGACTCCCGCTGCGATGGCCGCCAGTCCAGCCCAGGGGGGAAGCGATCGCGAAGTCAGGATTGCCCCGGCAGCCGCGCCTAGGAACAGAAGGGTTGGAAACGTCGCGACCTGGAACGTAAAGCTCTGGAGGTCGTTGAGAATCGCGGCGCGAGTCGGGTCCGGGTTTGGGCGAAAGGCGAGCGCCTCGAAGGTCGCCACCTGAACGTAGACGCAAGCGGCGACAATCGCGACGGCTCCAAAGGCGGTCAGTGATGCACTCGTTTTGATTCTCGAATGGAATGCCGCTCCGAACACGACCAGCAGAGTTGCACCGACGCCGTCGGCGAGGCTCTCCAACTCCAGGCCTACGTGATGGCTGCCGTAATAGGCGACGACGTCCGCAGCCGGGGCGCCTGCCACGGGCGGCGGTGGCGAGATGAGGCCGGTCAGCGAAAACGCAATTGCCGCGAGCAGGCCCGTGACTGGTAGCCACCTGATGAGGGCGCTCACGTTCGGGACAGTACGCGTCAACTGGCCTACACGACGGTTCCCGGGCATAGAATCCCGCCCAACATGGCTTCCGTTCGTGCGACAAAAATCACACTCCGCGCTCTGCGGCCGGGCGCCGCCGGGGCGGCGGCGATGCTCCTCGGCCTGGTAGGGCTGGTCGTCGAGCCACCGGCGCTGGCCCTCGCCGCCGGGCTCGGCTGCGTCACACCGGGAAACGACGGTCCCGTTGCCGCTCTGACGGGCGTCGTCAACTCCTATTACCCGGCGACTGCCAGCGCCCCGGCCGGCGCAACCTCGATCTCGGTCGGCGCCCGGATTCCGGGCGGGTCGCCGGCGATCGCGGCCGGAGACCTGCTCCTCGTCATCCAGATGCAGGACGCCGATATCAACGGGGTCAACTCGATCGCCTACGGCGACGGGGCGACAGGACGTGGCTCGAACGCCCTTCACTCAACCGGCTTGTACGAATACGTCGAGGCGACCAGCGCCGTGGTGGCCGGCGCGGTGGGCATATCGGGGATAGGTGGCGGCGGGGGGCTGGCTAATGCATACGACTTCTCGGCCGCGGTCACCGCAAGCCATGGGTTCCGAACCTTTCAGGTGATTCGAGTGCCTCAGTACTCGAGCGCGACCGTCGTCGGCGGACTGACTGCCACAGCATGGGATGGCGGCGTGCACGCCGGGGGAGTGCTCGCGATCGACGTCGCCGGCGCCTTGAACCTCAACGGCCAGACGATCAGCGTCAACCAGCTCGGGTTCAAGGGGGGGCTTGGCGTCGCCCAGGCGGGGCCGCTCAATGGCGATACCGGCACGGACTACGCCAGGCCCAGCCTGAACGGCGCCCACGGATACAAAGGCGAAGGAATCGCCGGCACTCCGCGCTTCCTGTATGACTCGACCGCCGCCGCGGCGGTCAACGGCGCCGCGGACGGTTACCCGATCGGTGACGCGGCCCGAGGCGCGCCAGGCAATGCAGGTGGTGGCGGCACCGACGCGGATCCGGTGATCAACGATCAGAACTCAGGTGGTGGCGGTGGTGCCAACGGGGGGCAGGGCGGCATGGGTGGAAACAGTTGGAACAGCAACCTGGCGGTCGGCGGCCTGGGTGGCGCCGCGTTCCCCGCCGCCCCCGCGCGCGTCGTGCTCGGCGGCGGCGGCGGCGCCGGGAGTCGCAACAACTCGAGTGCATTCGCTTCCTCGGGCGGCACGGGCGGTGGGATCGTGATGATCCGAACTGGCACGCTGACAGGGGCGGGCACCATCAACGCCAATGGCGGGGTTGGAGTGACACCCGACAACGATGGTGGCGGCGGTGGTGGCGCGGGCGGCAGCATCGTCGTATCCGCGAGCGCGGGCACGGTGAATGGTTTGACTGCGACCGCAAATGGGGGCAACGGCACAGACGCCTGGCCGGCCGACGCTGGCGGCCTACCCGACCGCCACGGTCCCGGGGGCGGAGGCTCGGGTGGTGTGATCATCACGTCGAACGCCCTGCCACCCGCTCAGGCGAGCGTGCAGGGCGGCGCCCACGGCATAACCACCACCCTCGACGACGCATACGGTTCGACCAGCGGTAATCCCGGGGTTGTTCTGACGACGACCCTGGCCGCGATTCCCGGATCCTCCTCTGGCGCGGAATGCGTGTCGGTCGTCGCCGTCAGCAAGACAACGAGCACTGCCAACGTGACCAACACAGTGACGGGAACGACCGCCACCTACTCCATAACGCTGGGCAACAGCGCGGGCACCGCGCCTGCGACCAACGTCAGCGTTTCCGACGCTCTGCCAGCCGGGTTCACGTATGCGAGCACAGGCGGCATCGCGCTCAATGGCGGAGCAACGCAAACGGCGGCGGTCAATCCTGTTGTCGGTGACACCAGTCCGATCTTTGGGAGTTTCTCCATCCCGGCAGCAGGTTCGGTGGTCATCACCTTCACGGTCAACATCGCGCCAAGCGTGGCGACTGGCACCTACAACAACGCTGCTACGGCCACCTACCTCGACCCGACCCGCACCACGATCGCCGGTACAGCGACGGTGACCTATCCCGGCGGGGGACCCGAGAGGGTTTCGGTGGGCGTCCCCGACATGACGCTCGCAAAGACTCACACGGATCCCTTTGTCAGGGGATCGACCACTGCTACTTACACTCTGACCGCGCACAACTCCGGGGGCGGCCCCACCACCGGGACGGTCACCGTGACGGACGTACTGCCTGCGGGGCTGACCCCCACGGCAGTGGCCGGATCGGGGTGGACCTGTCCCGTGCCGTCGGGTCAGACGGTGTCGTGCACACGGTCCGACTCGATCGGCGCCGGCGCCTCGTACCCGGTGATCCGGATCACGGTGACGGTGCTTTCAAGCGCACCGGGTGCGATCACCAACGTCGCAACCGTCAGCGGCGGAGGCGAGACCAATGCCGCCAACGACACCGCGAGCGATCCAACCAACATCATCTCGCTGGCCGGGTTGCCTAACACGTCAGGAGTCCAACTCCTGGGTGACGGCTCAGCGATGAGCGCGCCCACGACGCCGTCTATCGGGTGGTTGGCCGCCCTGTTCGTGCTCGCCCTGGCAGCAGGGTTGACCCTGGCGATCGTCAGCTGGCGCCGCACCCACGTGCGGTTCCGGCAGCGTCGCAGGCGGCCCGGATTGGGAGCGACTCCCGGTTTGATCAGTGTTGTCTTGTGCGCGCTCGCGATCGGCCAGTTCGTGCCGGTCCCGAGCGCCGCCGCCGTCGCCACAGCTGCGCCGGTTGTCAGCGCGGATGAGGTGGGGGCGCGCGCAGGGCTTGTCGGACCGGCGAACGTGGCGGGAGTCAAACCGGTGATCCCAGCCGTACCGACCTTCCACGCCGCCAGCGGGTCCATCACGCCGTCCCGTCTGAGAATTCCGTCGATCGGGGTGGATGCAGCTGTTGCTGCCGTGGGTTTGATGCCCGACGGTTCGATGGGTGCGCCCACCAGCCTCTGGACGTCCGCCTGGTTGTCAAGCAGCGCGCGCCCGGGCCAGGCCGGCTCCGCAGTGATCGCCGGCCACCGCGGAATCGGCACTCAGGCTCTATTCAGCCACCTCGAGAACCTGCGGCCCGGGGACCAGATCCAAGTTTCCGACGCGAGCGGCGGCGAGCTGATCTACCAGGTCACGCGGGTCGCTTCGATGGACTTGAGCGATGCCACGCAGCTCCAGGTGTTCGGCCCGACGACGGAGCAACGGTTGGTATTGATCACCTGCTACGGGCATTACTCGCGGAGCACGAGAACGTACGACCATCGGCTGGTCGTGTTCAGCCGGCTGCTACCGCCTCAATAGGTAGACCGAGTTTCTTCAGCGGACCGGGCGTTGGACCAGGTCCGGGTGGGTCGTGATACGCGATGGGCAGAACGCCTACGTTGCCACCGAACGCCGGCTCTTTCGATCCCGGCAGGCCCGCTTAGGCTCTGTTGCATTTGAGCGATGGCAGACGGCGCCGAGCGTGATATTCGATTAGCTCCGACTTCGAGCAATAGGTCCGGTCAGCGGCTACTCAGTTGGTCACCAGGGCGTCGCCGGCCATGATTGCCCCTGTACCCGCATTGATGATCACGACTGAGGTATAGCCTTTCCAGCTGGCGTCAGCCGGCGCATTCAGCTCGATAACCCAAGCCGGCGCTGATAGTCCACTCACGCGGTAGCTTCCCCGCACTACGTTGCTCGCCCAAGGTTCGAACGTGCGGTGCGCAACATACCAGTGGGCTTGTGGTAAGCGTGAGGTGGCGAAGGCAACAGCAGTGGCACCAGCGGTTCTGTCAGCGTTGACAGGGCCCAGCGCCAGAGCTACCGCTGCAGCAACGGCCAGGGTGGCGAGGAAGATCCGCACGCTGTCCAGTCTGTTCTTCTTGTGTGAGGGTTTCAAGCACCGCTGGGTCGGTGTGAGCTGACGCGCGCGCGGCCCATCGCGATGCTCGCGACGACCAGGGCAACGGACGTCACGATCAGGAGCATCGCCATCGTGTGCAGCCCGTTGGTGGACGCGCGCTGCTTGAAGACCGTGCCGAGCAGCGTCGAGGACAGGATGGCGCCGACGTAGCGGAAGGTCTGGAACTGCCCGCCCGCCCATGACGTCCGTGCGGGCGGCGCGGCTTCGTACAGCGCCGCCTGCAGGCCCATGTTGTTGAAGCCGTTGGGAACGCCGAGCACGACACCGATCGCGACCAGGATGAGGACCGGTGTGGCCGGCCCGAAGGTCAGCAGAAGCGCCGAGCCGATGACCATGAACACGGACCCGATGATCAGGGACGACCTGGTCCCCCTGCGGCTGACCAAAGCAGCGGCAAATGGAGTCACCAGCACTCCGAGACCGGTCACAGGGAGGATGAGGAGGCCGGCAGTCCGCGCGTCAAAGCCCCGAACCTCCTCCAGCCAGATCGGCAGCCCGAAGAAGAACGTGTAGAAGACGAACGTCGTTGCCGCGAACTGCAAGAAGACCCCGATCAACACTGGATTCGCCGCGAGCAGGCGCAGGTCAAAGAACGGCGACGCGCAGCGCAGTTCCCGCACGGCCAGCAGGGTGGCCAGGATCGGGACGGCTCCAAGCAGGATCCAGCCTTGTGTGGACCCAAGCGACAGCAGGCCCGCCAGGAGGCTGGTCAGCGTGCCGGCGAACAGCAGCACCCCGGGCAGGTCAAGGGCGGCCAGGCCCTCACCCGCGCTTTCGGATGGAGGGGGCGCCGGCAGCCACCTCCAGCCGAGCGCGATCCCGAGCAAGGTGATCGGCACGTTGACCAGGAAGATTGCCTGCCAGCCGCCGACCGAGAGGACAAACCCGCCGATGGTCGGGCCAAGGGCGGCGCTGACCGAGGCGGCTACCGACATCGACGCCAGCGCCTGCGCGGGGATGCGGCCGCCGCCCGCGGCAGAGCGAATCATCCCCAGGCCGGCCGGATAAGCGGTCGACGTGGCGAAGGCCTGGACGACGCGGGCAGCGACGAGCCACCCGAAGCTCGGAGCGAAGGGAGCCGCGATCGCAACCAGGCACGCCACTGTGAGGCCGGTCAGAAAAACGCGGCGAGCGCCCAGAAGATCTGCCAGCCGGCCCATCAGCGGCTGGCCGACCGCGCCGGCCAGATAGAAGCCCGAGATTAGCCAGGTCGAGGTGCCGAGGTCGACGCGGAAATCTTGGTGCAGCGTGACGAGGGCGACCGCGATCATCGACGAGTTCAGAGGATTCAGCAGGGTGCCGAGGACGATCGCGAAGACGATGCGCCCAGGCACGCGACTCATCGGCTGAACGTCTACGGAATGATCCTGATCGTCGCGAGCAATGCGATCACCACCACGGCGGCGAGTGCACCCACGAACAGCAGTGCCCTCTGCCACCAGCCGAGCCGGTTCAGCCAAGGTAGACGGAGCCACGGGAACGGGTAGTACAGCGTCGGGTCCGGGTCCGACTGCGGGTCGTCGTCCTCGTCCTCTTCCATGCCAGGAAGCCTACCGCCACCCGTGCTTGAACCCTTTTGTCTCATGCCAATCGGGTGGCATTGCTGACCGGGACGGTCTTGGGACGCAACGATGCAGGCCAGGGCGGCGCGCATCAACACGCAGGTTGGCGGAGAGGAAGAGATTTGAACTCTCGATGGGCCAGTGACCCATAACGGTTTTCGAGAATCGCGGCAGTGATTTGTATTCGAAACGGCCCGCGCGGACCCAAACGCCACGGTCGCAAAACCATCAGACCGGCTCTCGCGACCGTTGCATCCAGATTACATCGCGCGGGGAAATTTCTCAAGGTCGAGGCACGAGGTCATTTGGTCAGATCGGGACGACCCTACCGCGCGCGGGTCGCGGCAAACCAGACGTCCTCGCCGATTACGCGCAAGGCTCGTGGCCTCACGGTCCCGAACCATCGTGGTTGCATATCCTCTGGTGTTCCGGCGGTTCCCCAGATGCCCGCCTGAACTCAAATTGCCATAGCTTGGTGTCCGTCCGTGTCCTCCTAGATCCGCCTGGTTGCAGGAATCTGTGCCCTGGCTGCGCTCGGCTATGCTTCGGCGCGTACCTCAAAGGGGACCGTCCCTCACCTCGCACCGGCGATCGCTGCTAACTGACTAGCGGCCGAGTCCACACTGAGAGCGGCTCGACATGGTCGACAAAGCGCCGCCGACCCCTCCCCTGACAACATCATCTTTAATGGCTGGGAGACCTGGTCATGCCTGAGCTCCCTCGCGGGACGGTTACCCTGCTGTTCACCGACATCGAGGGCTCGACGCGGTTGCTGGGTGAACAGCCCGACGCATATCCGAAAGCACTCGCCGAGCACCGCCGCGCCCTGCGCGAGGCATTCGCCCGCTATGGCGGCGTCGAGGTGGACACCCAGGGCGACGCGTTCTTTGTCGCCTTCGCACGTGCCTCTGACGCGGTGGCAGGTGCCGAGGAAGGTCAGCGCGCGCTTGCCAATGGGCTTGTGCGGGTACGGATGGGGCTGCACACCGGCGAGCCGACCGTGACTGCAGAGGGTTACGTCGGCCTGGACGTCCATCGGGCATCGCGGATCGCAGCTGCGGGGCACGGCGGTCAGATTCTGCTTTCGCAGTCGACGCGCGACCTCGCTCAGAGGGACGACGTGCACGATCTTGGTGTGCACCGGCTCAAGGATTTGGCGACGCCACTGCGTATTTACCAGCTGGGCAACGGCGAGTTCGCGCCTTTGCGGACACTTTTCGCGAGCAACCTACCAGTGCCGCCGACTCCGTTCATCGGGCGCCAGCGCGAGCTGGCCGGCGCCGAGGCCCTGCTGCGCCGTCATGGCGTGCGCTTGGTCACCATGACGGGCGCGGGTGGGAGCGGCAAGACACGTCTCGCGCTCGAGGTCGCCGCCGCCGTGGCCGAACAGTACGAGCATGGCGTCTCGTGGGTGCCTCTGTCTTCGGTCTCCAATGCTGACGCGGTGATGTCGGCGATCGGGCGAGCGCTCGGCGGCGGCTCAGCCGCCGAGGCTATTGGCAACCGCCACGTCCTTCTCCTCCTCGACAACTTTGAGCATGTCATCGCGGCAGCGCCAGAGGTCGCCACACTTCTGTCCGATTGTCGTCACTTGGACTTGCTGGTCACAAGTCGCGAACGTCTTTCGCTGCAGGGTGAGCATCTGTACCCGGTTGAGCCACTCGCCCGCAAGGAATCCGTCGAGCTATTTCTCGCCCGCGCTCGTGCGATCAATCCCGATTTCGAAACCGATGCACGGCTCGACGAGCTGTGCGCTCGGCTCGACGACCTCCCGTTGGCCATCGAACTTGCCGCCGCCCGGACATCGCTGATGACCGTGGATCAACTTATTGAACGACTTGGCAGCCGGCTCGACGTCCTTCGGGCCGGGCGAGATGCGGATGCACGACACCAAACACTGAGGACAACGATCGCATGGTCGTTCGACCTATTGATCCCTGAGGAGCGGAGGCTGCTCGCCGCACTCTCGGTGTTCCGCGCAGGTTGGACGCTCGATGCATCGGAACGGGTGGCAGACGCGAATGTCAACCTCCTGGAATCACTCGTCGACAAGAGTCTCGTGCGACGTGGTGACTTGGGGCGGTTCGGCATGCTCGATACGGTGCGCGATTTCGCGACCGAGCAGCTGGAGCCGGCCGAACGGACCCGAATCCTGCAGCGACTGCTCGTGCATCTTCTGAACTTGTTTGCGAACGCCAATCTAACCCAGGACGCCACCGGTCCCATGCAGATGAATCTCGCGAGAATCGAGCATCCGAACATAGAGGTCGCCCTTACGGGGGCGGGCGAATTGAGCCATACGCAGCAGGGAATCAGACTGATCTTGCTGACGGAGATGTACTGGGTCGCCAATGATCCAGTCCGGGGCCTCGAGTGGTTGGAGAGGCTCATGGCCAGGGCCGCCGAAACGAGTGAACCCCTGGAATCGGGGGTTGAGGCACGCGCACTACGGTTCCGCGCCACCGCTTTAGACCTCACCTTCCGGTTCGACCTTTCCGAACCGGAATACGTTCGCTCCCTAGATCTTTTCAGGGCCGCCAACGAAACACAGCGCATTGGTCATCTCACCGCTCGAATCGCAAACGCTGCCCTCAGGCAGGGAGACGTCGAACGCGCAGTTAGTCTGGCGACTGAATCGCTGCAGATCGCTCGTCGTGACAGGAATGCCGAGGACGAAGGTTTTGCCCTGTATGTGCTCGCGATGGCTGCATTCAGGCGTGGGGATCTGGAGCAAGGAGAGCACCTTGTCCATCAGAGCGCCCCACTTACGCACCGTGGCGCCTCGACCTGGATCAGTGGCACATCACTTGTGGCTGCGGCCGAGTTCCTGATCCCCGCTGGTCAGCTGGACCAGGCCGAGATCGATGTGCATGGCGGCCTGGAAACGCTGGCCTCGATCGGCGACCGCACAAACGTCCCCTTCGCTTTAGGCGCCATTGCCGCCATCGCTGCGCTACGAGGAGACGCAGGCCGCGCTGGAACCTTGTGGGGAGCGCTGGAAGGTTTCGCCGACCTGGATCCGAAGGGCACCGTCCAAGCTGCGATGAGTGACAACGCGCCATTTGTCAAAGACGTTCAAGGTGAGGAATTTGAGAAAGGGCGAGCCCGGGGCCGCAGCCTATCGCGCGAACAGGCGATCGAATTGGCCTTGTCGAGTACGCAATAGAGCAGCCTTGGCAACTGCGTCGGCTGGCACCTGGTGCCGCTGCGAATCGTGCGATCCGGAGTGGATGGGTGGTTTCCGAGGCGCGCGGCGTCAGCGCGACTTGGAACATGGAGTAGAAGCGGCCGCTCGATATGGGATGCCGATGCCTGGCTAGGCTTCGCCACTCCCATTCGGCCGCTTATATAAGGTGCTCAGTCATCGGAATCCTGATGCGGTACAAGGCAGACCGGATGACCGGCTGGATCGCTGAAGACTCGCGCAGTGCCCGGCGCTGGCTGGTGGTCGACTTCGATGCACCCAGAGCCAGCACACGCCCCTCGGCTGCGTCTATGTCATCGACCCGAAAGTGCAGGTGGATTTGCATTGAGGAGGCTGGATCAGGCCAGCTTGGCGGCTGATGAGTTGGCGAACGCTGGAACGACAAGTGGAAGTTTGCCCGCAGACTCTCGACGATTGAATACCAGTCGGAATCCGAGTATTGGACCGGCAATCTGGTGAGTTGACTATAAAAGGCAGCAAGGCTCGCAGGATCTCGGCATTCAAGGATGACACCGCTCAGGGTTCCGATGTCCTTCACGGCTACAAAACTGCTCAAATAATCGTTAGCGCGCGCATCTGCACCAGCGCGTGGGGTCATGGGAACGGCGCCCGGTCAGGGTTGATCACTCCACGCCCTCAAGGCACGGCGACGCGAGAAGGCTAACCGTTTGGGAGTAGTGCGGATGTTGGTTGTGGCGATGGCGGCTAGGGGCCGGGATCCAGCAAGACCGCGGTGCGCTCAGGGAGCTTTCGGCGAGACTCGAGGATCAGGTTCACCGCCAGCGCGCCGATCCACAGAGTGCAGGTCACCGCCAAAGCGCGTTCGATGAGCCCGAGCGCGGGCATCGACGCTTCGTTCGAGGAGATGGCAAGAAGCACGTACAAGATCGGCCCGATTAAGGTCGCCGCCAACAGAATCGGACGAAGACGCTGCCATCCGGGTAGGGTCGCAAGCCGGCGCCACAACGGAAACGGCGTGATCACCAGCACGAAGAACGCGAATCCACTGACGATTGCGTCTGTCAGTCCGCCCGGGCTGTTGAGCTGAAAGGAGGGGGTGCAACCTGGATCAGAAAGGCGGCACGGAATCAAGGGGAACGAGTTTCCAAGGGCAAGGGCGGAGAACGCCAGCATCCAGGGGGCAAAGCTAGCTCTCTTCCCCGCTCCCGCGAGCACAGGTCGCAGCCCGAATACTGCGAAGGCGAACGTGGCGATGGCCGCGAGCGCGAACGCGGCGATCGGAAACCAGACGTGCGGAGCGGTGCGCGCCTGCATGTCGCTGATCGTGTCATTGACCGGGCTGTACCTCGGGCCTTGCCACAACTCGGTGACCACCCAGCTCGCGGTGAATACGACCTGAGCCGTTACCCCGACCACGCCCCAGGCTAGTCCGTGACTCAGGCCTTGCTGATCGCGGTCGCTGGCGCGTCTAACGATTCTTGATTGGATGGCGATGCCGCCTTGGGCTCGACCGTTACTCGTACCGAAGCGCTTCGATCGGGTCTTTCCTGCTGGCCCCCAACGCTGGCAACGTTCCGGCCAGGAAAGCAATGAGCATGATGCCGATGACCACTGCGACAACCGTACTCGGTGGGAAGGTCATAAGCGACAAGCCCGGATAGTCCTTCAAGAACCCATTCGTGCCGACAGCGCTGATCACCTGACCCGCAAGAGCTGCGAATGCGACACCCAGGATGCTCCCCCAGAAGCCGATGAGGACTGCCTCGCTGCTGAAGAGCAAGAAGATCCTTCGCCGGCCCATGCCAAGCGCGCGCATCAATCCGATTTCCTTCGTCCGCTTTGGCTCGCCGAGGCCGAACTGGCGCCTAAAGCGGGCCACTACGACGTCCAGACTCGGGGCAACTAGTACGTACTCGCCGTGGTCGCCCCAGGCGAAAACCCGGTCCCAAGGACCAGGTTTCGAATACAGGCTACCGCTCGAAGGCCTCTCCAAAAAGTGCTGGCGGAGAGGGAGAGATTTGAACTCTCGATGGGCCAGTGACCCATAACGGTTTTCGAGACCGTCGCCTTCAACCGGACTCGGCCACCTCTCCGGAGCGCCTGTGAGCACTTCGCTCGGGGGTCAGATGGCGGTCCCGACCGGATTCGAACCGGCGTTCTCGGCCTTGACAGGGCCGCGTGTTTGGCCAGGCTACACCACGGGACCGACAGCGGCTAAGTCTACCAACCGCCTGAACTGAGCCCCCGTTTGGTGGGGCCCGGCAACCCCATACCTATAATTCGTTCGGCGTGAGCGACACCGATCGGCAAGGCGGCGGATCCCCGGACGAGCTCCGGAAGCGGTTCCAGATCCTGGAACGCGTAGCGATCTTCTTCACGCTTCCCGACAACGTTCTCCACGCCCTTGCCCGCCGACTCGCTCCGGCCTCGGCTTCCAAGGGCTCCGTGATCGTCCACCAAGGAGACCCCGGCGACACGATGTTCGTGGTCGAATCGGGCCGCTGCGAGGTGTTTGTCGAGGAGTCTCCGGGACACACCATCACCATCGCTTTGATGGGCCCTGACGACTTCTTCGGCGAGATGGCCCTGATTTCTGAAGAAACGCGCACGGCCAGCGTCCGCGCCCTCGAGGACTGCAAGCTGCTCACCCTCGACCGCAAGACCCTCTACGAGACGCTGCCGGCCGACTCCGACGCGATCATCGAACTGACCAAGCTGGTCGAGCAGCGCAAGGACACACTCCCCAACCTGATCGCCCGCGCGCGCATGGTCGCCCCCGAGCAAGCCGCCACCACTGTCGCGGTCTACTCGCCCAAAGGCGGGTCCGGCCGCACGACGATCGCCGTTAACCTGGCCGCCGCGCTCGGCAAGAGGTTCCCCGGCGAGGTGCTGCTGGTCGACCTGGCGCTGCCGTACAACCACGCGGCGCTCATCTCTTATCTCACCCCGACAGGCTGCCTCGCGGCCGCCAGCCAGGTACCGCCTGCCAACTTCGAAGAGGCGGTGCTGGGCGCGATCCTTCACCACCCCGGCGGCATGATGCTTCTACCGGGCGTCCTGCGCGCCGAGCAGGCGGACCTGATCACGGTTGACCTCGTCAACCGCGCGATGGGGATCCTGGTCAACGCGTTCCGCTACATCGTGTTCGACCTCGGCGTCGCATTCACCGACATCGTGATCAGCGTGCTCGACCACTCGCAGCGCGTGTTGGTGCTGGTCACGCCGGAGCTCTCGTCCCTCAAGGATGTCGGCGAGCTGCTCAACATCTTCACCAACGTTCTGAACATCGTGCCAGGACGCATCATCCTGTCCCTGAACAACAAGGTCCCGAAGTCGGTGGTGAGCAGGGAGGACGTCGTCCGCACCCTCAAGCAGGAGCTGGCCGTCGAGATCGACTTCGACGGCACCAAGCCGGACGAGGCGGCGGTCAAAGGCGAGATCCTGGTCCTGACCGACCCCAAGAGCGCGATCTCGCGCGGAGCCGAGCAGCTGGCCCAGCTGATCGCCGGGGCGTCGGCCGTAGAGAAGAAGGAAACCAAGCGAGGGTTCAAGCTCGGACGGGGCTGAGCCCGCCCAGCACTCCCCTGACCCCACCCCGGCGCCGACCTTGCCGGCAAGTAGGGAGGTGAGTTATCCCCCGTGGTAACATCCGAGGCGTGATCGAACAACAGCAAGTCGTCTCACTTACCCCTGACGCTCAGTCTCGCCTCAAGGAGCTGCTTGCCAAGGAGGGCAACCCGCAGCTCGCCCTCCGCATCTTCGTGAGCGGTGGCGGCTGCTCCGGGATGCAGTACGGCATGGCCTTCGACGACAATCGCCGGCCGGACGACCTCGTTATCGAGCAGGACGGCGTGCAGATGATCGTGGACGACTTCAGCGCCCCTTACATCTCCGGCTCGGAGATCGACTACGTCGACAGCCTGATGGGCGCCGGATTCACGGTGCACAATCCGAACGCCGTGCACTCGTGCTCGTGCGGTCACTCGTTCGACACCGGTGACGACGCCGGCGAAGCGAAAGCCTGCGGCTGCGGCCACTAACCTCCCAAGAATCATTCCCAGGGCGCCGGTCTCCCGGCGCCTTATCTTTTTCTAAGGCAATGCTCAGGTCCAGGCGCTTGCGCGAATCCGTCCTCCTGACCCTCGGGGTGATCACGCCCGTCGGCATCCTCGCCGTCAACGCGTCGGCGTTCGTCATGGTCCACCTCACCCAGTTCCGGATCGGTATCGCCGCCTGCGCGTTGGTGAGCGGCCTGGTACTCAACGGCCTCACGGCCTGGTGGCTGCTGCGCCTGGCGAACCGGACAGCGCCCCCGCTCTATCGCGAGTATCGCTGGTACGCGATTGGAGTCGCGACGCTGATCGTCTTGCTGACGGCCGCGGGCGGCGGATATCTGACCTACCTTGGTCTGCGTGACCCGAAGCGCCTTCCCGATGTGCTCTCGGTCTTCGTCGCCAGCTTCATGATCCTGCTCCCGTTCGCGGTCACGTTCGCCGCTCGGCGGATGGCCGGTCTGGGCGGGATAATCCCCGTAGACGAGCCGGCAGGAAAAGACAAAGGCCCCTCGCCGAAGCGAGGGACTCCTTTGGGCCGCAGAACCTAATGGGTCACCCCTAGCCGGCCGCGCAGGCGGGGAGGGTTGAGCTCTCCAGTGAGCGGGGAGGTGAATTCAGCCGGCTCGTCCGCAAAAGAAAAGCCCCTCGCCGCGGCGAGGGGCTCCTCTCGGAATTTCTTCTTGCCTACATCATGTCCGGGGACATGCCGCCCATGCCACCGCCGCCGCCG
The DNA here is from genome assembly GCA_035571315.1 of Candidatus Acidiferrum sp. Classification (GTDB taxonomy): domain Bacteria; phylum Chloroflexota; class Dormibacteria; order Dormibacterales; family Dormibacteraceae; genus Palsa-870. Next base: position 42,519 of record DATMKM010000077.1, read on the forward strand.
CCCCGCTTCTCTTCGGGAACCTCGGTGACCATCGCCTCGGTGGTGAGCACCATCGCTGCGATCGACGCGGCGTTCTGTAGCGCCGAACGAGTCACCTTGGCCGGGTCAACGATGCCCGCCTCGAACATGTTCACGAACTTATCGTTGAGGGCGTCGTAGCCGAAGCCCGGCTTGCCCTTGCGGATCTCTTCGATGATGACGGAGCCCTCTTTGCCGGCGTTCAGGCAGATCTGCCGAACCGGCTCTTCGAGCGACTTGCGCACGATGTTGACACCGGTCGCCTGGTCGTCCTTGAGGCCGAGCGCGCCGTCGAGCTTCTTCTGGGCGTTCAGCAGCACGGTGCCGCCACCAGCCACGATGCCTTCCTCTACCGCGGCCTTGGTCGCGCTCAGCGCGTCCTCGATGCGGTGCTTCTTCTCTTTCTGCTCCACCTCGGTGGGAGCTCCAACCTTGATCACGGCGACGCCGCCGGCGAGCTTCGCGAGCCGCTCCTGCAGCTTCTCCTTGTCGAAGTCGGAGGTGGTCTCCTCGACCTGGTTCTTGATCGCCTTGATGCGAGCCTGGATGGCTTCCGGCTTGCCGGCGCCTTCCACGATCGTGGTGTCGTCCTTGGTCACGGTCACGCGGCGTGCGTGGCCGAGCTGCTCGATCTTCGTCTGGTCGAGCTTGAGCCCCATGTCCTCGGAGATGACCTGTCCGCCGGTGAGGATGGCCATGTCCTCGAGCATCGCCTTGCGGCGGTCACCGAAGCCCGGCGCCTTGACGGCGACGGCGGTGAAGGTGCCGCGCAGCTTGTTGACGACGAGAGTGGCGAGCGCTTCGCCCTCGACATCCTCGGCGACGATCAGCAGCGGCTTGCCGTGCTGAACGACGCGCTCCAGAACGGGGAGCAGGTCCTGGATGGCTGAGATCTTGCGGTCGGTGATCAGGACGTAAGGGTCCTCGAGGACCGCTTCCATCCGGTCGGGGTTGGTGACCATGTACGCGGCGACGTAGCCGCGGTCGAACTGCATGCCCTCGACCACTTCGAGCTCGGTCGCCATGGCCTGGTTGTCCTCGACGGTGATGACGCCGTCCTTGCCAACCTTGTCCATCGCGTCGGCGATCAGGTTGCCGATCTGCTGGTCCTGGCTGGAGATCGCGGCGACGTGCGCAACGTCCTCGTGGCCCTTGACCGGAACCGACAGTCTCTTGATCTCGTCGACGATGGCCAAGACGGCTTTCTCGATTCCGAGCTTGAGCTGCATCGGGTTGGCGCCCGCGGCGACGTTGCGGAAGCCTTCGGAGATCATCGTCTGCGCCAGGATCGTCGCCGTGGTGGTGCCGTCACCTGCCACGTCGTTGGTCTTGGTCGCGACTTCGCGCAGCAGCTGCGCGCCGGTGTTCTCCATCGCGTCCTTGAGCTCGATCTCGCGCACGATCGTCACGCCGTCGTTGGTGACGGTCGGGGCGCCGAACTTCTTCTCGAGGACGACGTTGCGGCCCTTGGGGCCGAGAGTGATGCGTACGGATGAGGCGACGATGTCAATGCCCTTCTTCAGGGCCTGCCTCGCCTCTACGTCGAATGTGACTGTCTTTGCCATATAAATCCCTCTTCTTCTTTTTCCGGGTTACTTCTTCTTGCCGTTTGACGAAACGACGGCGAGGACGTCCTTCTCTGAGACGATCAGGTACTCGATCTCGTCGTGCTTGAATTCGTTACCGGCGTACTTGGCGTAAAGCACCTTGTCGCCGACCTTGAGCTCCATCGGCACCTTGGTGCCGTTGTCCAGGATCCTTCCCGTGCCCACGGCCTCGACGATGCCCTCCTGGGGCTTCTCCTTGGCGGTGTCGGGAAGAACGATCCCGCTCTTCGTCTTCTCTTCTTTCTCGACCGGCTTGACCACGACGCGGTCGCCTAACGGTCTCAGATTCATGTGCGCCCTCCTCAGCAAATTGTGTTGATTGGCAATCCCCGGGCCCAAGCGCTTAGCACTCAGGGGGGTCGACTGCCAATTGTACTACCCGCCGGGTTGGGACCGCTAAACCCCGGCTTCCCATCCCGCCGGCTATTCGGGCGCGCCACCTGCCCCGCCAGAGGGGAACTGAGTCTGTTCGGCCTGCCGGATGATCTCGCGGGCGTTCTTCGCCTGCTCGTCCGGGACCATGACCCGGGCGTCTGTCAGGTTTACTCCCACCCCGTAGGCGTGGTCGCCGAAGACCTCGACGCGGAGGCCGTCGGCCTGGAGGACGGCCGCCACCAGGTCGGCCTGGATGCGCTCGCCCCGGAAGACCACCGACCAGCCTTTGACCGCCATCGCTACCAGCCTAGCGAGGGGTCGACCGCTATGGCGGGTGGCACGCCGCCGCCGGGGCGCTCCGAGCGGCTCCCGACCGCGCCTGCCGGCGCGGAGGTGAAGTGGCCCGCGGCCGCGATCATGGCCGCATTGTCGGTGCACAGCTCCAGCGGGGGCAAAGTCAGCCTCGCTCGGTTCCCGACCACCTCGGCGGCTCGTTGGCGCAGGAGGGTGTTTGCCGCCACGCCTCCGGATACGACAACCTCCGGGTAGGGGTGGTCGGCCAGGGTCGCGTCTAGCTTTTCGAGGAGCGACTCGACCACGGATCGTTCGAAGGCGGCTGCCAGGTCGGCCCTGTCCTGGTCGCTGACCGCGTCGCCGAGGTCGCGCAGGCGGTACAGGAGCGCCGTCTTCAGGCCGCTGAAGCTGTACTCGAGTCCTGGGAGCGAGGGTTTCGGGAGCGGCCGGCGGCGGGCGTCGCCCGTCCGCGCCAATCGGTCAAGCGCCGGGCCGCCGGGATAGCCGAGGCCGAGCATCCGGGCCGCCTTGTCGAAGGCCTCTCCCGCTGCGTCGTCTCTGGTCCGACCGATCACCTCGAAACGGCCGTGCTCAGGCATCCGGACCAGGTCTGAGTGAGCACCGCTGACCACCAGGCCGAGCAGCGGCGGCTCCAGGTCGGGCCGCGCCAGCATGGCCGCGTAGATGTGGCCCCAGAGGTGGTTGACACCGGTGAGCGGTTTCGACCAAGCGGCGGAGAGGCCCTCCCCCACGCCGACCCCTACGAGCAGGCAGCCGGCCAGGCCGGGACCGCGTGTCGCCGCGATGAGGTCGATGTCCTCGGGCTTGGCACCCGCGCGCCGCAGGGCCAGGTCGAGGAGATGCGGCAGGCGCTCGAGGTGGTCGCGGGCCGCGAGCTCCGGGACCACGCCGCCGAACTCCTTGTGCAGGTCGACCTGCGAATGGATGACGTTGGAGAGGATGCGGCGACCGTCCTCAACGACGGAGACCGAGGTTTCGTCGCAGCTGGTTTCGATGCCGACCGTCAGTGCGATAGGGCGACCCCCCACGCAGCCGTGGCCTTCGGCCAGGGCCGCCCTCCCCGGCGAGCGGGGAGGTGAATTACTGGTCGCCCTTCGTTATGAGATCTCGGCGCAGGCCCCTGACGTCGGCTTCTATGCGCTCCAGATTTGATTCGTAGGCGCGGCGGAAGCGCGGCGAGTGGATGCTGTCCGACCACATCACGATCGCGTCCTCGCCGTTGTCCGTGTAGTAACCCTTGCGGCGTCCGATGACCTTGAAGCTGAAGCCCTCGTACATCTTCATCGCGTTCTCGTTCGTGGTGCGGACCTCGAGGGTGATCCACTTCGCGCCCATGTCGTAGGCCGCCTGTACGAGGCCCGCAAACACGATGCGGCCGTAGCCGCTGTGCTGCAGGTCGTGGCGCACCCCGATGGTGGTGACGTGCGCCTCGTCGTACATGCGCCACATGCCGCCGTAACCGACGATCGTCGGGTCCAGGTCCGGCGTCTTGAATCCTGGCGGAGGCTCAAAGAGACCGTCCCGGCGAAGCACGATGTAGTGCGCGCTGGCGCGTGAGGCAAGCTCGCGGTAGTAGGCGTTCCGCGGCCACGGCGTCGCGAAGATCTCGCGCTCGATCTCCTGGACGGTGGCTACGTCCGCCTCGCGCATCAACTCGATCGCCAGCTGCTGGCGGAGCTGGACCATCACTTTGTCCCCGCCGCAAAAGACTGCATGTACTCGAGTTTAAGACTGCCGTAGGGCACTTCGCGCGCCGACTTCAGCAGTTCGGCGGCCGCCTCCGCGAAGTGCAGCAGCTGGCTTTCGGGCTTGAAATGGTGTCCCGCCGTTTGGAGCGATGCCACCGAGGCGGCCACGACCCTCCCGACGAGCTCGTGGGTGGTCGGGATAACGGAGGGTTCGCCGAGAGCGGCCTCTCCACCTGGGAGTAGGAAATAGAAGCGTCCCCGTCCCGCTTCCGAGACGGCTGTGACCGGTTGGCCGCTGCGAGCAGCCTGCAGCTCGAGAGTAGGCAGAGGAACGATCGGGATCCTGAGCCCGATGGCAAGGCCAAGCCCGAAGGAAACGCCCTTGCGCAAGCCGGTGAAAGATCCCGGGCCGGTGGCGACGGCGACTTTGGTGATCGTGTTGAGTTGCGCGGTCCGGCGCAGATACTCGATGAGCGCGGGGTCACGGGACGGAATGAACTCTTCGGTCCACCCTTTGTCGTCGATCGTCGCTATCGCGGCCAGGCTTGCCGAGGTATCAATGACTAAGATCACGCTTCGTCCTGATGAGCCGGCGCTCACCCCCAAGGTGTTCGATTTCGATCAGAGCGGCGCTGCCCACCTCCAGTCGCTCGCCCCATTCGATGACCACCGCGCCCTGCTCGGTCAGCTCCTCGAGGCCCAGGTCGGCCAGCTCTGAGAGCTGCTCGACCCGGTACAGGTCGACGTGCGCCAGCTGCACGCGACCCGCGTAGACGCGCACCAGCTGGAAGGTCGGGCTCGCGACCGGCGCGGCCGACCCTGCGCCTCGGGTGACCCCTCTCACGAAGGTCGTCTTCCCCGCTCCGAGCTCGCCGGTCAGCAGGACGACGTCGCCGGTCTGGAGGCGCTTGCCCAGGTGCTCGCCGACAGTCTCTGTCTCGGCGGCGGAGCTGGTGACGACGTCAGGCAAAGTGGTCGTAGCCGGTTTGCGCGAGCAGCATCGGCTTTCCGCCGGCGCCGAGCACCTGAATGGATTCGTCGTCCGTGAGGAAGCCGAACGGCAACAGGCCGGCGCCGCGGATCACATCTTCCGACCCGACGCAGACCAGTTCCGACTCCTCGCCGCTGGTCAACGCGTCTTCCAGGGTCGCTCCCGCCGCGACAGGAACCTCAGAGGCGCGGATCACGCAGCCGCAGCCCGAGAAGGCGACGAACTTGTCCATCTCTCGCAGCAAGCCGTCGGAGACGTCACCGCAGCACAGACCGGCTTCGTTGAGCAGGCGGCCCTTCTCCAACATAGGCACGAGCCGGATCGAGCGCCGCTCGCGCAGCGCGGTCGCGGAGGCGCCGAGCGGGCCCGTCACCGCCACCGCCCAGCCAGGTCGTGCCTCGCTCCGTGCGAGCGGCCGCCTTTCTGCGCGCCCGACGACTGTGATCGAGAGCACCGCCGGCCCATCGGTCGAACTCATGTCGCCGCCCGCGATGAGCACTCTGGTTTGTTGCGCGAGCTCGGCGATTCCGGCGTAGAGACCTGTCAAGCTCTCGACGGCCCAGGTCTTGGGCAGCGCGATCGAGGTCAGAGCCCACCACGGCGTCGCGCCTTTGGCCGCGAGGTCGCCCAGCGCCAGCGCGAGGGAACGCCAACCAGCGTCCTCAGCACCCATCCAGGCGAGGTCGAAATGCACGCCCTCGACGAACATGTCGCAGCTCGCCACGACGAAACCACCCGCATCCTCCAGCACCGCCGCGTCGTCCTGTCCCGCGTGCCCCGACAGGTATGGCTTGATTCGTTCCAGCAGCCCGAACTCCCCGAGACCTTCGACCCTCATTCAGCGAATGAGCATGGCACGGAGGCGGCGCGCGGCTTGCTCCGGGTCGGTGGCGCCGGAAACTGCCCGGATGACGCACATGCGCCGCACACCCTCCTCGACCAAATCGGCAACGTTGGACTCGTCGATGCCGCCGATCGCGAAAACAGGCACACCCGGCCCGAGTGCTGCCGCGATGGCGGCCACGCCTTTCGGTCCGATGACCTGCTTTTCGGTTTTGATCGGCGTGGCGAAGGCCGGCCCGCTCCCGAGGTAGTCGGCGCCGTTCTCAATGGCGGCGCGTGCCGCGTCGGGGCTGGACGCCGACGCCCCGATGAGCAGCCGGTCGCCCGCGACGCGGCGCGCGGACGCGATGGACAGATCGTCCGGTCCCAGGTGCACGCCATCGGCGTCGCTCAGCAAGGCGATGTCGACGTGGTCGTTGACGATGAACAGAGCGCCTGAGTCGCTCGCGATTTCGCGGAGCTTGCGCGCGAGCGTCAGCAGCTCGCCCCGAGCCAGGCTCTTGTGGCGGAGCTGGAGGATGTCCGCACCTCCACGCAAGGCTGCAGCCGCCGCCTCGATGACCCGCCAAGGCGGCGCGTCGGCGGTGATCACGTACAGGTGAGCGGCGAGGAGCCGCTTTAGGTGAGGAGCTGTCGAAGCTTTTCGCGGAACGCGGGCGGGGTGTCGCAATCGCACGAGTGCCGCACCAGCCGCTTGAGACCGGCCTGAAACTCGTAGTGTTCCTGACAGTCGGGGCAGCTTTCGAGGTGAAGCTGGAGCTCGAGAACCTCCGTCGAGTTCAGCTCCCGGTCGACGAAGCGATCCAGCTTGTCCGCGCACTCCTTGCAGTTCATCGACTTCCCTTTCCTTTCACGACTGCGGCACCGGGTGCCCGTCGCTGCCGCGGACGATACCGGATTCGACCGCATAGTCATAGAGGGATTTTTGTAGCTGCTGGCGGGCCCGGTGGAGGCGCGACATCACGGTCCCGATCGGGACGCCAAGCGCCTGCGCCGCGTCCCTGTAGGAGAACCCCTCCACGTCGACCAGAAGGACGACCTCACGGTGCAGCGGGGGAAGGGTCTCGACCGCCTTCACAACCTCGGAAGCGGCCAGTTTGTCGAGCACGTCGGCCTCGGGGCGGGCGCCCTCGTCGCGCAGCTTCTCGTAGAGGACGAACTCGCCGACGTCGTCCAGGCTCACGTCATCCTTCCGGGACCCCTTGAAGCGGTCCCAGAAGAGGTTGCGCATGATCGCGAAGAGCCAGGCCTTCATGTTTGTGCCCTGCTGGTAGCTGTGCTGGTAGCGCAGCGCGCGCAGGTACGCCTCCTGCACCAGGTCCTGCGCCTGGTCCGGATCGCGGGTGAGCCGGAGTGCGCCTCGGTACAGGGTGTCGAGATGTGTCAATGCCTCTTCCGCAAAGGCAGTTTGTGCGGGACTTTCCGCCATTAGTAGTGCCAGTTTAGGGTCACCTGCCTTGCCTCATCTGGAATCGCAAGGGGGTGGCGGCTATTCCGAATAGCGCCTCTCGACCCGGGGACCGATGCTGGTCAGCACCTCGTAGGAGATGGTGCCGGACCATTCACCCACCTCTCGAGCGGTTATCCGCTCGTCACCGTCCGCTCCCACCAGGGTCGCGACGTCGCCGACTTGAACGCCCGGGATGCCGCTCACGTCGAGGGTGATGGCGTCCATGCTGACCACCCCGATCAGGGGCGCCCGCCGGCCCCTTACGAGCACCTGGCCGCGGTTCGAGCGGGCCCGGTGGACCCCGTCCGCGTACCCGATCGCGACTGTTGCGATTCGCGTTTTGCCGGTGGCTTTCCACGTCGCGCCATATCCAACGGTGGCACCGGCTTCCACACTTTTTACATGCGTCACGACCGCGCGCAGCGCCAGAACGGGTTCGGCGCCGGGCCACTCGCAGCCGTAAGTGGCGATGCCGCAGCGCACGGCGTCAAGAGCGAAGTCCGGGTGGTTGTACGCACCCATCGAGTTGCAGGCGTGGCGCAGGCCGGGGTCGACGTCGAAGCCCTCGAGGATCTGTGTGAAGAGGTCGAATTGCCGTCGGGTCATCGCGTCGTCGGTGTCCGAGGAGGCGAAATGGGTCCACGTGCCGGCGAGGCGCAGCCCGGGCGTCTGGTCGATGAACCGAGCCAGGGCAAGGGCTCCGTCGGGCGGACATCCGAAGCGCCCCATGCCGGTGTCGATCTTCAGGTGCACCGGGACCATTTCATCCGCGTCGCCTAGCGCGGTCGCCAGCTCGCGGGTCGAAACCGCGATGCACCAGCCGCCGGAGGCCGCCGCGCGTGCCTGTTCGACGGTGAGGCCGCCCATCACGAGGATGTCCTCGGGTGGAATCAGCGCGCCGAGCTCGCGGGCCTCCTCAATGGTGGCGACCGCAAGACCGGTCGCGCCGTTGCTCAGCGCCGCCTTGGCCGCTGGGAGCGCACCATGGCCGTAGCCGCCCGCCTTGACGACCGAGATCAGGCGCGTGCCTTTCGGGAGGTGCGCGAGGATGCGCGCGCAGTTGGCGCCGAGCGCGCCGAGGTTGACCTCGGCCCACCGCAGCGCAAGAGAAGTCGTCAGAGGCCGCCCTGTCGAAGCACGTTCATGACGAGCGGGATCTCCATCAGGAGGTCGCTCGCCAGGAGGCCCGAGTCGCCCAGGCGCTGCGAGATTCGTCTGCCGGCCGCGGCGTGGATGTACACGCCGGTCACAGCCGCTGAGAAGGGGTCTGAGCCCTGCGCGATCAGCCCGCCGATGATGCCCGCGAGGACGTCGCCCGTCCCGCCGGTCGCGAGCGCCGGGACCTCGTGCGGGTCCGCGCTGATTCTGCCGTCAGGGTGCGCGACCACGGTGTGGGCGCCCTTCAGCACGACGACGGCACCCCACTCCTTCGCGGCTTTGCGAGCCGACGCCGGGCGGTCCGCCTCGAGCGTCTCAACGGTCTTGCCCGTAAGCCTCGCCAGCTCTCCCGGATGCGGGGTGAGCACGCGGTGCTTGGCCAGCTTGCCCTTCGAGCGCGGAGAGTCGGCCAGCGCGTTCAGGCCGTCGGCGTCGATCACGAGCGGGCACTTCGCGTGGAGGGCAAGATCGAGTACGAGCCGCCAGGTCGAGCTGTCCCGTCCCAGCCCGGGCCCCACAACACCGACCTCGGCGCTCGACATCTGACGGACGATCGAGTCATAGGCGGCATGGCCGACCGCCCCCGGCGCGACCTCCTGCACGGGCGTCGCCATGACCTCGGTGCACTTGGCGGCGAGGATGGGATAGATCGTGTTCGCGACGAGCAGCTTGACGAGTCCGGCGCCGGTGCGGGCCGCGGCGGTCGCCGCCAGATAGGCCGCGCCCGTGAACCCGAGGCTCCCGGCCAACACCACCGCGGTGCCGAATGTCCCTTTGTGGGCGTCGCGCGGGCGGTCGGGCAGCAGGACGGCGTCCGGGGCGGGCATTAGGTCGTCGACGACGTCCGGCATCTCGAGTTGTGCGGTGGCGACGGCGAGGCGGCTGTGGTGGGTGATGCTCACCTCGAGGCGCGCACCACGGTGGTCGCCGAGGAGCCGGGCGCGGGGAGCCCCGTTGGGGCCGGGCAGGACCTCGATGCGGCGACGAGGGAAACAGATGCCGGTCCCGTCGAAGCACTTGATCACGGCTTCTTTGGCGGCCCAGCGGCCAGCGAGGCGGTCGGGGTTGCCGGAACAATAGGCCTGCTCAGCGGGTGTGTAGACCTTGTTCAGGAAGCCAGCGCCGGATCGGCGGACGGCGAGCTCGATCCGGTCGACTGAGACGGCGTCAACGCCTATCCTTTGCACTACTTCATTGTGCGGCTAGCGGCGGTGTGGACCTCCCCATCCGGCGCTGCGCGCCAGCTTCCCCGCCAGCACGGAAGTGACTATTCGACTGTTACCGACTTCGCCAGGTTGCGGGGTTGGTCGACGTCCTGGCCCAGTTCTACCGCCACGTGGTAAGCGAACAGTTGCAGCATCACCGTGTTCAGGATCGCCGATGTCGACTCTTCCGCCTCCGCCATCTCGAACACGTCCGCTGCGATGCCGTCGAGCGAGTGATCGCCCTTGGTCACGAGGGCGAGCACCGGCGCGTTGCGGGCCGCGATCTCGTGGACGTTGCTGACCATCTTGTCCTTGGTCGAGCTGGCTGTGCAGATCGCGACGACGGGAAAGTCCTCGCTGAGGAGGGCGATCGGGCCGTGCTTCAGCTCGCCTCCCGTCGTTCCCTCGGCATGCAGGTAGGAGATCTCCTTCAACTTCAAGGCGCCTTCGAGGGCCACCGGGTAGCCGAGTCCGCGACCGAAGTACATGAAGTTGCGGTAGCGGCTGTAGCGCTTCGCGATCTCCGCGATCTCCTTCTCACGCCCCACCAGCTCTTCGATCTGGTCCGGCAGCGCCCTGAGCGACGCCACGAGCTCGCGCCGTCTCTCGAGTGACACGCGGCCTTTGACAGTCGCCAGGCGCAGCGCGAGCAGTGACAGGCTCACCATGTGCGCGGCGAGCGTCTTCGTGGACGCCACCGAGATCTCCGGGCCGGAATGCAGGTAAACGGCGCCGTCGGCGTCGCGCGCGGCAGAGCTCGCGAATACGTTCGTGACGGCGACCGTCGCCGCGCCGCGCTCCTTGGCGCGGTGCAGGCCGACGAGCGTGTCCGCCGTCTCCCCGGACTGCGTCAGCACCACGGCGAGCGTTTTCGGACCGAAGGTCGGGCGGCGATAGCGAAACTCGGAGGCGTCCTGTGAGCGGGCCGGGATCCCGGCCCAGTCCTCGATGAGATATTCGCCCACCATCGCCGCGTGCCGCGACGTGCCCATGCCGAGGAGAATGACCTCCTCGTACGTCTTCAGCTTCTCGTCGTCGACGTCGAACTCGCGGAACGAGACGATGCCATCGTCGGTCAAGCGGCCGCGCATGGCGTTGGCGACGGCTTCGGGAGTCTCGTGGATCTCTTTGAGCATGAAATGCGCGAAGCCACCCTTCTGCGCCTGGCTCACGTCCCAGTCGACCTGGATGAGCTTCGGCTGCACGGTGATGCCGTCGAGGCTCGAGACCTCCGCGCCGAGCGGCGTGATGGCCGCGACCTCTCCCTCACCCAGGACGAGCACGCGCTTGGTGTACGGGATGATCGCCGTGATGTCGGAGGCGATGTAGTACTCGTCCTCGCCGAGGCCCACGACCAGCGGCGCGTTGAGGCGGGCGCCGATGAGCAGCTCGGGGTCGTCGGTGGAGAACATCGCCAGCGCGTAGGCCCCGTGGATCCGCTTGAGGGCGGCGCGCACCGCGGCCAGAAAGTCGCCCTTGTAGTTTTGTTCGATGAGGTGAGGCACAACCTCGGTGTCGGTCTCCGAGGTGAACTTGTGACCCTGCGCCTGGAGCTCCGCTTTGAGCTCGGCGAAGTTTTCGATGATCCCGTTGTGGACGACGAAGATCTTGCCGTGGCAGTCGGTGTGCGGGTGGGCGTTGATGTAGGTCGGCTTGCCGTGGGTGGCCCACCGCGTGTGGCCGATCCCCAGGTGCCCCGTGGGCATGTTGGCCTGGAGCTTGGAGATCAGGGTGTCGACCTTTCTTTCTGACTTGGTCAGGCTCGTATGGGCCTCTTCGCCCGGCTTGGCGAGCTCCAGTACGGCGACGCCGGCCGAGTCATAACCCCGGTATTCGAGCCGCTTGAGGCTTTCCATCAAGATCGGGGCGGCTTCGCGATCGCCCAGGTAACCGATGATTCCGCACATTTCTTTACTAGAACTCCTGGAGGGCGTTAAGGATTCGACCGGTGCTGAGATGAACGGCGAGAGCCGGGCTCAGGTTACATCTCAAACCCCGCTTTCTGATCGGCAACCCACCACCCAGCGCTCCGCGCCGATCTCCCCTCGAGCGGGGAGGTGATTAGGTCGAGGGGCTCACCACCGGGTTGGCTGAGATCAGGTACGTGATCTTGGCGACCGCCACAGACCCCGACATCCCGACTGGGAACGGGATCTGGACGTTGAAGGTTGCGTTCGTGGTCGAGCTGCTCAGATCGACAGGCGGCAGGGGCAGGTTCTGGATAAGTGCAAGTTTGTCTGCCGGTCCAGTGAGGACGACCGTCACGGGGGCGATGACGACACCCGTCACGTGGTAGCCCGCCGGGGGCGGGTGGACGGGGGCCGAATCGACCAGCGCCACCGATCTGCTGGTGGTGCCGTTGCGGGCTTCGATGTGGAGGCTGACGCTGCTGATATCAAGGCCCGAGATCGGCTCGTTCTGCGAGAACTTGGACGGGTCGAGCGTCGTGGTGCCCTGCTGCAGGGTGACCCCCCAGGTGGGGATGTCGTAGGTGCTGTTCTCGATCGGACTCGTGTAGATCGCCTCCGCGGTCATGTTCACCTCCCAGCTGGCCGGGCCGCTGAAGTGCACGACGCACGGGCTCGACGGGCACAGAGCTTCGGACTTCGTCACCTCCCAACCGGGAAACGCATGGTCGACTGGCTGGACGGTGAGCGTGTCGACGCTCAGGCGGTCGATGTTCGCGGCGAACGGGGGCGGCTGCTGTGCAGAGACGCCCTGCTGGAGCGATGTGGCCACCACGCTGAGCGTGACATCTGGACCAGGACTGACCTTGGTCGCGTCAACGTGAGCCTGGATGCGGTCTGCGGTCATCGCCCCGAGGACGTCCGCCAGGCCCGTGACGGTCACCGAGGTTTTCGTTGGCGCGTTGATGATGACCAGGTCGGGTCCGACGGTGTAGCTCAGCGGGACAGAGAACGTCTTGGTCTGGAGGGGGTTTTGTGAGAACGCCACCGCCCCCAGCATCAGGACGGCGAGCCCGACGGCCAGTAGCTTGAGGCGCCAGTCGTCTGTGATGAGGTTCACCTGCGGAACCTCAGGAAGCCGTTGCCGTTCGATGGCGACGGAATCTTCAGGCTGACACGGCGGCGAAGGCCGTCAGCGTCGAGATTGCGGGTGATCTTTCCTTCTTCTATCACAGAGATGTTTCCTGTCTCTTCCGAGACTACGAGGACGAGGGCGTCGGATGCCAGCGACAGGCCCAGCGCCGCGCGGTGGCGTGTGCCAAGCCTTTCCCGGACAACGCCCTCCTCCGGGAGTGGCAAGAGGCATCCCGCCGCGACGATCTTGTTGCCACGGACGATGACCGCGCCGTCGTGCAGCGGCGAGTTGGGATAGAAGATTGACTGCAGCACCTCGGCTGAGATCTCGCCGTTGATGCGGACTCCGGTCGCGGCATAGTCCTCCAGCCCCACCTCGCGTTCGAACGCGATCAACGCGCCCGTCTTCTTCGCGCTCAGGCGTTCGGTGGCGCGGATAGCTTCCGAGATGGCCTGGCTGTACAGCCGCGTGTTGTAGCCGGACAGCGGGCGGCCGAGGTGCCCGATGCGACCGAGCTGGTCCAGCACCCGGCGCAGCTCCGGCTGGAACATGACGATGATGGCGATGATGATGTAGAACGTGGCGTTCCGGAAAAGCCACGAAAGTAGGATGAGGTTGAACTGCGTGGCGACCACGCCGATTACCGCTAGAAGGATCAACCCCACAACGATCTGCGTGCCCTGCGTGCCGCGGAGCAGGCGCAGCAGCAGGTAGAGGATCACCGCCACAACTGCGACGTCGAACACCTCTATGAGGCTCAGGTGACGGATCACCAGGTTGAGCTGCGTGAAGAAGTCGTTCATCTCTCGGCTCCAAAGAGCTCGGCCATGATCGCCATCTGCGCATAGAGCCGGTTCTCCGCCTGGTCGAAAACGACCGAGCGCGGGCCATCGATCACCTCATCCGTCACCTCTTCGCCGCGGTGCGCGGGGAGGCAGTGCAAGAAGACCGCGCCGGGCGCGGCATCCATCATGGCTTCATTCACCTGGTATTCGGCAAAGACCTTGCGCCGCTCGTCCCTCTCGCTCTCGTGTCCCATGGATGCCCACACGTCCGTGTAGATCGCGGTAGCGCCGTCGATCGCCGCGACGTCGCTCGTGACCGTGACGCGAAGCGGTCCGGCGCTGATCCTACGCGCGCGCTCGAGCACGTCCGCTTTTGGCTCGTATCCATTCGGTGACACGACGGTGAGCACAAAGCCGGCCAGGGCCGAAGCTTCGATCAGCGAGGCCGCCACGTTGTTGCCGTCGCCGACGAAGACGACGTGATGGTCGGCCAACCCGCCCCGAACCTCTTCGAGGGTGACCAGGTCGGCCAGCACCTGGCAGGGGTGCGAGCGATCGGTGAGCCCGTTGATCACCGGCTTGGCGGAAGCGGAAGCCAGCTCGAGCAGGTCGGCATGGCTGCGGAGCCGGGCCACGACCCCGTCCACGTATCGATCGAGCACGCGGGCTGCGTCCGAAACCGTCTCCCGGACGCCGAGCTGGACGTCCTGCTCAGAGAGCGTCGTGGCGGTGCCGCCCAGCCTGGCGATGCCGACCTCGAAGGAGACACGGGTGCGATGCGAGGGCTTCTGGAAGAGCATGGCGATGTGCCGGCCCTCGAGCGGCCTGTGCGACCAGTGGCCGGCTTTGATCGCATGGGCGAGGTCCAGCACCTTGCGGAGTTCCTCGGCGCTGAGGTTTGCGATGTCGAGAAAGTCCCGACCTGCGAGAGCATTCACGGGAGCGATCATGACCGCTGGCGCGCCGCTAGAGTCGAGGTTCGATCAGCTCACCGGCCACGACCGGCGAGATGGCCAGGTCGCGCACAGAGTCGAACTCGGGAAGCCGGGCCCGCAGCCGGGAATCGTCGCGCAGCCGGATCATGAGATCCCGGCAGGCCGGCGGGTCGAGGCCGAACTGCGCGGGCTTGAGTGTGAGGGGTGGCTCGTTGGTGAAGCTGATCGTGAGCCGGTCTGTGAGGCGCACGTGCGGCCACGCACCCGGCTCCGAAAGGGTGATCGTCTCGATGAGGGACCAGACCGCGCGCATCTCATGCCTTCCCTGGATCACGACGAGGCGGTCGCGAAACAGCCCGAGCTTGCCCGAGGGCCAGGTGGCGAGCCCCCACGCGCCCCACCCGCCGAGCCCGGCGCCGCCCAGCGCGCCGACCGCCAGAGCGAGGCCGGCGGGCCACACCTGCTCGACCATGGCGATCGTCGCCAGGGCCCCAAAAGTCAGCGCGCACGCGAGCCCTGCAGCTCCCAGCGTCACGATCGACCGGCGCGATCTCACGTAGATCAAGCGCGCCCCACCAGCGAGTAGTGTATTCCCAGATATGGACGCCATCGCCGAACGCGCTGACATCGACAGAGCCGTCTCAGGAAAGACGGTTCCCACGCTGTTCGCGGACGCTGTCGCGAAGTGGGGTGACCGGACTGCCCTGCACTGGAAAGAGAATGGGGATTGGCGCACCCTCACGTGGAAGGGCTACCGGGACGAGGTCGCGGCGGTCACCCTGGGGCTGCGCTCGCTTGGCTTCGGCCCGGGCCAGTTCGGCCTGATCATGGCGCGCAACGTGCCCGAGCATGTGATCGCCGACCTGGGCATCGTTCACGCCGGCGGAGCGGCGATCAGCGTCTACAACACGCTGGCGCCCGAGCAGATCGAGTACGTCGCCAACCACTCAGAGGCGACCGTCGCCTTTCTCGAGGACGCGGGCTTTCTCGAGAAGTTCCAGTCCATCCGAGCGTCCACGCCGCACCTGAAGCACATCATCCTGATCAAGGGCGAGGCGCCTGAAGGCGTCCTGTCGTGGTCTTCGCTGGTGGCCAGCGGGCGCGAGATGTACGAACAGTCGCCGGGCGATTTCGTTGCGTCGTGGAAGGCGGTCGGGCCTGAGGACACGATCAGCCTCATCTACACGTCCGGCACGACTGGGCCGCCGAAAGGTGTCGTCTACTCGCACTACAACATCGCGTGGACTCTCGAGTCCATCGGACGTTTCTGGTCGCTCGTCGACCAGACGCTGGTGAGCTATCTGCCCCTCGCACACGTCTCGGAGCGGTTCACCTCGCAGTGGGGCGGCATCTTTTTCGGCCACGAGGTCTGGTTCTGCCCGGACATCAACCAGCTCCTTCCCTACCTTGTCGAAGCGCGGCCGACCGAGTTCGTCGGCGTGCCTCGGGTGTGGGAGAAGCTGATGGCGGGCCTCCAGGCAGGAGTCGCAGCCGAGCCCGATGAGGCGAAACGGCAGATGGCGCAGGGAGCGATGGCAGCCGCCATCTCGGCTTACCGGCTGAAGCACGAAGGCAAGCCCGTGCCGGAGGAGCTTGCATCGATGGTCGAGCGGGCCCAGCCGCTGTTCACGATGCTGCGCTCGAAGATCGGTCTCGATCGATGCACGCTGGCCGTCACGTCGACCGCACCGTGCAGGCCGGAGGTGCACGAGTTCTGGGCCGCGATCGGCATGCCACTGTATGAGGTCTGGGGCATGAGCGAGCTGACGGGGCCCGCGTCCGCGGTTCCCCACGACGATCATCAGGCGCCTTCCATCGGCCGGGCGATCGCAGGCGTCGAGATCCGGCTAGGTGCGGATGGCGAGCTGCTGGTGCGAGGCGGCAACGTGATGATGGGCTACTACCGCGAGCCGGCGAAGACGGCGGAGATGATCGACGCGGACGGCTGGGTGCACAGCGGGGACATCGCTGAGGCAGGGCCGAACGGTCAGTACAGGATCATCGACCGCAAAAAGGAGCTGATCATCAATTCGGCGGGAAAGAACATCTCGCCCGCCAACCTCGAGGCCCTGGCCAAGTCGAGCCCGATCATCGGACAGGCGGTGGCGATCGGGGACGGGCAGAGATTCATCTCCGTGCTCGTGGTGCTTGATCAGCAGGTCGCGCCGGCGTGGGCCAAGGCGCGCGGCATCACCGCCGCCTCGATGATGGAGCTGGCCGAGCACCCGGCGATCGTGGATGAGGTGCGGCGCGCGCTGAGCGTGGCGAACACGCACCTCTCGCGGGTCGAGCAGTTCAAGCGGTTCACGATCCTGCCGAGCGAGTGGTCGTCCGAGTCGGAGGAGTTGACGCCGACCATGAAGCTCAAGCGCCGCGTGATCCACACGAAATACAAACCGGAGATCGACGCGATGTACGCCGAGCCGCCCGGGGGCCACTCGGTCGACCCGGCGCGGGAGACGGCTGATGCCGCGGCGGGTTAGCTAGAGGCCCCTTTGGGGATGCGGCCATTTGTACTCGAATGGCTCGGCGGGTTCAAGGGGTCGACGCAACAGCTCGGTGAGAGCGTCTGGCTTTGAGCCTTCCAGAGGTCCTGATCGCGCTGCGTCAGGCGCGCGACCTCACCGACCGCGACTTCGCGCAGCCCCTCACCCTCGACTCGATGGCGCAGGCGGCCCACCTGTCCAAGTTCCACTTCGCGCGGGCCTTCGCCAAAGCCTACGGCGAGACTCCGAGGACGTATCTGACCCGGCGCCGGATCGAGCGCGCCAAGGACCTGCTGCGAGCGGCCAACCTGACCATCACCGAGATCTGCTTCCTGGTCGGTTTCGAGAGCGTCGGCTCCTTCAGCTCACGCTTCCGCGACCTCGTGGGCATGTCACCAACCGAGTACCGGAGTACCTCCGCGAGCGCTCCGCCCATCCCGGGCTGCTTCGTCCTCATGTGGACGCGGCCGGGTCCCGCTAGAAGTCAGCAATCCGGAAGAAGCACCGACGACATGCGCGCGGTAGGGTCGGGGCCATGATCATGAAGCTCTCGCACGTGAACGTGTTCGTCGAAAACCAGGACCGCGCCAAGGCGTTCTATACGGAGAAGCTCGGCTTCGAGGTGCGCAGCGACGCGACTATGGATGGGTTCCGCTGGCTGACGGTCGGCCCGAAGGACCAGCCCGACCTCAACATCCTCCTCGCGCGCCCTCAGCCGCCGATGTTCAGCGAGGAGGACGCCAAGGCACTCCTCCGGTTGGTGGCCAAGGGCGTGATGAGCGCCGGCGTCATCGAGACCGACAACATCCGCACCCTGTACGAGGAGCTGAAGGGCAAAGGCGTTACCTTCCTGCAGGAGCCGGCCGAGCGGCCGTACGGCATCGAGGCCCTGTTTCGCGACGATTCCGGAAACTGGTTCAGCCTCACCGAGCACAAGCGATATGGCAGCTGAGCGGACCGTCGACGCTGGTCGCTGGGTGTCAGCTGCTTCTTGGTTTGGCCGGCGGCTTGAATCCCAGCACCGCTTCGGTGAACAGGCGTGTGGCGAGCCTGCTCTTGGGTTCGCCTGTTCGTGACGCCAGCTTGGTGAGCTGATCCACGACCTTCGGCTCGACGTTGAGCCTGTAGAGCTGTTTGACGACCGGCGCTTTTTTCTTCACCGCTGATTCCTCCTGAGCACTTGGGTCGGCGTGCCCAGATTCTCATTTGAGGCGGGGTAGTTTCCTACCCCGCCTGTAAAGGAGACCGGTCAGCTCACCAAAAGCGTCGAGCAGTACTGTGGGGACCCACCCAGTGGACTGGTGCAGTTCTTCTGCTGCTGGAACTGCGCAGCCTGGCCGAAGTCCTTCGTGGTGCCGGGATAGTTCCCCCCATACGTGAACGCCTTCGCGGCGCTGTTGAATGCGTACCAGGGGTACGTGCAGAACGGTGTGCCGAAGTTGGCCGCGCCGCAGTCCGCGTTGATCTCGGCGATGCCACCGAAGTCGCTCACCGAGGCCCAGCCCTGCGAGCTGCTGCCGTCGCCGAATGTGACGCCCTTGATCTGCAGTGGCTGGAACTTGAGCCAGGTTGGCACGTCGTACGAAAAGCACGGCGGCTTTGTCGCGCTGCCCGGCAGGCAGAACTTGCCGGCCGGCGTCGTGTAGTTTCCGGTGTGCCCGATCTCCCACACCAGGGAGTTGGGGGCGTCGTTCACGAGACCCCAGCTGAGCGCGTTGCCCAGCTTCTGCACGTCGAAGGCGGGCATCAGCGGGCCGTCGACCTTGCTGTTCAGGACGATCGTGCCGGTATTGCCGTTTGTCAGGTCGGTGACGGTGATGTGCATCCCGTCCCGCGCAGGCGTGACGTACTGGTGGTCGGTGATCGTGTCGCCTGCGTGCATGATCAGCGGCCCGCCAGAGGCACTGTCGGTCAGCATCGCGTTGAAGGCGGCCGACTCTGAGTTGCCGTGCTTCGAAACCTCCCACACCGGCGAGCACACCGTGTAGGTGTTGGCGGCGAAGGAGACGTTGAAGCCACCGCCAGCGGTACAGCCGGTGGTGATGCTGTTCGGATAGAACTGAAGCTCGAGGAAGGCCTCGCCGAAGAGGCTGTTGGGATCGGTCACGGTTCCCCCGATCCAGAAGGTCGGGCCGACCGAATCGACCTGTACGGCCCCGTTCGTCGGCAGGACGATCGTCCACGTGATGTCCTGTGCCGACCCCGGATGATTCGACAGGGGATCGATCTCGGGCTCGTCGTGCCCGGTGCAGCCGGCCGTATACCAGACGAAGTCCTGTGGATGATGGGCGATGCAGAGCGACTGGCCGCTAGCGCTTCGCCCCGCCGCGGCGGCGCTCAGGGCAAACGGCCCCAGGCTGAG
>DATMKM010000078.1:0-7956 GCA_035571315.1 Candidatus Acidiferrum sp.
ACGTCCGCATCATCACCCAGCAGGGTGAGCTCCTCAGGGCCCTGACTCTCGAGCCAAATCGAAACTACTACGGTCTCGGCGGCCGTTGGCCTGTGCACAATGTCTTGCAACAGGAGTGCACGATGTCCTGAGACAGGACAATGGTGCTCGCGCAGGGAATCGAACCCTGAACCTTGGGATTAAGAGTCCCCTGCTCTGCCAGTTGAGCTACGCGAGCACGCCTGCGATGGGAGCCGAGTGTCGATTCTAAGGAACCCAAGGCGTTAACAGCCTGAGTTCCGTCTGGAGTCTATGCGCCCGTACGTTGGCTCTGATGGCCGCCAGGGTGCCGCTGGACGTCGACCTCGAGGACAGGTTGCTCTATGGCCTAACCCCGATGAGGCTTGGTTACGCGGTGGGCGCGCTGCTCGCTGCCTTCGCGCTGTGGTCTTCGCCGTGGGGGCCAGTCGTGCTGCGCGGTGCGGCTTCGGTGCTGGTTATCACCGTGGGCGCGATCATGTCTTGGGGCGCATGGCGCGGAAGGCCGGCCGATGGCTGGGTCGTGGACCTCGCGTTCTTCATCGCCAGGACTTATCGCCTGACCTGGACCGGGCCAAGCGTACGAATCGCAGGGCGGCTTGCATCACGTAGACCGTGATCTCGTCGCTGCACCTCGGATGGCTCCGCGTGGTGCCTCGGGCGCCGGCTGTGATGTTCAAGGGTGCGTCCGACATAGCAGTCATCAGCACCGCCGCGCTCGGTTTTGCAGGCGCCGCGGAAGGTGACCGGCTGCGTTGGACCAACTCCTTCCGACGCCTGCTCGACGCCCTGGATGGTCCGCTGCAAGTCCTCATCGAAGTCGTACCAGGAGCCGGGTCCGCCAGCACGCGCGACGTGATGCCGCGCGACTTCGAGGACATGCGCGGTGCGGACACGTCTTTCGTCGAACGATTGGCGGAATCGACGGCGTCGCACAACTTTGGAACTTCGTTGATCACGTCCAGGGCTCACTCCAAACGCTTGGAGCCCGCCCTGCACGAGCTCGGTGTGCAGTTTGAAACATCGGCACCCACCAGCCAGATTTGCTTCGGACAGGAGCTCGCCAACCGGTACCACCACGCGGGCGGATTCAGCCGCACCTGGTATGTGGAGCGCCTGCCTGGGACAGAGCTCGAGGCCGGGTGGATCTTCCGGCTCCTGCCGTCGGAGTTGAATCTGCGCCTTTCCTGGCACGCCACTCCGCTACCGGTCGGGTGGATCGTGGACTATCTACAGCGACAGCTGATCAATATGCGCGCGTCGCGCCTTGTCGACCAGGACGCCGGCGGAGCGACGGATCCTCAGCTCGGCGGCGCACTTCCCAATGCTGAAGACTTACAGCGACGGTTGGCGTCGAGCCAGGACAAGGCGTTTCACGTCGCGATATACCTGACGCTCACCTCCCCGACAGTCGACGCCCTGGAGGCGGGCGCGCTCAGGGTCGAGTCCGCCGCGCGTGCGGTGCTCTGCTCGCTTCAGCCCTGCACCCTGCGCATGTTCGACGGTTTTCTCGCCACCCTTCCATGCAATGTCGACCCGCTCGGACGCAAGCGCGTCCTCGACACAACGTCACTCGGCACGTTCTTCCCATGGCTGGAACCAGACCTGCAACAGCCGGGTGGCCTGGTGGTCGGCCGAAACGGCGCGACGGGGGCGCCGGTCCTCGTCGACCCCTTCGACCAGCGGCGGTATTCGAGCGCGAACATCGGAGTTTTCGGGCACTCTGGTGCGGGCAAGACTTACCTTCTATCGTCTCTCGCTTTGGGCGCGCTGGGCCGAGGCGTCCAGGTGTACGTCATCGATCCGGAACATGAGTACGGAGCGCTCGCCAGGCAGGTCGGTGGGATCGACATAAAGCTGGCCCTCGGATCGGGACACGCGCTGAACGTGCTTGATCTCCGGCCTTCTGACCGCCGAGACGAGTCCTGGCTGGGCCCGGCCGCCGCCGACGCTGTCGATCTCTGCGCGACCATTTGCGGCGGACTGGATGAGACGGAGCGCGCGCTCCTTGAGAGCGCGGTGCGAGCCACCTACGGCGAGCTGGAACAACCCGTCTTGCGAGACGTCGCCGCCCGGCTCTCCAACGGGTCGCGGGTCGCGACCATCCTGCAGCGCTGGGTTCACGGAAGCTTGGGCCAGATGTTCAGCTCGCCAACCAACGTCGACCTGGAAGCGCCGATTGTGAGTTTCGGAATGCGAGAGCTCCGTGACGAGATGGTAGCTCCCGTGCACTTTCTGCTGGCTGAGGCGTTGTGGGCTCGCATCAAACGGAAGGACCGCCGCCGCATGCTCATAGTCGACGAGCTCGGCCTGCTCTTTGAAGATGCGACAATCCGCCGGTTCGTCGTCAGTCTCGCGCGCAGGATTCGGAAGTACGACGGCTCGCTGGTCTTCGCGACTCAGAATCCCGGTGATCTCCTGAGCTCGGACCAGGGAACCGTGGTGGCAACCAACCCCGCGGTCCTCTTTTTCGGCGCCCAACGACCAGGCGAGGCGGCCAAGCTGCAGGAGGCGTTCCACCTGAGTGCGCGCCAACGCGCGTTCCTCGAGGGCGCCAGGCGGGGCGATTTCCTTATCGCGGCCGGGGCAGACCGGCTCGCCGTCCAGGTGCAAGCTCCGCCCTGGCAGGAAGAGGTGATGCGAACCTCGCGAGCGGCGGTTCGACTTGCCCTGAACCGGTAGGCTTAATCGCGAACGTGCAGCGAGTTGTTCACTACCGATTGGAGGGGCTGGCCGAGCACCACCTCGAGCGCCTTCACGCCCAGTTCGAGGCTCTGGCAGGCGCCCGCGCCTGGCGCTGCAACCCACCCTGGATCGCGAGCTCGTACTCGCGAGGCCTGTTCGAGATGGAGTACTTCCGGCATTTGCGCAACGAAGAGCCGAAAACGTCCGCCGCCGGCTTTGTGAAGATGGCGGGAGACGAGACCGATGCGCTCATCATCGCCATCTTCATGCGAGACCTGAGCGCGGAGTACGGGGTCACGACGTCCATGCGGGATGAGGATCATCCCCTGGCCAAACTGCGCCGTCTCGAGTTTCAGGCTGGACGGCTGCCGTCTGGCCAGGCCCTTGAGGACGTTCTCGCCAAAAGACCCGTGATCAAGAAGGTCGAGGGCGAGCGCATCTTCTTTTATCCACCCACGTTTCGCCTTCATTCGCAGGGGCCGCCCAGCCCCGAGTGGGCGTATGCACTCTGCGGCATCCGCGCTTACGCTCCGACCCTTATGGAAGCGGAGCAAGAAGCCCTCAAGATTCTCAGGGGGTTCGGGCACCTCGGTGGCTGAGAGCGCCGTCGCGGGCGCCGGCTCAATCAAGTCGGCTGACGGAACAAAGCTCGCCTACCGGGCATGGCGGACGGCCGCGGCGCAAGCCACATTTGCCGTGGTGCACGGGCTGGGCGAGCACTCAGGTCGCTACGCGCGTTTCGCGGAAGGGATGGCCAGGCACGGGATGAGCACCTACGCGCTCGACCTGAGGGGTCACGGCGAAAGCGAGGGGCAGCGGGGCCACGTCGACTCATGGTCGCAATGGACTGACGACGTGTCGGCGTTCGTGAGCCACGTTGAGCATCTCGTGGGAGCTGAGGTCGTGCCGCTTGGACATTCATTTGGTGGTGCGGCGCTGCTGAGCACCGTACTCGCGGCCAAGCTGCCGAACAGCAAGCGGTTTGCCGTCTCGAGCCCAGCTCTCAAGCTCAGGCTACAGGCGCCCGCGTGGAAAGCGGCGATCGCACCATACGCGTCAAAAATCGTGCCTCGCCTCGCGATGGACAACGAGGTCGACGCGGCGGCGGTTTCGAGAATTCCGGAGGTGGTCGCGGCCTACCGCAACGACCCGTTGGTGCACAGCCGCATCTCGAGCCGGATGTACACGGAGTGGCAGAACGCCACCGTGGACATCCTCGGGCGCGCGGGTCAGATCAAGATTCCGTTCCTGATTCTCGCCGGCACCGCCGACCCGCTCATCGATCCGGAGGGTAGCCGGCGGCTGCACGAGCTGGCGCCTTCGCTCAGCGAGCTCGACATGCTCGAGGGTCGGTATCACGAGCCGTTCAACGATCTGGGCAGTGACGAGGTCTTCCAGCTGGTCGCCGACTGGATGCAGAGATCGTGATCGTCGCCGCGGTGTTGCTCGCCTCGCATCTCAACCTCGATCCTGGGTCTTGGATCTCGTGGATCATAGTCGGACTCATCTCAGGCGCCATCGCCGCGCGTGTCGTGGCCGGCCGCGGTTTTGGATGCATCGCCGACATCGTGGTCGGCGTAGCGGGCGCGATCATCGGCGGCTACCTGCTCGGTGCGCTGTTTAACGCCGGCGGAACCGTTGGCTTCTGGGGCAGCATCGTCGTGGCATTCATCGGTGCGGCCGTGCTGCTGTCGGTACTGAAGCTGATCTCGGGCGGACGCCTCTAGGGCCTAACCCGCCGCGGCGCGGACCTCTTCGTGAGGAACCTCGGCCTGCTGGGCACGCGGTCTCCGCTTGATCAGCAGGGTGGTCAGCGCGGTGAGGGCGAGGAAGGCGATGGGCACGACCAGTGATGACTTCATTGCGTCGATGTAGCCGCTGACAAAAACGTCGTGCGCAAGAGCGTTGATCTGGCCCGCCACGGCGGGCGGAATTCCAGGGGGCAGCTTGGCCCCAGTCTGACCTGTGCCGATCTCGAATCCGTTGGAGGCCACGGTGCTGAAGGCCGCGATGAACTGTGCTCGGAAGGCGACTGGCAGCGATGCCGCGTGGCTTACCGCTTGGTCGTGGAGGGTCGTGGCCAGGTGGTTCTGGAGGAGCGCGCCCATAACGGCGCTCCCAATCGCTGCGCCGAGCTGGCGCGTCGTGTTCAGCACCCCCGAGGCTGCGCCCGCGACACGAGGCGAGATGTTGCGCATGGCGACCGTGGTCATCGGGGCGAAGGTCATCCCCATGCCGGCGCCGGCGACGATCGCGGGAAGCAGGAACGTTAGCCACGTCGAGTCCGGGCCGGCCACGTACGTGAAAGTTCCGAAGCCGATCGCGAACAGCGTGATGCCTGTGGTCAAGATGTACTTGCCTCCGATGCGGTCGGCCAAGCGACCCGCAAACGGAGCAAAGACCATCGAAGTGAGAGACATCGGAGCCAGCGTGAGACCGGCAGCCAGCGCAGAGAAACCGCGCACCGATTGCAGGTAGATCGTGATTGGTAGGATCAGGCCCAGCAAGCCGAAACTGATAGCCGCCGCGATCCAGTTCGCGACCGCGAAATTGCGTTCCGCAAAAAGCGAGAGCGGGACAAGGGGTTCGGCCTGATATCGCTCCCAGATGATGAAGACGACGATCAGGGCAAGGCCCGCCGCGATGATCTCAGGAATAGTCACGCCGTAGGCGAACTCGCCCCAGCTGTAGCGCTGGCCCTCGATCAGGCTGAAAACAATCGCGAACAAGCCGGCTGTCGCAAGGAGGACGCCGATCACGTCCAGGCCGTGGCTGCGGCCCGGGCGCAGGTCGGGAACGATGACGAAAGTTGCGATCAGCGCGGCGATCCCGATCGGAACGTTGATGAAAAAGATCCAGCGCCAGTCGATGTAGGTGATGAGCGCGCCGCCGAGAGTAGGGCCCGTAACCGTGGCGAGACCGGCGGCAGCGCCCCACACGCCGAACGCCGCGCCACGGCGCTCCGGTGGGAACAGTGAAGTAATGATCGAAAGCGTTTGTGGCGTCAGCAGCGCGCCGCCGACTCCCTGGATGATGCGAGCCGCAATCAGCTCGCCCACGTTCTGGGAAAAGCCGCACAGCGCTGAAGCCAAGGTGAAGACGAAGAGTCCTATCGCGAAAAGGGCTCGCTGGCCGAACAGGTCGCCGAGCCTGCCGGCCGTGATCAGGAGCACGGCGTAGACCAGGATGTAGGCGTTCAGCACCCACAGGATCTGATCAAATGTCGTGTTGAGGTTGGCACTCATGGCCGGAATCGCCACGTTCACGATCGTCGTGTCCAGCAGGATCATGAAAAATCCCGTGGTCAGGACCACCAGTACGAGCCAGGGGTTAGTGCGCGCTTGAGCCATGTCTTCTCCTCAACACTTCATGCCCGGAACCAATTCCGGCCTTCCACTCCAACCTGCCTTCAGTAATGTCGCTCTCGAGCTTGCGGACCCAGGCGCGCTCCGCATCGAGCATCGCGATCTTGTGCTCTAGCTCGATGAGAGCCAGTCGTGTCATGCCTGCTGCTCGCAGGTCGGCCATGATCCAGGTGAGCTTGTCCGACTTGGCGCCGAGGGCGGCGATCCGCTCGGTGAGAAGCTGGGCGGCCTGCTCAGCCTCGAGGTGGTGCATGAACATGAGCCCGGCGGCGAAGTTGACGTACTCGCGAGTCGGTCGCGCCAGGATGTCGCTGACGACCTGCACGAGAAGCTCGCGGCCGGGTGCGGTCAGCTCGTAGATCGTCCGCTCAGGCCGGCGGCCCTCTTTCTCCCGCTCTACGGAAACGATCAGGCCGTTGCGCTCTAGGACCTCGACCGTGTGGTACAGCGTGCCGAAGTTCAGCCGGATGAATTCGTCGTGATGGCGTTCGCGCATCGTCG
The DNA here is from genome assembly GCA_035571315.1 of Candidatus Acidiferrum sp. Lineage (GTDB taxonomy): Bacteria > Chloroflexota > Dormibacteria > Dormibacterales > Dormibacteraceae > Palsa-870. The sequence goes on from DATMKM010000078.1 coordinate 6,570, forward strand.
CCGCGAGCTCGTAGGGATGCATCGGTTTCTCATCGAGCAGCTCGAGGATGGACAGGGCGAGGGGCGAGACGCTCGGGGCCAACTCTGACATATTCGAGGCGGAATATACCCACTCCGGGCATCCGAAGTCAAATAGTCCGCGGGAGAGCGACCCAATAACCTGGATTGACGCGACATCTGTCTAAGTTCGGTTTCAGGTGTCGACGGCTCGGGGGAGGCAGCCTAAACAAGGAGGGGTCTGGCCGGGTACGCCTACTCGGCGGCGGGATCCTTGGGTTCGGCGCCGAGGGGCTTTTCGTACCACGCGACGTCCCAGTACCGCCCGAACTTGCGGCCCTGCTCCGTGAAATGGGCGACGCGTTTGAAACCGAAGCGTTCGTGCAGCCCGATCGATGCCGGGTTTGGCAGCGCGATCCCCGCGTAGGCCCGATGAACATCCTCGCCCTCGAGAGCTTTGAACAACCCTTCGTAAAGCCGCGATCCCGCTCCCCGGCCCACTGACTCGGGCGCGAGGTAAACGCTGGTTTCGATCGACGTCTCATAGGCCGGCTTCACGCGGAACCGGCTGCTGCTCGCGTATCCGATGACGATGCCTTCGGAAACCGCGACGATGACTCGGTAGCGGCCCGTTTCGTCGTAATGCGTGAACCACTCGCGGCGCTCATCAATGGTCATCGGCTCGACATCGAACGTGTAATGCGTCTCGGCGACGTATTGGTTGTAGACGTCATTCACTACGGGGAGGTCGCTCTCTGTCGCGGGCCGGACCTCAACTTTCGTGTTGATCACGATCCCAGTTTATTGCGGACTTCGGAATCGACTCATGTCAGCCCACAATTGCGGCATGGACCGCATCCTTCTCGAGGGCATGTCGTTTCAGGGCCGTCATGGCGTGCGGCCCGCCGAGCGCGAGCAGCCCCAGGAGTTCAGGGTGGACGTCGAGGTTGACTGCGACCTGAGCGAGGCTGGACAGAGCGACCGGATCGAAGACACGCTCGACTACCGGCAGGTCCGCGCGATCGCCAAAGAGGTCATCGAAGGCGAATCGCAAAAACTCCTCGAGTCACTGGCTGCCCACATTGCCGACCGGGTGCTCCAGCTGCAGCGCGTTGGCGGGGTCTCCGTCCGCATCTCAAAGCGGCCCGCCAGCATGCAGCCAATCGCTGCTGCGGCCGTCCGCATTAATAGGACGCGCGCATGACAATCGCTTACTTCGATTGCTTCGCCGGAATCTCCGGCGACATGGCCCTCGGCGCCTTGATCGATTCGGGCGCCGATCGCGCGCTCCTTGACGCGACAGTCGAAGCTCTAGGGCTTGGCGACGAGGTCAGCATCGAGGTGCGTCACGAAACCCGCGGCCATGTCGGCGGCATACGCGTCCTCGTCA
>DATMKM010000079.1:0-5737 GCA_035571315.1 Candidatus Acidiferrum sp.
ATCAGCCGCAAGCCGGCGACCGATCCGGCACATCGCATCGGGTCGGTCTTGACCAATCCCGGCGGCCCAGGGGCATCAGGCATCCAGTTCCTACGTGGCGAAGTCGGTGCGATGACCAACCTCAACACGCGATTCGACCTTATCGGCTTTGACCCGCGCGGAATCGGCCAGAGCTCTCCCGTGCGCTGTCTCGACGGCCCTCAAGAGGACGCGTTCAACGCGCTCGATCCGGTGCTCGACGATCCGCAGGAGAAGCAGGCCGGCATCCAGGCGGACCAGAACTTCGCCGCTGGATGCCAGAAGCTGAGCGCCAAGGTCCTTCCCTTCGTCGACACGATCAGCGCGGCCAAAGACATGGACCTCATCCGCGCCGCGCTCGGTGACCAGAAGCTGACCTACCTCGGATTTTCGTACGGCACGTTTCTCGGCGAGAACTACGCCCATATCTTCCCCACCCACATTCGCGCCCTGGCCCTCGACGGCGTGATCGATCCGACGCTCTCGCCCAACGACCTGCTGTATGCGCAGCTGGTCGGATTCGAGCAAAATCTCCAGGCGTTCCTGAGCGATTGCCGGGCGAGGAAGACCGCCGCCACACCGTGCGCGTACGCACAGTCGGGCGATCCGGGAACCAAGCTGACCAATCTCATGACCCGGTTGGATGCGACGCCGCTTGCGGTCGGCAACCGCTTCTTGACCCGCGCTCTCGCCGTGATCGGCGTGCTTACGCCTCTTTATGACCCGAGCGAGTGGACCTACCTCGACCAAGCTCTCACGCAAGCCGACCGGGGCGACGGTACGCTCCTGCTGCAGTTCTCGGACCTGTACCTCGGCCGCAACGCCGACGGCACCTACGACAACGAGACCGACTCCAACGTCGCGGTCAACTGTGACGACAGGCCTGTGCCGACGGACGTGGCCAGCTACGACGCCCTCGGTCCCAAGTTCGCCGCGGCGTCACCCTTTTTTGGACCGGCGTTTCAGTACTCCAATCTCGTCTGCGCGTTCTGGCCAGTCAAACCGACAGGCACAGTCGGCCCGCTCACGGCTGACGGAGCCCCACCGATTCTGCTCGTCGGTGGGACCGGCGACCCCGCAACTCCGTACGCCTGGGCGCAGGCGGCAAACCAGCAGATCGCCGGCTCAGTCCTGCTCACGCGCGACGGCGACGGGCATGTCTCTTATGACAAGAGCGCATGCGCCAAGCAGCTGATCGATGCGTACCTGATCGATCTCTCGCTCCCCGCGACTGGGACGGTCTGCCACTGACGGACTCTTAGCTCGCGGCAGTCGATGGAACTGCTGCTGCGGTCTTTTCAAAGGTCAGCTCTCCGCCCTTCACGTCGACGGTTACTGTGTCGCCCTCGCCGAACCTGCCTTCCAAAAGCATCATCGCCAGCGGGTCCTGGACCATGCGCTGAATCGCGCGCTTCAAGGGCCGCGCTCCGTAGATGGGGTCCCATCCGCGCTGCGCGAGGAGCTTGCGGGAGGCGTCAGTGAGCGTGAGACTCACTCCGCGCTCCTGCAGCCGCAGTCTCAGGCGCTCCAGTTGGATGTCCACGATCGCGGTTAGCTGTTGCTCGGTCAGGGGCTTGAAGACGATGACCTCGTCAATACGGTTGAGGAACTCGGGCCTGAAGGCATCACGGAGCACGGCAATCACCGCATCGCGGACCCTTTCGAAGTCCTGGCCAGACATCTCCTGGATTGCCTGGCCGCCGAGGTTCGAGGTCATGATCAAGACCGTGTTGCGGAAGTCGATCGTCCGTCCCTGGCCGTCGGTCAGCCGTCCATCGTCGAGGATCTGTAGCAGCACGTTGAACACGTCTGGATGCGCCTTCTCGATCTCGTCGAACAGCACCACCGAATAGGGACGCCGCCGCACCGCTTCGGTCAGCTGGCCGCCTTCGTCATACCCGACATAGCCCGGTGGCGCGCCGAGCATGCGCGCGACCGTGTGCTTCTCCTGGTACTCCGACATGTCGAGGCGGATCAAGGCTTGCTCGTCGTCGAACAGGAATTCCGCAAGCGCGCGTGCAAGCTCGGTCTTACCCACACCGGTTGGTCCGAGAAAGATGAACGAGCCGACCGGGCGATTCGGATCGGACAGTCCGGAACGGGAGCGGCGCACCGCGTTGGCGACGGCCGTGACGGCCTCGTCCTGACCGATGACGCGGTCGTGGAGCCTCTGCTCCATCTCGATCAGCTTCGCGACCTCGCCTTCCATGAGCCTCGAGACCGGGATGCGGGTCCAGCGGCTCACGATCTCGGCGATGTCCTCTTCGGTGACTTCTTCCTTGAGCAGCGGGTGCCCACCCTGTAGCTGCCCGAGCTTGGCGTTCACCTCAACAATCTGCTTTTCCAGCTCGACCGCCTTGCCGTAGCGCAGCTCGGCTGCCTTGCCGAAGTCCGCGGCCCGCTCCGCGCGATCGGCCGCGGCGCGAACCTCTTCCAGGTTTGCCTTGAGCGAGCGGATGCGCCCGATGACCTCTTTCTCCTGGTCCCAACGCGACCGGAGCGAGGTGCGTTGCTCCGAAAGGTCTGCCAGCTGGCGCTCGAGCGCGGCAAGCCTTTCTTTGGAAGCCTTGTCCGTCTCCTTCTTGAGCGCCTGGCGCTCGATCTCGAGCTGGCGGATCTGCCGCTCGAGCTCATCGAGCTCCGCCGGGAGCGAGTCAATCTCGGTGCGGAGCTTCGCGGCCGCCTCGTCGATCAGGTCGATCGCCTTGTCCGGCAGGAAACGGTCGGCGATGTAGCGCTGCGACAGCACCGCCGCGGCCACGATCGCGGAGTCCTTGATGCGCACGCCGTGGTGCACCTCGTAGCGTTCGCGCAACCCGCGCAGGATGCTGATGGTGTCCTCGACGGTCGGCTCGCCGACCACCACCGGCTGGAACCGACGCTCGAGGGCCGCGTCCTTTTCTATGTGCTTTCGGTACTCGTCAAGGGTCGTGGCACCGATGGCCCGGAGCTCGCCTCGCGCGAGCGCCGGCTTGAGCAGGTTGGCGGCGTCGATCGCGCCCTCTGCGGCGCCCGCGCCGACCAGCGTATGCAACTCATCGATGAACAGGATGACCTGGCCGTTGGCGCTTTCGATCTCCTTGAGGACGGCCTTGAGCCGGTCCTCGAACTCGCCCCGGAACTTCGTGCCGGCGACCAGAGCGCCAAGGTCCAGCGCAACTACGCGCTTACCCTTCAGTCCCTCGGGGACGTCACCTTGCGCGATGCGCTGTGCGAGGCCTTCGGCGATGGCGGTCTTGCCTACGCCCGGTTCCCCGATGAGGACCGGGTTGTTTTTGGTCCGGCGCGACAGGACCTGGATGACGCGCCGGATCTCCTCGTCGCGGCCGATGACCGGGTCGAGTTTGCCCCCCGCAGCCAGCTGGGTCAGGTCGCGGCCGTACTTCTCGAGGGCCTGGTATTTGGATTCGGGATTCTGATCCGTCACACGCTGGTTGCCGCGGATCTGCCGCAGCGCGTTGAGCAGTGCGTCATGTGTCGCCCCGGCGTCCTTCAGAGTCTTGGTGTCGGCCAGCGCAAGGAGCAGGTGCTCGGTCGAGGTGTACTCGTCCTTGAGCCGCTCTGCCTCCTTCTCTGCCTGATCCAGAGACTTGTTCAGCGCCGGGCTCAGGTAGGGCTGTCGGCCGCCGCTGACCTTCGGGAAGTGCTCAACCGTCGAGACGAGAGCCGGCTCGAGCGCCTGGACCGAGGCTCCGGCCCGCTCGAGCAGGGTGCGTGCGACCCCTTCCTCCTCGCGCACCAGCGCGAGCAGAAGATGCTCGGGTTCCACCGCCTGCTGGCCGTGGTCGCGCGCCAGCTCCGCCGCGCCCTGAAGTGCCGCCTGGGCCTTCTCGGTGAGCTTGTCAAAGTTCATAGTTGAAAACTACCCTCCCGTTTGGAACCCCAAACCGCCACCCCGTATCGTGGCGGCATGCCCGAATTACCCGAGCTGGAGGCGCTGCGGATCCGCCTTGCTCCACGCCTGGAGAGCAAGCTCATCACGGCTGCCTCTGTCAACCCGAAAAAGGCCCACATGCTTCGATATCCGGTCGAGCATTTCGCCAACGAGCTCCCCGCTCGCCGCATCGTGTCAGTTGTTCAGCGCGGGAAGCACCTTGTTTTCGGAACCGAGCTCGGCGGCGGCGGATCGCCGCGGTGGCTCGTCATCAACCCGATGCTGGGCGGCCGTTTTCAGATCGTGGCGGGGGACGTGCCAGTCCCGGCCACCGAGGTCTTCACGATCCGGATCGAGGGGCGCCAGGAGCTGCGGTACCTCGACTTCCGAGACATGGGGCGCATCTACTGGGTCGCGGACTGCGAGCGGGAGGTGCCGGGATGGTCGGCGCTCGGGCCGGAGGCCGACTCGGTTCCCGAGATGGGCCTCGAGGTGTTCCGCAAGCGTCTGCGCCGGTTCCGCGATGAGCTCAAGGACCTGCTGCGAAACCAGGAGTTCCTGGCCGGGATCGGCAACGCCTACTCCGACGAGATCCTGTTCGAGGCTCGGCTGCTGCCGTTGCGCCGGCGAGCGTCCCTCAAGCCGGCGGAGGAGGAGGCATTGTACGAAGCGATCCCGGTCGTGTTGAAGCGGGCGGTCGAGGCAATTCTCGCGAACCCGAACTACGACGAGTCGAAGCAGGACCGGTCGTTCATGAATGTGCACATGAAGGGCGGCAAGACCTGCCCCCGGTGCGGCCACCGGATTAGCCAGCTTGGCTCGAACCGCGAGCCACTGAACTTTTGCCGGGGCTGCCAACTGTAAGAGGGCATACTCCTAATGGGCCCTCCCACCGCGTTGCCGACCGCTCCCCCGCCGGCCAGCCCGCCTCAGAGTCGGGGGCTAGTCAACCCAGGCTGTCACGAGCGGCTCGCGGCCAGGGTCTCCGAGATGCTCTCCAACAGCCGCTGCGAGGACAGCGCGATCTCGTCGACCGCCCCCTCGAATGCTTTCTGATGGCGGCTCGACGGCTCGCGGAACCCGCTCACCTTGCGCACGAACTGGCGCGCGGCGGCGCGGATCTCCTCATCGGTCGCGACCACGTCAGCCTGGCGGAGAGTCTTGATGCTTCGACACATGCCGACAACGATAGCGAGCCGCCAAAACAGATAACCACCGACAGATCAGCGACCTCGATGCGGCGGCAGTTCCGGCAGGTCGTGCGGTGCCAGTCGCGTCGGGTCCAGCCCGGCCCGCTTGATCATCGCGTCCGCCAGCCGGTCGTATCGCCGCTCCGCGATGTCCCCGACAGGGTCCGCCGAAGCGGACATCAGCTGCCGGAAGCTCAAGGTCGAAACCGCGCGATAGGCCAGGACCGCACGCGCCTGCTCCGCCCGCCCCGTCATGGAAGCGATCCGCACGAACGCCAACGCCGCCCCCGTCTCCCGCATGTCCCGCCACCGCCACCCGGCGTAGGGCAGCATCACCAGCAGGATTGGGGGCAGCGCCACCAAAAGGGCCAGGACCACAGCGGTCTGGAAGATCGCCTGATGGATGTTGTGCCCGGCCGATACCAAAGGGTCTCCCGAGTACTTTTTCAAAGCGTCCGCAGTGGATAGTAGGAACTGGGTGAGAACCGGAATCCCCCCCGGCACCGCGCTGCGGAACGACGCGATCCACCCGTTGAAGGTCGCCCCGGTGTTGGCGATCCCGTCGGCGATCGCCTCCAGGCCCATGATCGTCTGGTAGATCAGAAAGCCGAGATAAGCCCAGACGATCGTCCAGCCGACCGTCACCGTGTCCGCC
>DATMKM010000080.1:0-11692 GCA_035571315.1 Candidatus Acidiferrum sp.
CGGTGTCGATGTCGATGTCAACGAAGGCATTGCCACGCTAACCGGCCACTTGCCCACAGCCGCAGATCGCCAGAAGGCGTACGACGACGCGGCGAAAGTCAACGGCATCAACAAGGTTGTCAACCGCATCGACGTACCGTAGTTCTCGCATGAGATCATTGGAAGCGCGCCGGCGCGGTCGTCGGCGCGCCATTCGCCGCGAAACGCTGCGCTCACGTGCACGCAGGACTCCAGTCTGAGTCACCGCACCAGGTCTTCGGGGTTCCACCAGCCGCCGCCGAGGGCGATGAAGAGTTCCGCCGTGTCCGAAAGGCGCTGGCCCACGGCGCGCACGTAACTGAGGCGCGCACTCGAGTAGGTGTTCTCGGCCGCGATCAGTTGGAGTGCGCTGGTCCTCCCTGACGCATAGCTTGAACGCTGCAGCGTCAGCGAGGCGCCGGCGATGTCGACCGAGTGGCGGGACACGGAAATCAGCTCGGCGTCGTGATCGAGAGCGCTCAGAGCGTCGGCCACCTGACCGAAAGCCAGAAGCACCGTCTGCTGATAGTTCGCAAGCTGGGCGTTGTAGACGTCGACCGATGCACGCTGCTGCGCTTGCAGGGCGCCCCCACTGTAGAGCGAGGCATCGAGGCTGGCGCCCACCGACCAGGCCCGGCTCGCGGAACGGACCAGACCCGCCAGCGTCCGGGCATCCTGGCTGAGGGATGCAGAAAGGGTGATGGAAGGATAGAGCTGCGCGGTCGCCACTCCGATCGCGGCGCTGTCGGCGTGGAGCAACGCCTCGGATGCCTGGATGTCGGGGCGCTGATGAACCAGCTCCGAAGGCAGACTTACCGGGATACTGTCGGGCAACGTGAACTCGTCGATCGCGAAGTCGGGCGGTACCCATTCGCCCGGTGCCTTCCCCGCCAGGACAGCCAGCGCATGACGGGCCACATTCAACTGCTGGTGCAGCGGCGCCAGTTGTGTACGGTCGACCGCCAACTGCGCCTCGGCGGTCAGCACATCGGTCCGGGCCACCTTGCCGGCTTTGAACGAACGATTCACGAGATCGAGGTTCTTCTCATCGTTCCTGATCAGATCCTCAACTGCAGCGATCTGATAGTTCGTCGAGGCGATGCTGACCGCCTGCGTGACGGAGTTGCCGGTCAACGTGAGGTACGCCGCTTCGAGCTGATAACGCTCGGTCTCCGCCAGAGCGGTGGCCTGTTCGATGCGCCGCCGCGTCCCGCCGAATGCATCGATCGAATAGCCGGCGGTCGGACCGACGGAGAAGAGATTCGTAGTCCTGGACGAACCCGCCGCGGCAGAAGCAAGGCGGGCCGACGCGCCGATCCCGATCTGCGGATAGAGCCCGCCGCGCGCTTCGAGCACGACCTCCTGCGCCTGCGCCAGCGTGGCCTTGGCGGCAGCCAGGTTGTAATTGCCCGCGATCGTCTGGCGCAACGTCTCGTCGAGCCGCGTGCTATGGAGCAGCTCCCACCACTGCGCAGGGATGCGCTGCCCGAGCGCGATCTGTTGCGCATCGGGCGCGGCGCCTTCCGGCCGCGGCGCTGCCGATTCCGGTGGCAGGTAGGTGGTGACGCCGGGCGGCTCCGGCGGTTTGAAATTCGGACCGACGATGCAGCCACCGAGCGCCAGCGCCAGAACGGAAGCGAGCGCGGTGCCGCCAACGATATCGATTCTCTTACTCATAGCGCAGCGCATCGATCGGATTCAGAAGAGAGGCTTGACGCGCCGGGTAATAGCCGAAGAAGAGGCCGATCGCAGCCGAGAACAAAAAGGCCGCCAGCACAACGAGCGGGTGCAGCAACGTCGGCCATCCGGCAACTTGCGAGATGACCTTCGAGGCGATGGCGCCGATCAGCACGCCTGCGCCGCCACCCATCAGACTGAGCAGTGCCGCCTCGACGAGAAACTGGAGAAGGACGTGAACGCGCCGGGCGCCGATCGCCATCCGGATGCCGATCTCGCGAGTGCGCTCGGTGACCGAGACCAGCAGGATGTTCATGATGCCGATCCCGCCGACCAGCAGGGAAATCGAGGCAATCGCGGCGAGGAGCAACTCCATCACCCGGCTGCTCTGCTCGGCCACCTCGGCGATCTCGGTCAGATCGCGTACGGTGAAGTCGTCGGGCTGGCCGGGCTTGATCCGGTGAAGCCTCTCAAGCGTCTGCGTGACCTGCAGCAGCGCCGGTTTGACGAGCTCCGCGCTGCGCGCCTGCACGTACATCGTGTGTACGAATCCCGTCAGCTTGGGCTGGATACCGAACGGGTTGGGAGGCGCGAAGAACACGGTGGCCTGGTTCTGCGTCGAGCTTGGAGCGGCAACGCCGAGGACCCGCTCCTGCGACGTGCGAAACGGGATGAGGACCGTGTCGTCCTGATCCTGCCCCGACGCCGAATGGCCCTTGTTGGCAAGCACGCCCACCACTTCCATCTCCACGTTCTTGATCCGGATGGTGGCCCCCACGGGATTCTCGAACTCGTTGAAGAGGTTCGCGCGCGCCGTCTGGCCCAGAAGACAGACCGTCCTGGCATTGCTCTCGTCCTGGTCATTGAGCGTGCGTCCGGACGCCACCGGCCAGTCCCGGATCGACAGATAGCTCGGCGTGACTCCCTGCACGCTCGTCGACCAGTTCTGGTTGCCGTTGACTACCTGGGCGTTCTGGCGATTCACATAGCTGATGTCGGCGACGGCGGAGTCCTCTTCCAGAATCGCCGCCCCGTCCGATGCCCGGAGCGTAGCGGCGCTTCCGATGCCGGCCCGCACGCCGTTGGCGCGTGTCGTCCCCGGAAGCACGACGAGCAGATTGGTGCCGAGGCTCTCGAGCTGCTTCTTGAGGGCCGCGCGCGCCCCTTCGCCAACCGCCAACATGGCAATCAGCGCGGCCACGCCGATGAAGATGCCTAGCATGGTCAGCGCCGAGCGCAGTTTATTGCGGCTGATGCCTCGCCCGGCCGCGAGCAGCGCCATCCAGAGGAAGGACCGCGCCTCGGTTAGCGGCGTCGCCCCCTGAAGGTCGTCGCGGGAAGCCGCCGCCGGCATGTCGGGCACAGGGCTCCTCTCCGCTCTCCGTTCGTCGGAGACGACCAGGCCGTCGCTCATGTTGATGATCCGGTCCGCCACCTCGGCCAATCCCCGCTCGTGGGTCACGAGCACGACCGTCAGGCCGCGTTCGCGATTGAGAGACCGGATCGTCCCCATGATCTCTTTGGCGGTCTGCGAGTCGAGATTGCCTGTCGGCTCGTCGGCGAGCAGGATCGTCGGGCTGTTGATCAGCGCGCGGGCGATGGCGACGCGCTGCTGCTGGCCGCCGGAGAGCTGGTTCGGGTGATTGCGCCCGCGGTCCGCCAGTCCCAGCAACGCCAGCGCGTCGCGCACCTTGGCCGCGCCGCCGACCATCTGACCCGAGTAGAAGAGCGGCAGCAACACGTTTTCGGACGCGCTGGTGCGCGACAGCAGGTTGAAGCTCTGGAAGACGAAGCCGATCCGGCGGCTGCGAATCCGCGCAAGCGCCGGCTCATCCAGTCCGGCCACGTCAATCCCGTCGAGCAGATACTCGCCCGCGGTCGGCTGATCCAGGCAGCCGATGATGTTCATGAGTGTGGACTTCCCCGACCCCGAGGCCCCCATGATGGCCACGAACTCCCCGCGCTCGATCGTCAGGCTGACGCCCCGGAGAGCGCGGACCTCCTGATCGCCCAGTTGGTAGATCTTGGTCACGTTGCGGACCGCGATCACGGCTTCCGACGCCGTTCCAGGCTTCTCTTCCCCGCTCATAGCCGCGGCCCCGGTAGCCCCTGACCTTGTCCGCCCTGTCCCGGGCGGAATCCCGGGTTCGCCCCGGCGCCCGGACCGCCGGGGTGCGGCTGTTCGGAAGTGCTGACCTCATTGACCACGACTTTGTCGCCGACCTTCAGGTCCTTTCCGAATACCTCGATCAGCGCGCCGTCGTCGATGCCGGTGACGACGTCCACCGGTCGCAGCGTGCCGTCATCGTTCAGAACCCAGAGCCGGGCCCGGCGCCCACGCCCGCCCGCGAGCCGCCCTCCGCCCCAACGCCCTCTGCCTGCGCCCCTTCCGGGGCCGGCACCGCCGGGTCTGTTCCCACGTTCGGCGCCACCCTCTCCGGTCCGCGCCGGTCGGCCACCTTCGCTCTGCGTCTGCGGCTGGCCCTCGTCTGCACGCGATCCCTGACCCCGGGCCCGGCCGCTTCCGTCGGGTCTGGCGCCGCCTTCGCCGCGCGCCTGCGACCGCGCTTCGTCCGCGCCCGGCTGGTTTTCACGAGGCCCGCCGGTGGTGCCCTCGGGGTTGAAGCGCGAGGCGGGGATGGGAACGCGCAGCACGTTGTCGTGCTCGGCGATCACGATGTGCGTGTCCGCGGTCATGCCGGGGAACAGCGCCCGGTCCGGGTTGTCCACGGCGATCACGACGTCATAGGTGACGACGTTCTGCACCGTGATCGGCCCATGACGGATGGTCGTGACCTTGCCGTGGAAGGTCCGTCCGGGGTAGGCCTGCACGGTGAAGACCGCGTCCTGGCCCTCGTGTACGGCGCCGACGTCCGCCTCGCTCACGTTCGTGTCGACCTGCATCTTCGTCAGGTCCTTGCCGATGAGAAAGAGGGTCGGGCTCTGGAGGCTGGCAGCCACCGTCTGCCCGACGTCGATGGAGCGCGTGATCACCGTACCGACGACCGGCGACACGATGTTGGTATACGCCAGGTTCACCTTCGCCGCTTTCAGGATGGCCACTTTGTTGGCCACGTTGGCCTGGTCGAGGGCGATCGTGGCGATGGTCTGGTCCATAGTGCTCTTCTCGCTGTCCACCGTGTCCTGCGAGACCGTGCCCTCGGCCACCAGCTTGGCATCGCGCTCGTAGGCGGTTTTCGCGTAGAGCAGGGCGGCGCGGTCCTTGTTCAGTTGCGCCTCGCCCACTCTTACTTCGGCCTGGTCCTGGTCGACGATGAGCTGGAACGGGACCGGATCGATCGTCGCGCAGACCTGACCGACGACGACCTCGGTGTTGTAGTCACAGCGGAGCGTCTTGAGCGTCCCCGAGACGTAGGACCCGACCTGAACCGTGACGACCGGATTCAACGCACCGGTCATCCCCACGCTGCGCTGGATCATGCCGCGTGTCACCGTGGCCGTTACGTACTTCGGCCTCTGGCTCCTGGCGCGCCACCAGAGAAACCCGGCGCCCCCGAGGAGCACGACGACCACCACCAGCAACCAGAACAGGTGGCGGCGCACAAACGAACGGGGAGGGATTTCACTGGTCATGGGACTTTAGGGGACGTGCTCATGTCCGCAGCCGGACAATCCAAACATCGCCTTTCCGGAACGGACAGCGCCACCTTGCGAGACGACATGCCAACCTCCAGATCTGTCTGGTCACATCCCGACGTTCGACAGCAATCGGAATGTCGATGGATCTACTGGTTGCGGCCTCGAATGTTGAATTACCCAAGAAAGAAGAACAACTCTTCGCCTGACATTGTTTATCCTGTTGCTATGGACAGAACGATCGAGGCCGAGTACATCGCCGAGGAGAAGGTTCTCAAGCTTGCTGAGCCACTTGCGGGAGTTGGAAACCACGAGACGGTGCGTGTAACTATCAGCGATCGGACCGCGGAACGTGGCGACTGGCCTACGCTTAGTGATGAAGCCGGTCGCGAGCTCGCACGAGCCGTTCGCGAGGCGTTCGGGAGGGACGACATTGCAGTTTGAGCGGCTCGCCCTCGACGCGAACGCCGCGATCGATTCGCTGCGGCCGGCGCGCCCCTTCCCAATCCCACTGAAAGCGACTCGCAGGCTATTCATGCCGCCTCACCGTCGCGCGCGAACCGTTCGCCATTGTCGTGGCGGACGTTCCGATTCATCGTCGTGAGGGAGGTTGGGAAATCCAAGCTCGGCCGCCATGACGCGCCATTCGGACTGAAAATCGGGGCGCGAATGGTGCGGAAGGCTGATACCGCGCGCGTAGAAATCGATGTGGAGCATCTCTGCCGCCCACGCCGCCGCCATCATATCGGCCGGTGTTGCGGGCTCCCCGGAAGAGACGGGGATCACTCCTTTGGGCAACATGAATGTCGGATTGAGAATCAGATCGTAGGCCTTCGTCTTCGCGTGGTCGGTCGCTGCGACCAGTGTCGCGAGAGCGGGCTGCGGAGCACTACCGGCACCGGTGCTGTCCCAGTCCTCCCGGATCGTGACCGCGTATTCGGCGCTGTCGAAGCGGAGAATCATCCTTCGGCCGCTTGGCGTCGCGGCCCATTTCACAAGGCCGGAGCGGGTCGCTTCCGCGCTGTACTTGATTTGATCTTCGGTGAATTCCGGTCTCGCCTTCGCGTCGAAGCGGATGCGCTCGCCCGCAAGCAGGAAACCGGTCTCGTTCGTTGAGGTCCGCGACAAGCTCTTGCCGGCCGTTGCCGCGCTCACAACGAGAAGAGCAGCGGCAATCGCGGTTCGCATGGCGTTCGTTGAATCAGTACGAAGCCTGGACCGCGGTAAATCCAATACCGAGGGATAGGCTGTCCTTTTGGGTGTCGCTGGTGCCGTTGTCGAGCTTTACCTTCAGGCCTGTTTCGCCGCTCTTCGAGGCCGTGAACAGATAGGTAGCCCCGGTGGAAACGACGATGAGAAACGACCCATTACTTTCTGATGTGGCCGTTGACACGACCTTCGATGTCGCAGTGTTCGTAGCCGAGACAGTCGCCCCCGCCACGGTCTTGCCGTTCGAATCGAAGACGGTTCCCGAAACATTGGTGTCGCTCATATCGCGCTCCTTTCTTCGGCCGGCTTTAGCCGGCAAGGGTAGATCCGAGGTTGCCGTTGCACGCGGACTTGTTGCTGACGATGATGAGGCCGATGACTCAATCAATCAATATGCAGGTTGAAGAGCGCCCCGGCCGCTACCGCCGTCACCTCCGCACGGCGTCGATCACATATTGGCCGCCGAGCGGAAGCCAGGCCAGGCGCGCTTCGAGCCACCGCCAGACGGCTCCGCGCCAGGGGAAGAAGAGAATGTAGCGGGAGCGGATGTCCGAGAGGCCGGCGGCGGCGAGCCGGCGTCTTGCTTCGGTCTGCGCTAGTAGCACCGCGTCGCGGTCGAGCTCGCAGCGGCCGACCACGATGCGGGTAAGAGGATTCCACGGGTTGTGCTCAATCAGCAGGATCATGCCGCCGCACCGGGTGATACGTGCCGCTTCGGCCAGAAAGGCCGCGCGCTGGTCGACGGGTACGTGATGGAGAACGCAAACGGCGATCACCAGGTCGAAAGTCTCGTCAGCGAACGGCGCGCGCAGGCCGTCCGCGGCGATCATCCGGCCATCGCGCGACGCCGCCTGCCCGAGGCTGGAGATGGAAGGGTCGATCCCCCAGACGTCGGTGAGCAGCGGACGCAGGCGTTGGGTCAGCAAGCCGATGCCGCAGCCGATTTCGAGCACACGGCCGGCAGCCGGCACGGCCGGCAGCGTTGGTTGCCCAAGGCTCGGCCAACATTGGCGCTCCGAGCGTTCTGCCGCGCAAGCCCCGAGTCGGCGCGTCGCTTCGAGGATGTGCCGCACCTTGGCTTCGAAAAAGAAGTCATGTTCGAGGCCGACGACCGTCAAGGCCCGCTCCATCTTCTGCGAGTAGTCCGCGCTGTGCTCGTCGAAACTCACGCCGCGGCCTCCGGTTGTGGATGAAAGAGAGCGTTCAGGCCCTGCTCGAGCGGCCGGGCGGTAAAACCGAAAGCCAGAAACGCACTCGACGTGTCGTGGCTCTTCGGGCTGAACAGGCGCGCCACCTGGTCGGCATAGAGCGGTGGCTTTTCGAGCGGCAGAAGCGCCAGCGCCCGAGCGGCGAGCGCGAGCAGGCCGGCAGGAACGCCAATGGTACGCGGGCGCGTGTGGAAATAGGCCGACAGACGCCGGATCAGTTGCAGGTAGGTCATCTCTTCAGGCCCCGCCAGCACGTGTACACCGCCGTGACCAGGCGCCGTCACGGCGCGGCACATGCCGTCGATCACGTCGTCGAGATACACCGGCGCCAGCCGCGGGCTGCCGTCTCCGGCCACCGGGACCCAACGGCCCTGGCGGCAGCGTTCGATCAACATCGAGATGCCCTCACCGCCCGTGCCATCTCCCATGCCATAGACCTCGGCGGGCCGCAGGATGTTCCAGGCCAGACCCGAATCCCGAACAATCTCTTCGGCCTGGATCTTGGATCGGCTGTAGGCGCCGCCCGCGGGGTCGATCGCGCGCGTGCTCACCAGAGTGAACCGCTTGACGCCGGCCATCCGGGCCTCGGCGACCAGATTCCGCGTGCCGAGAGCATTGACCTCGGTATAGCGTTCGCGCCGGTTCGAGTGCGTGACGGCCGCCAGGTGGAGGACCTCATCGCAGTCCGTGCATACCCCTGCCAGGCTCTCGGGCCGCGTCACGTCGGCGCGGACGGACCGCCAACCAGGCGGTAAGGAGGCCGAAGCACGGCGATGCAGGACCGCGCCGGTGATGCCTCGCCTGTTCAACTCGGCCAGCAGCGGGCGGCCGAGGAGTCCGGGGCCTGTCACCAGTATCCTCATTTTCTGCCCCGCCGCCGGAGCTCCAGGATCCGGTAGCGCAAGAGATTGCGCAGGAACTCGAATACAGCCGCCAACTTGATAAAGGAACGCCGGCCGGTCAGACCGAGGAACTCCGTTTCCGTCTCGCCGATGCGAAGTCCAAGACTGCGGGCCTGAAGCATGATCTCGGCGTCGATGAACCAGTCGGTGGATTGCAGGGTCATCCGCTCGAAGGCGGAGCGTGTAAAGATCTTCGGCTTGGCGTTGATGTCCCGCACGGGAAGCCCGGGGAAGAGAATATGAAAGAGCCCGTTGAAGACCAGCGAAAAGACCTTGCGCTTGAGGCCGTCGCCGCGCTGTTTGCGATACGTCTTCGCCAGGTCGAGTCCCTGTTCGCGGAGGAGGCGGTAGACCCGCACAAGATCCTCGACCAGAACCTGGCCGTCGCCGTCGATGACCGCCAGGTACTGACCGGTGGCCAAAGCCAATCCGCTGCGCAAGTCCCAACCCATCATTCCCTGTTTCTCCACGGCAGAGCACACGATGCGGGGGTCACCGGCCGCCAGCTCCCGTACGACGTCCGGGGTCGTGTCTCCGCTGCAGGACACATAGTTGCCAACCAGCACGAGCTGATAGTTGTCGATGCCCGCGTCGAGGAGCGCCTTACTGATCCGTGCCGCGAAGGAGCGCGCCGCGCCGCCGGAGCGGTAGCACAGGACAACGACGGAGAGCTCGGGGCGCATGGGAAAGCCCCAATCTACTCCAGCAACAGGGCCCGCTGCCGCGCCGTCAACGGACGTTCCACGATGCGGCCGGCGGGCCGATAGCCGGCCAGCGCCGCGGCGGATCCGCCTAATAGAGGGTCACCCTGCGCACTGGACACCAAACGCCAGGTTCCTCTCTGATTGTCGAAGTCCATGATCACCAGTGTCTCGTAGGGAAAGCGATCGGCCGCACACGTGCCTGCCGCGACGCATTCGGCCTTCTGCTCGTGCCAGCATTCGAGACCCTCGGGTGTGGCACGGCAACCCGTCCCGCGGTCGGGGGCCATGCGCAGGGCGTGTATGGCCGGGTCGTCATAGAGCAAAATGAGCCAGCTCTGAGCCAGATAGTCGGCCTCTGTGGCGAGATACAGATCCGGCGTGGGTGGGCTGCGCAGGATGATACCAGTGCCAGGTTTCAAGGCTGGAGCGGTGGTAACGATCGACAGGAGCTCTTTCTTGTGCAGCCGCCAGGTCGAGACCCATAGGTCCTGACGCTCCAAGCCTCCCCAGACTCCGAAACCGACGAAGAGGAACGGCACGAGCAGGAGAGCGGTCCGGAAGCGAGGCCATTGCTGCACCGCCCAGCCGATCATAACGGCGACCGCCAGCGATGCCCATGTGCGCGACAGGATGTGCGTGCGATAGTGGATTTCGGCCATCTGAAGCCCGGCATACGCGGCATTCGCAGCCAGGGCCATCGCCGCGAAGATCCCAGCCAGCAGGAGTATCCGAGTGGGGCGCTCGGGCCGATCCGGGTTCTGCGCCTGGCGTGCCCGGAACGCGAACCATGCCACCGCCACACCAATTGCCAGTCCCATGGCCCACAGCGGAATCGCCGCCGGCGGCCTGGGATACCAGATGGGGCGTGCAAGAGCCCAGCGCCACGGTTTGAAGTTCTCGAGCCAGAAGCTCATCGTGCGATGAAGACGATCCGCGAGAGGCATCGGCCGCATGGCCACCGCCGCGTAACCGGAGGCGTCGTGCAGAAACCGCCACTCGGCCCGGACAGCGGGAGCGAGCGTGAGACCGACCGCCGCCAGCACCCAAAGAATCCGCCGCCAGGCCGCGGTACCGCCACGCCAGAACAGGAGCAATGGTACGAACGGCAGGGCGGGAATGGCGACATCGATGGTCCAGATGCTGACCGCCGTAGTCACGCACGCGAGCGCGATCCAGCCGGCGCTCCCGCCCGCCACGTAGCGCAGGCTGCAGCCGACGGCCAGCAGCAGCATGAGCGCGCCAAGGTTGTAGCCCAGAGAGGTGAGGTTGTCGGTCACGTAGTCGCTGGTCGCTGTGAGCGTCAGGCAGATCGCCAGGAACTGCGTGAGCCGCCTTCCCGGCAGCAGCAGCCGTGCGATCCAGCCCGCGGCGAGGGCCTGCCCGAGCCAGGCCGCGCCGTAGATCAGGTGCAGGGTCCAGATTGGCTGCGGCGTGGCCAGCGCCAGGCGGAACGGCAGGGTATAGAGGCGCCGCAGGGGAGCGGCGACCGGGGTCAGGGCGGCGATGAAACCGTGGCCTTGAAAGGTGCGCGCCAGCCGCAGCAGCAAGGTGTCGTCCTGCCACATGCCGCGCATCGGCACGGTCAGCCCCCAAACCAGAAGGAGCAGGACGCAGTAGAGCATCCCGTCGCTGTTCAGTCCGGCCGCGAGCCGGCCTGGCCACGGGCGCGGTGCTGCCGGAATCTCTCTCAAAACCAGCCCGTCAACATCGACCGCATGCTATCCCCTTTCCAAAACCCCGGGAATGGCGCGGCGCATCGACCGGCTGTCGTTGCACATCCCGCGGTCTGTCGTGAGCACCGTGTGGAATCGCCGGCACACCAAGTGGTCTGTCGTGTGTACCGCCAAGGTTTCTCGGGAACACCATGTGGTCTGTCGTGCAAACCGCCGAGGGTTCCCCGGAACACCTCGGGGTCTGTCATGCGCACCGCCGAGGTTTTTCCGGAACACCACGCGGTCTGCCGTGCAATCCGCGCGATGTACGGCGCAGACCACAAGGTGAAACGCAGCAACCCGCGCGGTGTTCGGCGCAGACCACGTGGTGAATCGCGGCAACCCACGCGGTGTACGGCGCAGACCACGTGGTGCGCGGCGGAACCTCTAGGTGTTTTGCCGATTCGGTCCGCGGGCACCGCTACACGGCCCGTGTGCGCCGTCACACGGCCTGTGTGCACCGTTACACGGCGAGTGCGCGTCGTCACACAGCTCGTGTGCACCGTGACACGGCCTGTGCGCACCGTCACACGGCCCGTCCGCACCGTTACACAGCCGAATCACTTCTGCGCACAGCCGAATCACACCCGCGCACAACCGAATCACACCTGCGCACAGCCGAATCACACCTGCGCACAGCCGAATCACACCCGCGCACAGCCGAA
>DATMKM010000081.1:0-7477 GCA_035571315.1 Candidatus Acidiferrum sp.
CCATCAGCTCAAGAGCCTTCGAGCTGGACGGCGGCTCGGTGAGGATGGCCTCGAGGTCCTGCCTCGTGCCCACCGCGTGATCAGCAATTTGAAGACCTGGCTCCAGGGCACGTATCGCGGCGTCTCGGAGCGCCAGCTGCAGGCCTATCTGGACGAGTTTGTGTTCCGATTCAACCGCAGGCGGACGCCCATGGCCGCCTTCCAGACCCTGCTCGGGATCGGAGCCAAGCTGCCGCCCACGACCTACCTAGAAATCAAGGCTGGCGCGTTCGTCCTGGCGGAGCAAACCGGATAAGCATTACTGGTGGCTATCAGTAGCTACGGAAGCACGGCGGCGGCCGCCTTTAACGCGGCATCGACCTCTTCAGCGCACCGTCAGGTGGGTTCCCTCGACCAGGTCGGCTGCTACCGCCATTTTTGGGCCACCTTTTGTGCTACCGTGTAGTCTCCATGAGTAACACTGTAGGCATCCGGGAGTTACGCCAGAACGCCAGTTCCGTGCTGAAACGGGTGGTCGCAGGTGAGGTCATCGACGTTACCGATCACGGCCATCCGATCGCACGAATCGTGCCCTTCCAGCCAGGCGCGCTGGATCAGCTGGTCCTCGAGGGAAGAGCATCTGAAGGCGAAGGTGACCTGCTCGATTTGATGGAGGAGCTAGGTTTACCGGCGGCTCCAACCCCCGGTCGCAAGAGCCCATCTCGGGCGCTCACCGAGTTGCGGGCGGATGAGCGTTAAGGCCGCGTACCTGGACACGTCAGCCTTCTTGAAGCTGATTGTGGCCGAGCGCGAGTCTGCAACGCTGCGACGGTTTCTCCTCCGTTGGCCTCAACTCACGTCGGCGATCCTCTTGCGGACCGAAGCGGTTCGCGCTCTGCGGCGGGCCGGTTACGACTCTCAAGTCGGTGCAGCCCGCCGACTCTTTGGGAGCATGAGGCTGATTCGACTCGACGAGCCGATGCTCGACCGCGCTGCCGAATTGGACCCACGCGAGATGCGCTCCCTAGACGCCGTGCATCTAGCGGCCGCCCTGACAATCGGCTCTGACCTCGGCATTCTCGTGACCTACGACGAGCGCCTGGCCGGGGCTGCACGCCAACGGGGTATCAAGGTGAGCTCCCCATCCTGATGGCGGAAAAGCGCGCCATCGTGATCCTAGCCGTCAGTTGCTGAGACGCCAATCGCGCGCCCTGACCTCGAGAGTAGGCCCCGCCAACCGGGGTCTCATTCTCTCAGGCGACTCATAGGCTGTTCAAAGTTCGGCCGGTCACACTGCAGTCATTCCCGGAGGTGAAGAAGCAAAGTGAATGAAGATGGCGAGCAGTTAGAGCTACCGCCGGCGGACAGTGCGGAAGGGACGCCGCCAACGCCCAGACGCAAACCGTTGCGTAAGGTGATCCTGGCGTTAATCGTTGCGGTCGGGGCCCTCGGGGCTTTGGTCGTCGCATTACCTGTATTCGCGGCATCGCCGTCGCCGGCTCCGAGTCCATCGGGCGGGTCGACGACGCATACCTGCCCGAATATGTAGCGGACATAGAGCGGCCGCTCGGGATTGGACGGGCGGCCACTCGAACGCTCAGCAACCTTTTCCCTGATTGATCGCACGGGTATTCAGATATCGCTGGTGTCCCGTTAGCGCTGGCTTGTCAACTCGATTTCGGGAGCTGAGGCGGGGACCGCGCCGGCCTGGGATCAGGCAAAGCCATGCTAGCAAGCCTGCCTTACTCGATCGCCCGGCCCCCCGCGCACAAATCGTAAGGGGCGCCTATGCAATTGCAATCGGGCGCCCCTTTCCACGATGGGCTGGGTTGTGGGGGAAAGAGTGTCGTTGCAAGCGGTTGAGCACGATGTCCATTTCCTTATCGACCAGTTCGGTCGCGAACAGAGACGTCGATGCTTTCATCCCATCCTCCCGCGCTGACAACCTTTCAATATTCCGGGACGGTTCGTCCAGCCAGGACGTCCAGCTGAATCCGCTCAACCTGAGCAGGGTCCAGCGCCCCGCAAACCGCGCGCAGCACCGCAGCATCGGCCGACTTACATACCAGTGCTGCCCGTGTGTCCCGATCTCCGATGCGCTCGCGCACCGTCGCTGACAGGGGTCGGTCGAGGACACCGACCGGCCACCGAGTCTGCATCTCATCGATAGTCCAGACAGCCGCGTCTGCCTGCCCGCTCTCGAGTAGACGCGCGATCTGACCGCCCATCGCAGGCAGCGTCACGACCTGCGTGCCCGCGAACTCCAGGGCCGTCAGCAGCTGCTGGTCGGCAGAGTGACGGTCGACGACGACGCGGATCGGGCGAACTCCTTCGCCATTCGGAACGTAAAAGACGCGGTGGCCGGTGTTGTAGGAGTTCGGCAGCAGCTCCATCACGACTGTTTCGCCTGCGTCGCGAAGCTCGGCGGCCGCGAAGCTGGACATCGCGGCCAGGTGGCATCGACCCTCACGCACGGCTTGAAGTCGCTGTCGGGATCCGCGCACGAACATCAGGATTACCTCGAGTCCGGCATTGGCGATCAGTTGCTTGATCGCCGTCGCTAGGGCCTCATAACGCGGGGAGGAGGCTAACGGGAGCGCGATGACGAGCGGACCGGTCTTCATCATCGCCCACAACCGATCGATCGATCGCTCCACCAGAAAGGCCCCCGCGCGGCCCCTTGTCTCCACGGCGATCGCTCCCCCTTGTTCCAGGCGGCCAATCGCCGCATGAACTGAGGAGTTGCTCGAATGGTGCTCGCGTGCCAGGGCCCGAACTGTTGGCAGGCGGGCGCCGAGGTCGATTTCGCCGAGAAAGCGACGCGCCAGAGCAGGCACGATTTCGGCGACAGAAGGTTGCCTCCTGCGTTCGCGAACTTCGAACACATCAGCAAGGATAAGGGCGCCGGCATGCGGGATCGAATCCAAATCAGGACCATTGACAGAGCCTCGGGGCGCGAGTAGAAATGTCGAATGTTCTCGGACATTAGACATTCCGAGACGATTGGCCAGGCATTCGCGCGCTGGGAGGGGGATCGAGATGGCTGATGCGTCCGCCCGCAAGCTCAACGAGGACGTCGTCGAGAAGCCTGGAGAAGCATGGGTCGCCGAAACTCCGCTAAGGGCCGGCGCCGTCGGCCTGACCGGCGCGGTGATGCAGAACGTGACGCACATTGCCCCGGCCATAGCGGCCTTCTTCTTCACGGCCACGATCGTCAGCTTCGCTGGAGGTCACGCGCCGCTGGCGTACCTCCTCGGGTTTCTCGTGGTACTCGCCTTGGGCATGTGTCTGGTGCAGCTCGCCAGGCGCTTCCCGTCAGCGGGCGGCTATTTCACCTACGTCAGCCGGACCGTCGGCGCGCGCGCGGGTTTCCTGACCGGCTGGATGTTCGTGCTCTATTCCCCGATCGTTCCGGGGCCGATCCTCGCCTACTTCGGGTTCATCCTCGAGGGTGAGCTGAAGTCGAACTACGGTGTGACCTGGTTCCACTGGTGGATGTTCGCGATCATCGCCATCCCCGCGGTCACGGCGCTGGCGTACCTCGGGATCAAGCTCTCGGTACGCACGATCGTGATCGTGGGAGCGCTCGAGTTCTTGATCGTTCTGGCCCTTGGGCTCTCCGGGCTGCTGAGCCCCGGTCCTGGCGGGTTCACGCTCAGGTCCTTCGACTACACCTTCAACCCTGGCAGCATCGCCACCGCGTCTGGGTTCGCGCTTGCCGTCGTGTTCACGGTTCAGGGTCTCACCGGCTGGGAGGCAGCCGTGCCGCTCGCCGAGGAGACCGAGAACCCGCGGCGCAACATCCCGCGCGCGACGATGGCTTCGATCGTGATCATCGGGCTGATGCTGATCCTGGTGATCTGGGGCCAGATCATCGGCTGGGGCAACGACAACCTGGCCAAGCTGCCGTCATCAGCGGAGCTGCCGGCGCTCGTCATCGCGCACCGGATCTGGGGCGGTCTATGGTTCCTTGCCCTCCTCGCGATGTTCACGTCCGTGATTGGCGCCAGCCTCGCCTGTCAGAACGTGGCCACGCGAATGTGGTACCGGATGGGACAGAGCGGTGTACTGCCGAAAGTCGTCGGCACGGTGCACCCGGTCCGCCAGACTCCCACGGTCGCGATCCACATGCAATTCGCGCTTTCAGTGCTTCTGGGCGTTGTGATCGCGGCGTTGTTCGGTCCCGACAAGATCTTCGTCCTCACCGTCGGGTTCGTGCTCGTAATCGGCGTGATCTTCGTTTATGTCATGGCGAACATCGGCGTCGTCCTCTATTACTGGCGGGAGCGGCGGCAGGAGTTCAACTGGATATTCCACTTCGTATTCCCGGTCGGTACCAGTCTCATCCTCATCTATTCGCTCTACGCATCCTTCAATCCGCTGCCGGCGGCTCCCTACAACCTGTCGCCGTTCATCGTCGGCGCGTGGTTGCTGATCGGAATCGCGATCCTCGTCGTGCTCAAGCTGCGAGGCAGCGAACAATGGCTTCAGAAGGCCGGCGAAATCGTGGGCGAGCGTCGCGAGACCCCCGACGAGCTGGCTCACCGGACGGCGCTCTAGGGGGCGGGTGTTGGAGAGGTCGTACCGCACGAGCTTCGCTCGCGACGAAGCACCCCTCTCGGAGGGAGGGCTGTGGCTCAACGGGAAGAAGGACGGCGTCGACTGGGCAGACGTCCTGACGAAAAACGGGCTCGCCTACGGATCGGTGACGCGCATGGCCGTGGCGGAGCGACGGGTCGAGCAGGGCAACCTCGACCCGTCGAGCGGCGAGGGATC
Organism: Candidatus Acidiferrum sp.; assembly: GCA_035571315.1. GTDB lineage: Bacteria > Chloroflexota > Dormibacteria > Dormibacterales > Dormibacteraceae > Palsa-870. The sequence goes on from DATMKM010000081.1 coordinate 4,756, forward strand.
CATCCCCGAAGGTGACTACGACGATCCGACAGCGGTGCTCGCCGGGGCGTGGGGCAAGAACCAACACGCGAAGGGCACGGTCTTCAGCAAGCACCCGACGGCCGAGTTCTTTCAGGAGGTCGAGATCCGCCTGCGCAGCGCGATCGCGCCGCATCTGTGCACCGGATACGAGGTGTTTTTTCGGTGCCTCAAGACGGATGAGGGCTATGCGGAGATCGTGCGCTGGAATGGGAAGGTCGGAGACTTCACCTCGCTGGAGAAGCTGATCGGTGCGCGGTACGGCGTGAAGCATGGCGACCTGATCGAGGCGAGTATTCACGGCAACGTGCTCAGGGGGTTCATCAACGGCGTCGAGGTCATCTCGGCCACGGACGACGTGTTCGACACCGGCAGTCCTGGCATTGGATTCAACTTCTTCGTCGGGAACACCAACGTCGACCACGGTTTCACATACTTTGAGGTCGACACCTCCGACGACTGACCCCGCCCGTCGGACAACCTGAAAGGAGCAGCCATGGAACACACGCGGCTTGGCCGCACGGGCCTGAAGGTATCGAGGCTATGCCTGGGGACCATGACCTTCGGCCTGCAGATCGACGAACCGGCAGCCCGCTCTGTCCTGGATCGTGCGGCCGAGGGTGGCGTCACCTTCATCGACACGGCCGACGCCTATCCGCTGGGTGGCGGCGTCGACCTCGCCGGCACGACCGAGGACATCCTCGGCCGTTGGCTCAAGGGCAAGCGCCACCAGTTCGTGCTCGCCACGAAGTGCTTCGGGCGCACCGGCCCCCAGCCGTGGGACGCCGGCAACAGCCGCCGCCACATCCTCGATGCGGTCGATGCGTCGCTGCGCCGGCTCGGCACCGACTACATCGACCTGTACCAGCTGCACGGCGACGATCCGGAAACCCCGCTCGACGAAACCCTGCACGCGCTGGACGACCTCGTGCGCTCGGGCAAGGTGCGCTACATAGGCTGCTCCAACTTCCTCGCCTACCGCCTCGCCCGCGCGCTCGGCCGCAGCGAGGCGCTCGGGCTCACGCGCTTCGACTCGGTCCAGCCTCGCTACAACCTTCTCTTCCGCGAGTTCGAGCGGGAGCTCTTCCCGCTCTGCATCGAGGAGGGCGTGGGGGTCATCGCCTACAACCCGCTGGCCGGCGGGCTCCTGTCCGGCAAGTACGGGCGAGGCCAGAAACCGGCCGCCGGCACCCGCTTCACGATTCCCAACGCCGGCCCGATGTACCAGGACCGCTACTGGCACGACCGCGAGTTCGAGGCGGTTGCGGCCTTCGCTCAGATCGCCGAGGACGCCGGTGTGAAGCCGGCGACGCTCGCCGTGGCCTGGGTCATGCACAACCCGGCCATCACGGCGCCGATCATCGGGGCGAGCCGGCCCGACCAGCTCGACGACACGCTCGCCGCCGCCGAAGTCTCACTCGAGGCCGGCGTCGTCAGGCGGCTCGACGAGCTGACCCGCGACTTTCGCCGCGGAGACGCCGCCCGCTGATGGCCCACGTCGGGGACCTGCTGGCCGAGATGCTGATGCGCTACGGCGTTACGCACGTGTTCGGCCAGCCCGGCGGCCAGACCGCCGCCCTTTACGACGGCATCTCCCGTCGTCCGGGGATCCGGCACATCCTGGTGCGTGACGAGCGCTCCGCCGCCTACGCGGCCGACGCATTCGCGCGGCTCACCGGGCGCCCCGGCGTGTGCGACGTCACGGTCGGTCCCGGCACCACCAAGCTCAGCGACGGCCTCGTGGAAAGCCGGAACGCCTCGGTGCCGGTGATCGCGCTGGTCGGCGAGTTGCCCAGGGACTGGGCGCCGTATCGGGAGATGGGCGTGGCCTCGCAGGGCTTCGACCAGCTCAGGTTTCTCTCCTCGATCACCAAATCCACGCTCGACGTCCCTACCACCACGGCGGTGCCGCAGATGATCCGCGCGGCATTTCGGATCGCGACCACAGGCCGGCCTGGGCCGGTCGCGCTGGTGATTCCGCACGACGTGATGGACGCCGAGTGGGACGCCGGTGATGGGGACGTGGAGGCCGACGATCGTTACACGCAGGCGCCCGCCTTCCGCCCGGTGGCGCCGCCGGACGCGGTGACGGCGGCGGCCAACCTGCTGAAGCAAGCCCGCAGGCCGGTCATCGTGGCGGGCGGCGGCGTGCACGCCTCTCGCGCCACCCAACAGCTCGAGGCCCTCGCCCGGCGTCTCGACGCGGTTGTCGTGACCAGCTTCTCCGGGAAGGGTGCGGTCGACGAGATCGGACCGAGCTCGGCGGGCGTCCTCAACCCCCTTGGAACCACGGAGTCGCTGGAGCTCGTGCGCCGCGCTGACGTCGTTTTCTGGTGCGGCTGCAAAGTTGGGCAAAACACGAGCCACAACTGGACATTGCCGCTGGCTCAGCAGTCCACCATCCACCTCGACGTGGATGGATCAGAGCTGGGGAGGACATTCCGGCCCACAGTCGCTCTGAACGGCGACGCCCGCTCGACTCTAGAGGCGCTGCTCGCGCTCGTCGAGACTGAAACTCGTCCCGAATGGATCCGCGAGGCCGGCGATGCGAAAAAGCTCGCGGCGGGGCAGCGGACTGAGGCGGAGGGCTCGGAAGCGGTGCCGATTGCTCCGCCGCGCGTGATGCGCGAGATCGCAGCCCGCCTGGGTCCCGAGGACGTGGTGATCAGCGACGCGAGCTTCTCCGCGGGATGGATCGCATCGC
>DATMKM010000082.1:0-5045 GCA_035571315.1 Candidatus Acidiferrum sp.
GCCATCGCCGAGGTCCGCCCACCGCTGCGCGCATACCTCGAACATCGCCCTCGCCTGGCTCGTCTCATCGTGAGTCGGCCGCCGCAGGTGGCCGAACTGGATCTCGTAGGTCGCTTCGCGCGCGCTGACCGTGACAGGAAATGCGACCTTCAACATCTTGTGCTGTTCCCGCCAGACGACGTGGGTCTCGAAACGGAGGACCCGTGATCCCGCATCCAGCGACATCCGCTGGCGGATGAGCGAGCTGCCGAACATCCGGGTGGTTCCCAGAACTGCCCTCAGCGGGTGATGCGCCTCGATCTGCATGCGACGCAGATCAATGACGTCGACAGCTTCGTCGCGGTAGGTCGCGTCGAGATCCCAAGCATCCCAGCGCGTGGGATTGTCGTCGTGAAGCTGGAGGAGATTGCCGGGGCCGCTCAAGACCTCGCGCTCCGACTCCTTGTCACAGATCGACGTGAGCAACCCGGCGTCATCCCATTCGACGCGCAGCAGCCCGTTCTCCATCGTTCGGTTTGTGATCGACACCCGGTCGCCGCCGCTCACGGAGGCCTGAACCGCCCAGCCGCACGGCGGCGCTTCGACCAGGCTTAACCCGCCCGCGTCGATCACCTCGCGACGGTAATGCGAGTTTGGATTGAAGACGGCGAACTTTTCACCAGATCCGGAGATGGTCGCCGCCGCCTGCTGCGCGATCGCATTCGCGCTTTCGACGACCTGTGAAAGGTCGCGCTCCGCCTCCTCGTAAACCCAGTCGATGCTTGAACCCGGAAGGATGTCGTGGAACTGGTTGATCAGGAGGGCCTTCCAGAGAGCTTCCAGGTCGCTGGCCGGATACTGGCCGCCGGCGGCTACGGACCACATCTCCGCTTCGCGGAGCGCTTGCTGGGCAAGTCGGTTCAGCCGCTTCGTCCGGGACTGGCTCGTGTAGGTGCCTCGGTGCAGCTCGAAATACAGCTCGCCCGTCACTGTGGCCAGGCCTTTCGCCTCGGCCGCAGCCACCTCAAAGAAATCGGCCGCGCGCCCGAGGGTGACGCCGAGGCGGTGCCCCGACTCGATCATCTCCGCCTGAGGACCGCCGCCTCCGTCGCCCCACCCGAAGAGATAGAGGGACCTGTTCGAGCTGGCGCCGTCCTTGAAGTTGCGGATGCTTCGCTCGACTTCCTCTGAGGTGAAGTTCCCGTTGTAGGTGTCGGCGGGCGGGAAGTGCGTGAAGATGCGAGTTCCGTCTATGCCCTCCCACATGAAGGTGTGGTGTTCGGGTTTGTTCGTGTCGTTCCAGGACAGCTTCTGGGTGAGGAAGGAATCGCAGCCGGCACCCGCTATGAGCTGCGGCAGGTTGCCCGGATACCCGAACACGTCGGGCAGCCAGAGGATCCTGGTCTCATAGCCAAACTCGCGCATGAAAAAGCGCTTGCCGTGCAGGAGCTGGCGCACGAGCGACTCGCCCGAGGGAAGGTTGCAGTCCGCCTCGACCCACATCGCACCAACCGGCTCCCACCGGCCGCCGGCAACCTTCTCCTTGATGCGACGAAAGATGTCGGGATAGGAATCCCTCATCCACTGGTAGTGCACGGGTTGAGACGCGGCAAAGACGTAGTCGGGATACTCGTCCAGCAGGGCCAGCTGCGTCGACCAGCTCCGCGCAACTTTTCGTCTGGCTTCGCGAATCGGCCACTCCCACGCGGTGTCGATGTGTGCGTGACCGACCGCGGTGATTTCGTGTGTAGAGTCGAGGCGCATGTCACCAGTTCGGTGATCGGGCGATTCGCGAACTGCGAGCTCGGCCTGCCGCAAGACGAACGCCGGCTCCGGCGCGCGGCGCAAGGCGATCATCGAGAGTGACGGCTCGGGACCCGCTTCGGTGGCTCGCGGGTTGGCCGCCGCCTCCAGGTAGAAATCGATCTCAGGGCCATCGATCGGGAGCCAGCGGTGGTTGGGATCGACGCCGCGCCACGGCTGGCCGTCCTTCCAGGCCAACGCCTCGCAGGTGAACCCCGTCGGCCCGTCGAAGCCCAGGTCGAACATGGCCACCACCTCGAGTCCGGCGCAGCTGTCCGGCACCCGACCGCGGACGTGGAACCAGGTCGTGCTCCATGGCGGGCCCCACGCATCGCCGATGTTGATCGGCGCAAAGTCCGCCCGAATGGCATCGGAGTAGGCGATCGGCTCGTCGCGCACGCAGTGAGCGGTCAGCTCGAGATTGAACCGCTGCCCGCTCACCGGGCCGATAGTTCGGGCTCGGCCGGATCCGGCTCGCGCCAGGCAACGATGAACGTCGGCAATGTGGTGGCAAGCAGCCCGACTGCCATGAAAAGAATGAATGAGTTGAGGAGGCCCTGGTTGTTGGGTTGAGCCTGCACCGCCTCTATGGCAAGCAGCCAGCTGATGAGCGCCGCGATTGCGAATATCTTGAAAGCGGTGCGGAAGGCTGCGTTCCGGCTCTGAATCAGGCGTTCGTCTAGCTCCGCATCCACGAGGGCGGGCGTGCTGATGATCGTCCTGCGAACCACCCAGGCCGCCTGGACGATCAAGTTTCCCCCAATCAAAACCAGGAAGAGCCAAGGCGGACGCAAAGGTCCGTAGGACAGAAACTTGACGCACCCTGCGAACACAAGCCATCCGGTGTAAGTGGCGATGATCAGCCGCCTGCGAAAGCTGCGGCTGCCCACCCGACTCGAGAGCGGTCGCCGGTGCCACGCGGCGATGACCGGGTCTTCCGAGTTGACTTCGGTCATGCCGATTCCTCCTTCCCGTAGAGCTGGCTGCTCATGGGTGCAAACGGTTGCCGGGAGAAGACGGCTTCGAGGGGAAGACCGAAGTACTCAGCGATCCGGAACGCCAGCTCGAGGCTCGGGTTGTAGTCGCCTCGTTCCAGGTAGCCGACTGTCTGGTAGTTGATCCCGACGGCGTCCGCCAGCTGCTGTCTCGAGAGGCCCCGCTCAGCCCGCAGCACCCCGATTCGGTTCTGAATCGATGGAGCCATGCGGAATATTGTTGCACAAGTACAACAAAATGGAGCAGCAGTCGGTCAGATTGGGGCTTCTAGCGCTCCGAGAAGTGGCGCAGAGTGCTCTCCACTTGCTGAGCGGCGGGCACCACGAGCGAGCGGTAGGCGAGGACGCCTGGGGCGCCCGCGACCATGCCGGCAGCAACCTCACCGAGGAGTTGCGCCGCCGACGAAAGGCCGGCGGGCCAGCGACCCGCCGTGGCTTGGTTTGGGACGGCGCCGGAAACGTCCTTGCGCATCAACCCAGACTGAGGTTCGAGACTCCGGGACCCGTGTGAGATGTATGAGAGTCTGCTGCGAACCGCGTCATCGATCTGTAAGAGCGCGCACCCCCTCCCCTTGCGGGGAGAGGGCACGACTAGACGTTTCAGATCGCTGGTCCTGTGGTCAATGTGATCGTGGCGGTATGACTCGTCGACGCTTGGTCTGTCCAGGTCAGCTGCACCTGGTCACCAGGCGTGTAGGTGTGCAACACGTTCCCAAGGTCGGTGGTCGAATTGATCGGAGTGCCCGCGACGTCAGTGATGACGACGTACTGGCTCATTCCCGCCTGGTCGGCGGGCGACCCGGTGACGACTGCGACGACCAGTGCGCCAGAGGTGACATTCAGCCCAAGCTGGGCTGCGTTGGCAGCGGTGAGGTCCGTGACTGCGACGCCGAGATAGCCCACCTGCCCGAGGACGACCTGCGAGCTCGCCTGCCCGGCGCGGATCTGGTTGACGACGGCCAGCGCATTGTCGGTGGGGATGGCGAAACCTATCTCGGTGGCGCCGTTGCGCGAGGTGCTCTGACCGGCGGTGACCATCCCGACCACCTGTCCGGCGGAGTTGACCAGCGGGCCGCCCGAGTCGCCAGGAGCGATCGTTGCGTTGCTCTGGATCATGCCCGTGAGCTGCTCAGGAGTCGCGCCACCTGATGCGGTGATCGACTGGTCAAGAGCGACGATCGTCCCCTCGGTGACGCTGGGCTCTCCGCCCGCTCCGCCAGCGTTTCCTATCGCCACGACAGTTTCTCCCGCTTGAACAGTCGCCGAATCAGCGAGCGTTGCCGTCGGCAGGCCGGCAACTCCATTGACCTGGATGAGGGCGACGTCCACGGTCGGATCCACGCCGATGACAGAGGCCGTGTACGTGCCGGCACGACCGGCGATCGTCACGGTGATGCTGGTGGCGCCCTCCACCACGTGGTTGTTGGTGAGAACTTCACCGGTCGAGGTCAGGATGATCCCGGTTCCGGCTGCGGTTCCCGAACCGCTGGCGCTCTCGAAGGCCGTGTTGACGTCGACCACCGCGGGATCGACCTGGGCTGCGATGGTCGAGGCCTGAACGCTTCCACCGCTGAGTGCGGATGCGGGCTGCGACACGGCAGCGATTGGCGCAGTGGCGCTGAGCACTGTGGTGTTGCCGGCGCTGGCCGGACTTGAGCCGAGCAAGAGAACACTCACCAGGCCGACGAATGCGACCACTGTCGCCCCCACGGCAACCCTTCGAGGTCCCCGCCTGGAGCGAGGCTTCGTGGTTGCTTCCGGAGGAAGAGTCGGGGGCGTGAGGCCCCCGGATTCGCTTGCGAAACGGTCTGAGTCGGACATCGAAATTACCTCGTGAATGCCGTTACTGGAAGGGGAGCCGGCTTGCTGCCTGAACGCCTTTCAAGATGCCAGCGACACCTGTGGGCGAGCTTGGCGCGAGGTCGGTGAGACCTGAGAGGTTGCTGGGAAGATGCTGGGAGGAGCTACTCCGGCGCGGGGACCGGGCGCCGTTTTCGTCTCGGCGGCTTGGCCATCAGGTCGGCGCCCATCTCGGTTGGGACGTCTTCCGCGTTCACCGAGATCTGGTCGGCCAGACTCGGCAGGTCGCTGACTCCTACCGGGCCGGGGGTGTCCGCGATCAAAAGTCCGTCGCGGCCCTGCGATGACACGTAGAGCGCGCCCAGGAAGATGTTCCCGATCACCGCGACCGGTATCGCGAGCAGTGAGCCCAGGATGCCGCCGAGCTCTGCCCCGATCAAGAGCGCGCCCATCGCCGCGAGCGGGTGA
>DATMKM010000083.1:0-2939 GCA_035571315.1 Candidatus Acidiferrum sp.
CAAGCGTGCGCCGCGTGGTGAGCCCCACGGACTCCGCCGTCACGCGTCGCCCGAGGCTTTCTCCTCTCTCGCGATGAGGACTGGGTCTTCGCGCAGAGCAAGGCGCACGCGCGTACCTGCGGGGGTCGCGGCCGCCGCGGACGTAGGCATCTGCGCGAGTACTGTGACGCCGCCACCGAGGTCGACGGTGACGCGGCTCACGGCGCCCAGGAAGGACACTGCGATGACCGTGCCGACCAGGGGTCCGTCAGCGATGTCTCCGTCGGCCGTCATCGACACCGCCTCCGGGCGGACGAGCGCAATAGCCGGGCCGGCCGCAACGTCCGGCTTGACGAGCGGCAGGTGCGTCCCTCTCACGTCGACCTGGCCCGCTCTGACCTGTCCCGCCAAACGGTTGGTCAACCCTACGAACTCGGCGACGAACGGTGTGGCCGGCCGCGAATAGATTTCGGTCGGGGGGCCGAGCTGCTCGAGGTGGCCAGCGTTCATGACGCCGACACGGTCCGCGATGGCGAGCGCCTCCTCCTGGTCGTGCGTCACGAACAGCGTCGTGATGCCGACTTCGAGCTGGACACGGCGGATCTCGTCGCGGAGGCGCGAGCGCACCTTCGCGTCGAGCGCTGAAAGAGGCTCGTCGAGCAGCAGCACCGTGGGCTCGATGGCCAGAGCGCGGGCCAGCGCGACGCGCTGCTGCTGGCCGCCCGACATCTGGCTGGCGTACTTGTAGGCGTGGGCGGCAAGGCCGACCAAGTCCAGCACCTCGCCCGCGCGCCGGCGGCGATCGTCAGCCGACTTGTGCCGCAGCTGGAGCCCGAACTCGACGTTCTGCTGCGCCGTCATGTGGGGGAACAGGGAGTAGGCCTGGAACACCATGCCCACGTCGCGCTTGTTGGCCGGCAATCCGGTCACGTCCTTGCCGCCGAACACGACACGGCCTCCGTCGGCCTCCTCAAGCCCCGCCACCAGGCGTAGGGCGGTCGTCTTGCCACAGCCGGAAGGACCGAGCAAGGCGACGAGCTCGCCGGGGGCGATCGTCAGATTGAGGCCGTTCAGCGCGGTGACCCCGGCATACCGTCGACTCAGATCCTCAAGGCGTACCTCGACGCCCGCCCGCGCTGGGTGGTTCTGGCTCATACCCGCTGCCCCCAGATCCCGGCCGAAGAAGCGGACGACGGGAGAATCTCCTCCGCCCGAGTGCGCCGACCCTGGGCCCGACCGATGAACGAGAGAAGCAGAAGTAGGACGAACGCGAACAGCAGCGATCCGAGGGCGACCGCGGTTGCCGTGTTGGAGCTGGTCAGGCTCACGTACGCGATCTCGACCTGCAGGTTCTGGAAGTTGAGGAGATTGGCGACCGTGTACTCGCCCAGGACGAGCGCAACCGAGAGCAGCGCCGCGTTGAGGATGGCGCTGGACATGTTGGGGACGATCACGCGGAGCATCACCGTGGCCCATCCGGCTCCGAGGCTGCGGGCCGCCTCAGAAAGAGTCTTCAGGTCCATCGCAGCAAGGCCCGCATCGAGCGTGCGGTAGCTGTAAGGGAGGATGAGGATGAGGTAGGCGAAGGCCAGCACCTGGGTCAAAGGAGAGACGTTTATCTCGATCCATACGTAGATGGGTTTGAGTCCGACCACCAGCGCGATCGCCGGAACTGTGAGAGGCAAAAGGCAGATGAACTCGACGATTCGCCTCAAGCCCGGCAGGCGCAGGCGCACCCAGACCATCGTCGGCAGGAGCAGGACCAGCATCGCGACGGGCGTGATGACGGCCAATTCGAGAGACACGATGATGCCCTTGACCAGGCCCGGGGTCTGGCCGACCTGGAGCCAGCCGTCCAGCGTGCGCGGCGCGTTGATCGAGTTACCCCGGGTCGAGAACTCGAGCATCCCTCCAAGCGGAGCGAGAAAGAAAACGCCCACCACCACCAATACAACCCAGCGAAAGATCTTGAGCTTCAGGCGCCGTGCTCGCTGCATTCAGCTCACCGCAGCCATCTGGAAGTGCGCCTCTGCAGCACCGTGTACAGCGCCATCACGATCACGACGATCACGATCATGGTCAGGGCCAGGGCCTGGGCAAGGCCCGGCTGTGTCTGCTCGGTCTCGCTGGTGAGCAGGTTCTGGATCTCCAGGGGTATGTAGACGCCACCCTGGGTGAGCAGCGCGGCAATCGTGGCGTAGGCCGAGAACGCGTTGGCAAAGAGCAGCAGCGCGCAGCCCAGGAAAGATGGCGCCAGGAGCGGGCCCGCCACGTAACGCCAGTAGTGCCACGTGTTTCCGCCGAGGCTCTCGGTCGCCTCTCGCCATTGCGGGCGCAGGCCGTCGAGCGCAGGCAGGAACACCAGGACCATGAGCGGGATCTGGAAGTAGAGGTAGACCAAGGTGATCCCGGGCGGGTCGTATAGCCAGATCCCGTGGGCGTATATGTCGAGGCCCCGAGCGAGGAGGAACTGCGTCACGAAACCCTCGCTGCCCAGCGTTGCGATGAGGGCGATGGCCAGCGAGACGCCCCCGAATTGGGCTAGCACGCCGGAGGCCGACGTGACAAGGCGACGCAAGATGCCGTTGGGGTTACCGGTGACCACGGCGTAGGCCAGCACGGCGCCCACGATGGCCCCAATGGCAGCGCTGACCGACGAAATGACGAGGCTGTCGGTGAAGGACTTGATGATGTACGGCTTGTCGACGTCGGCAAAGTTGGCGAGGGTGAACGACCCGGCCTTGGTGAAGAAGGACCCCGCCACGATGACGGCCGTCGGCAGCAGGAGGAACAGGCCGACGTACGCGAAGAACGGGACGGCGCCGACCCACGATAGAGAAAACCGCCGCCCGCCCGAGGGGCGAGCGGCGGTGGTTGGAGCCTGGCTATCGCGCAGAGCGGTGTTCAGGTTCGGACTCTATTGAATTCCGGGAGCCGTCAAGAAACGGCCTGCGACCAGT
>DATMKM010000084.1:0-7992 GCA_035571315.1 Candidatus Acidiferrum sp.
GAGATGAACGGCTGGACCGCAGCCATCAACCGCACGTGGCCCATCGGCGCGATCGAGCGAGCGCCGTTGATCGGCTTGAATGCGCAGTCGAAAACCTTGAGGTGCTCGTCCATCAGGTGGGGCGCGCCTTCGATGGTGTCGTTCTCGTCGATGTACTCGACGATCTCCTTGACCTTCACCTCGTCATAGCCGAGCTTGCGGAGCGCGGCGGGGACTGTGGTGTTGACGATCTTCAGCAGACCGCCGCCGACGAGCTTCTTGTACTTGACCAAAGCGAGGTCGGGCTCGATGCCCGTCGTGTCGCAGTCCATCATCAGCCCGATCGTGTTGTGACTGACGAATCCGTTGGCGATGTAAGTGACGTTTTCTGGAACTGAGAGGTCGTAGGTGAGCTGCTCTTCACCGAGCTCTGCCTTCTCGACTGAGTCGTAGAAGAAGTTGAGCATGTGCTTCAGTTCAACGCTGCCCGTCCGCTCCAAAAGTTTGGTCGCGGTTCGCCTCGAGACTGCGCCGTGGCGGCGGATGGACATCAGGAGGACCTGTCGCAACCGGTCGTTGGTCGGAGCAAGCTCGTTCACCATCTCGATTGAAAACGGGATGTGGTCGTAACGGGCTGCCTGCGGGTGGTCGGCCGGTGCGACGAGAGCCAGCTTACGTTGAGAAATAAAGCCGACTTTTTCGCCGAATGGCCCAGCCGTGGACTGGTTCAGCAGCCTTAGAACATATTTCGTCGAAGTACCCCAGCTTCCTTTGCCAGGTTCGTCAGCCTTTCGTGTGGTGACGAAGCCGAGCGCCAGCATGATCGCCTGCACGTCGCGACTGAACTGCTCGGAGACAGTGGTGAAAGATACGTAACCCGACGAGACCGTGCCGTCGGCTTCGAAAAGGCCACGAACAAAGGCGCCATAAACTGCCGGATCGTTTGCGTACAGGACGGCATCAGGAACGTGAGAGAGGTACCCCTTCCCGCTATGCCCAGCCACCGGTGCCCGCTTGGCGAAGCCGCAAGCCTCCCACCACAGCACCAACCGGACCGAGTTGAATGCAACTTCGGTATAGCCCTGCATTTCGTTGATCGCGGCGGTGAGGCCGAAAAGTGAATTGCCGAGGCTGGTCAGGCGCTCCACGACATCGTGGTCAGATGCAGTGACGCACAGACGGATGCCCTTCGTGTGCAGCGATCCGTCGCCCATGAAGTAGCCGACGAACTCAGCGAGATCTCGGGTCATTTGTCGGGGCGCGAACGTGCGCGGATCCGACGTCCAGTAGGCATCCGGAAGTGGCGGCAATTGGACAGAGGCAGGCTTCCCGACCATCCCTCCAAGCACCATTGGGACACGATCGCCAGCGCGGACATCGCTCAGACGCCGCCATGTCCACTGTCCCTCTGCGTCTATCACCTTGATTCGATGGGTTGCGGTGCCTTGAATCCGGTAGCCACGACTGGTCTCCACCGTGACGACGGGCTCAGCGCCGTTCACGAAGAACTTGGTCGCCACCTGGGGTCCAGCGTCAGTGGCGACCGTAGCGTTTAGCTCCTGCCACTTGTCGCCTTCGGGATTGCCCAGGCTCTGAAGCCTGACCAGTCCGCGATCGGTAAGTACCAGCGAGCCGCCGACGAGGCAGCCGGTCGGAGCCAGAACGGTGGCCTGGGCGTTGCGATAGCCGTGGGCACGGCCGAGCTTGACCGCTTCGTCCCACGTCTCGCGAGCGGCATCGACCACCTCCGCGGATTCGGGCGATGTGCTCAACTGGTGCGCCGCCTGGCGGTGCTTTTCCATCACGCGGAGCATCGGCTCGCGGTTCTTCGGGAACTCGCTGAAGGGTCCCTTGACCTGGGCCATGCGTGCCGATTGGGCAAACGCACGTCCGGTCATGATCGCGGTGAGCGCGCCGGCGAAGCGGCCGCCTTCTTCTGAGTCATAGGCAAGGCCCATCGACATCAGAAGTGCACCCAGGTTGGCGTAGCCGAGGCCCAGAGGGCGGAGCGCCTCAGAGTTCTTGGCGATCGCCGGCGTGGGGTAGGAAGCGTTGGAAACGATGATCTCCTGGCCGGTGAAGCACACGTCGATCGCGTGCCGGTATCGCTCGACGTCGAACTTGCCGTCCTCGGTCTGGAATTTAATTAAATTAAGACTTAATAAATTACAAGCGGTGTCATCTAAGAAAACGAATTCACTACATGGGTTCGTAGCATTTATGCGACCCGTGTTTGGGACCACGTTCCAGTCCTGAATGGTTGTGTCGAACTGCAGGCCAGGGTCGCCGCAGATCCACGTCGCTTGGGCGATCTCCCGCCACAGGTCGCGGGCCTTGTAGCTGTCGATGACGCGGCCGTCGACAACAGCCTTGGTCTCCCACTTCTTGTCGCCGTCGACCGCTCGCATGAAGTCGTCGCTCACGCGCACGGAGTTGTTGGCGTTCTGGAACTGGACCGAGTCGTAGGCCCCGCCCGACACGTTGAACCCGACGTTGTAGCCGGCGTCGATCAATGCCCAGGCCTTCTTCTCTTCCTCCGCCTTGCAACGGATGAACTCGAGAATGTCGGGGTGGTCGGAGTTGAGGATGACCATCTTGGCCGCGCGACGGGTCGTCCCACCCGACTTGATCGAGCCTGCGAACGAGTCGTAGCCCTTCATAAAGGACACGGGGCCCGAAGCGGTGCCACCACCGGACAGCTGCTCCTTGGAGGAACGCAGCACCGAGAGGTTGGTGCCTGTGCCGCTGCCGAACTTGAACAGCATGCCTTCCGTCTTGACCAGCTCGAGGATCGACTCCATGGAGTCCTCCACCGAGTTGATGAAGCACGCCGAACCCTGCTGGGCGCGGCCGGGCACGCCGATGTTGAACCACACGGGGCTGTTGAAGGAGGCGTGCTGCGTGACCAGGAGGTACCGGAGCTCCTGGGACCAGTTCTCCGCGTCTTCCTCGCTCGCGAAGTAGCCGCCTTCGCGTCCCCACCGGCCCAGGCTCTCGACGACGCGGTCGATGAGCTGGCGGACGCTGGTTTCGCGCTCAGGGGTGCCCAGGCCGCCGCGGAAGTACTTCTGTGCGACCACGTTGATCGCCAGCTGCGACCAGGAGCGGGGGACCTCGACGTCCTTCTGCTCGAAGATGACCTGGCCCTTTTCGCCGATGATCGCGGCGGTGCGCCGCTCCCACTCCACGAGGTCGAAGGCGTGGCTGCCCGGAGGCGTGAAGTGGCGGCCAAAGCGAAGCCCTTTCACGGTTCCTGATTTGGAGTGGCTCCCATTTGGTTTGCTCCCCGAGCGGGCTCCGGCGAGGTCGGCAATGTTTTTGGCCATTTCTTTAGAGAACGCCTCCTTGAATCATCCCCGGTGAGGGTGTATTTGAATCGCGTCGTTGCTGGAACGTGGAGTGGGTCGAAATGCTTATTCGTTTGGGGATGGAAGAGGCCCCAGAGCATGCCCGCCACTTATGCCCCAGGGCCTCGATGTAACGCTGTGAATGATACGAGCGCCTTTTCGGCTTGTCAAGCCCCAAACACAAGATATTCGGTCTAAACATACCTTTACCCCCAAGATGTGGGTGGATTAACTGTGGATAACTCTGCTCCGAGGTTGGGCACAGGCTGCGGAAGGACTGTGGGAAAGTGGGCAAAACGAGCCTAGTGAACTGATTCGACTAGGGCGAGCTGGGTACTTTCTGTGGAAAGGTTTTCTTCAGGCTTTTCCGCCATCTGGACGCTTTGCGCGGAGGCCCGGATCCGGGCCGACACCTGCTTGCCCTCGCCGTAGGCGTTCTGGAGCATCGTGACCGCCCTCTGAAGCTTGTTTTCGAGCACGCTCTCCAACGTGTCCAGGTGGCGCTCCACATCGATCAGGGCCGACTGGAGCTTCTCCATGTCTACCGTGCGCGCGAACTGCAGGTGCAGCTGGTAGAGGGTGAGCAGGTAGGGCAGGGCCATCGCGTAACCGACCACCATCACGTGCCGCTTGTGGGCGCCGACGATGGCGCCCCGGCAGACGTCGTAGGCGGCATCTGGGATAACGGCCAGCGCAAACGGGGATGTCGTGGCCGGGTCGATGTACTGGCTCACCTCTCGCACGCGCCGCTCCACCTCGCGCTCGACCTGAGCCGTAAGCTGCGCGCGGCGCGTCGCGTCCAGGGCCGGGTCCGCCAGCTGCTCAAGAGCCCCGCTCGAAACCCACTTCGAGTCCATCGGCAGGAGCTTTCCGCCGGGCAGTCGCAGCGCGAGCTCGACCACTTTGCCGCCGACCCAGACATTGCGCTGCAGCATCTCTGGCGGAAGGTGACGGAGCGCCTCCTCGAGGATGTTCTCGCCCGCGGCGCCTCGAGTGGAGCTACCGGCGATCACGCTCTCGAGCCGCCTCAAGCTGGCCCGCGCCTCCTCCTCGACCGGCTGGCGTGCCGATAGTGCGGAGCGCAGGCCCTCGACGACCGACTGGGTCTGGGACAGGCGCTCCCGCAGCTCGGCGGCCTGCGTGCCCTGGGCTTGCCCGCCGGCCTCGAGCCGGAGCTTGAGTTCGGCCACGTCGCGTGCCTGTCCGTCCGCACGGCGGACCAGGTTCCAGACCAGGAAGGCCACTGCGGCCATGACGGCCAGGAGGCATACCAGCAGAAGCGCGAACAAGAGTTCGAGCACCGACATCTTGGGCATTGTAGTCCGCAAAAGGGGTATAGACAAGGGTGTTAACCTGAGGAAAATGGCCAACGTAGAACCCCTTCCCGACCCCGAGCAGGCGCCCGACCGAATTCCACTGGAGGAGGTCTACATGCGCATGGCCGAAGAGCTCGCCAAGCGGTCGACGTGCGCCCGGCTCCAGGTCGGGAGCGTGATCACGACCTCCGACCTAACGCAGGTCCTGGGCATCGGCTACAACGGCAACGCGAGAGGGCTCCCCAACCGTTGCGACTCAGCCGAGCCCGGCGCGTGCGGCTGCATTCATAGTGAGTTAAACGCCTTGATCAAGGCCGGAGCCCAGGTGCCCGGCAAGGTCATGTTCGTCAGCGCATCACCGTGCGTGATGTGCGCCAAGATGATCATCAACGCCAATGTCGCGCGCGTCTATTACCGTCAGGCGTATCGCGACCCGGCGGGGCTGAACGTGCTGCGCCAAGCGGGGGTCGAGGTCGTCCACTACGACCGCTGGCGCGATAGCTGGCGCTAGTCGCGCAGAATCTCCCAGCCGCTTTCGGTCTGAATCATCCTCGGCTCAACGGTCGGCACCTCTTTCAGCCGCTTCGCTCGCGCGAACAACGTCGCGGCATCATTGTCCGGCGCGACTGACTCGAGCACCGACCGCGTCGCGTAGACCAGGGTGATCTCGGGCTTGGTCAGCGCGCTCGCGGGGGAGGTCCAGAGCCAGTCGGTCACCTCGCCTTCCTGAGGCCGCACCTCCTGGCCGGAGGGAAGGCGCGCGAGAAAAAAGCGCGCATCGAACCTCCGCCGCAGCTGCACCGGCGTGACCCAACGCGCAAACATCACCAGGCTGTCGAGCGCCGGCTCCAGGCGCAGCTCGCGCAGGGCCTCGCCGAAGCTCTTGCCGCCTTCCACGATGGAGCGCACGCCATCGCTTTCGGCCTGGCGTGCAAAGCGGCGGCTGCGGCGCGCCAGCAGAATGCCGACCTCTTCGAACACCTCGCGCACCGCCGCCATCCGGATCTCGTCGCCCCAACCCATGTCATCGGCGTGCACCGTGCCGCCCGGAAACACGTACGCGCCCGGGGCGAAATCAGACCCGCCGGGACGGTGCACGAGCAGTAGCTCCCAGGGAGCTCGGCCGCGTACCAGCAGCACAGTCGCCGAGGGGCGAGGAGTGACGGGCGGTCCTTCGTTGATGGCTCCCGGCGGCAGCACCTCATTAGGATGCCTGAGGTGGACTTCGGGATTGCGGGCAAGGTCGCGCTCGTCACAGCGAGCACGCGCGGCATCGGCCTCGGCATCGCCCAGGCGCTTGCCGCCGAAGGCGCTCTCGTCGCGATCGCGGCGCGGACCGAGGCTGACGTCAAGCGCATGGCTGAAGCCCTGGGCGGGCTGGGCGTCGCCGTTGACCTGATGGCCGAAGACGGACCTCGGCGCGCGGTCGAGGAAACAGTCAACGGACTCGGGCCGGTCGACATCCTGGTCAATAACCTGGGTCTTCGGGCCGGCAGCACATGGAGCGACACCAGCGCCAAGGAGTTCGAGACGGCGTTCGAAGGCAACGTCACGGTCAGCGTGCGTTTGAGCCAGCTCGTGCTCCAGGGCATGCTGGATCGAGGCTGGGGACGCATCGTGACGATCACATCGGTGTGGGGTCGCGAGACCGGTGGGGCGCCTGCCTACAACGCCGCGAAGGCGGCGGAGATCAGCTTCACCAAGTCGCTCGCTCTCGAGGTTGCCGCGACAGGCGTGACGGTGAACTCGGTCGCCCCGGGATCGATCCTGTGGCCGGGCGGGGGTTGGGATCGGCGCCAGAAGGCGGACCCCGCGGGAATCGCCGAGTTCGTCCGCCGCGACATGCCCCTGGGGCGTTTCGGCACGGTCGAGGAGGTTGCGTCGGTGGTCGCGTTTGTTTGCTCTACGCAGGCAAGCCTGGTCAACGGGGCGGTCGTCGCCGTGGACGGAGGACAGTCGCGGTCCGGCATCTGAACGTTGCCCTCGCCCTGGTCGTCGTGATGATCGCCGGCTGCACGCAGGCGGGTCCAGCGCCGGCGCAGGCTGCCCCGAAAACGCTGACCGGCAGCATCGGAGCGGCCGCCTACGACATCGAAGTCCCGTCCTCATGGAACGGGACGCTCTTTCTCTACAGCCACGGTTACGTGCCTCCGGGCGGTCCGAAATTCGCCGCCGCGTCGCCCAGCGTCGATGCGACGGCCTGGCTGCTCGGCCAGCACTTCGCGATCGCCGGGTCCTCATACAGCTCCACGGGCTGGGCGCTTCCGGACGCGTTTACCGACCAGATCGCGCTGCTCGATTACTTCCAACAGCACGTGGGAAAGCCCAAACGGGTCATCGCGTGGGGCATCTCGCTTGGCGGAATGATCACCGCCGGCCTGGTCCAGCTCTATCCGGATCGTTTCGCGGCGGCGCTGCCGATGTGCGGGGTGCTCTCCGGCGGAATCGCCACCTGGAACCTCGAGCTCGATGCCGCCTACGCATTCCGCACATTGCTGGCTCCTGGCTCGAGCCTGCAGCTGACTCACATCAGCGACCCCACCGCGAATCTGCAGGTGGCGCTGGACGCGTTCAACCAGGCGGCCACGACGGCGGCCGGGCGCGCGCGCATCGCGCTGGTGGCGGCGCTGATCGACCTGCCGGGTTGGTTCGACCCGAGACAGCCCGAACCGGCCCCCAACGACTTCGCTGCGCAAGAGGCGGCGCAGGCGCAGTGGGAGTCGGGGGTCGACTTCGCCTTCGCGTTCCGCTTCCGGGCGGACCTCGAGCAACGGGCGGGCGGCAACCCCTCGTGGAACACGGGCGTCGATTACAGCCACCAGTTGTCCATTTCGGCTGACCGAGACGAGGTGAACGCGCTCTACGCCGCCGCGGGGCTCGACCTGCAAGCCGACCTGCGTGCTCTCAACGCGGGCGCGCGCGTGTCCGCGGATCCGGCAGCCGTCGCCTACCTCGATCGCAACATCAGCTTCGATGGGCAGATCGGCATTCCCGTGCTGACGATGCACACGACAGACGACGGGCTCGTGGTCCCGCCCAACGAGGCCGCGTATGCGAGCGCTGTCAGCGGCACCGGAGCAAGCGCGTTTCTGCGGCAGACCTTCGTCCATCGCCCGGGCCACTGCGCATTCACCGAGGCGGAGACGGTCGCGGCCGTCCAGGTGCTGCTCAAGCGGCTCGACACGGGCCGCTGGGATGACGCCGCCCTGCAGCCGGCGGCCCTGAACGCCGCCGCGCTTGCCCAGGGCGACCTGGAGAACGTCTACTTCGGCGCGGCGAGCCCACCAGCGTTTGTCGATTTCAACCCGGCACCGTATCCGCGACCCTTTGCGAAGGGCGCGTCGATTCCC
>DATMKM010000085.1:0-2641 GCA_035571315.1 Candidatus Acidiferrum sp.
CACCGGGATGGGCTCGTTGACGATGTCGATGCCCACGAACTCGCGACCGAGCTCGCGCATGAAGGGCAGCTTGCGGTCGATGGCCTCCTCGCCCAGATGCCGGACGTCGAGGTTCATGTACTTGCCGTGCGGGCCCTCGAAGCCGCGGCCCGCTTCGAACTCGGTCACCATGGCGCGCGAGATGATGTCGCGCGGCCCGAGCTCCATCTTGTTGGGCACGTAATCCTTGAGAAATCGGTCCCCGTTCTTGTTCGTGAGATAACCGCCTTCTCCGCGGACCGCTTCTGTAATCAGGATGCCGGTGAACGGAAGGCCGGTCGGGTGGAACTGGACCATCTCCATGTCCTTCAGGCCGACGCCGGCGCGGTAGGCGAGCGCCATCCCGTCGCCGGTGCAGATGTTGCCGTTGGTCGTGAAGGCGTAGACACGGCCCAAGCCGCCCGTCGCGAGGATGGTGGCTTTCGCCGTGATCGCGTCGAAGCGCCCGCTCCGCTGGTCGAACGCGACCACGCCGATGCATCGCTCGTCCTCCACCAGGAGCTTGGTCACGAACACCTCGTCGTGGCGGTGGATCTGCTCGTACTTGAGGGATGTCTGGAAGACCGTGTGGAGCATGTGGAAGCCGGTCTTGTCGGCGGCAAAGCAGGTGCGCCAGGTCGTCATGCCCCCGAACGGGCGGGCGGAGATCTTGCCGTCGGGATCGCGGGTCCAGGGACAGCCCCAATGCTCCATCTGGATCAATTCGATCGGCGCCTCTCTCACGAAGGCCTCCACGACGTCCTGGTCGGCCAGGTAGTCGGAGCCCTTGATCGTGTCGAACGCGTGGTTCTCGTACGAGTCTTCCGGTCGCAGCGCGGCCGCCGCTCCGCCCTCGGCGGAGACCGTGTGGCTGCGCATCGGGTAGACCTTGGAGACCATCCCCACGGTGATCCGGGGGTTCGCCTCCGCGGCGGCTATCGCTGCCCTGATGCCGGCGAGCCCCCCGCCGATTACCAGGACGTCGTAGCTCTCCACTTGCCCATCAATGTTATTCGGACACGAGAATTGACCTCGTGCGCGGGATTTTCTGGGAGGCGCCGGCGGAGAGCTATAGCGGTTCGCTGCCCGATCGGGCGGACATTCTGGTCGTCGGGGGCGGCATTGCGGGGACCTCTTTGATGCACCATCTCGCGCGGCGGCGATTTTCGGCCGTGCTCGTCGAATCAAGGCATCTTGCGTTTGGCGCTTCGGGGCGCAACGCGGGATTCCTGCTCGCCGGTGTGGCGGACTGCTACGCGGAGGCGGTCCGGATCTTCGGGCGCTCGAAGGCGCGCGAGGTCTGGCAGATCACAGACGAGAACCACGACCGGATGATCGAGGCGGTGGCGGGTGTGGACGTGGGTTACCGCCGGCTGGGCAGCGCGACGTTCGCTTCAGGTGAGGAGGAGCGGACACGGCTGGAGGAGTCGGCGCAGATGCTGGCCGACGACGGGTTCGTGGCTTGGTGGGATGGCTCTCGCCTCCTTAATCCACGCGACGGCGAGGTGGACCCGGCGGCGGTGGTGGGCGCCCTGGCGGGGCGGCTGCGGCACGGCGCGATTCGCGAGGGCCTCGAGGTCACATCGATCGTGCCGTCCGGCGAGGAGGTCACGGTGCGCGCCGGTGAGAATGAGTGCCGCGCCGGCGTCGTCGTGCTGGCTACGAACGGGTACACGTCGCTGCTGCTTCCGCAGGTGAAGATCCAGCCGATCCGCGCGCAGATGCTCGCTTCCGCGCCGCTGGCGAGGTCGGTGTGCGACATGCCGACGTACTCGCATTTCGGCTATCGATACTGGCGGCAGCTACCGAGCGGGGAGGTGCTGATCGGCGGATGGCGGGACACGTCGCTGGATTCTGAGGTCGGCTATGACGATCAGCCGACCGATCAGATCCAGGAGCACCTGGACCGCAAGCTTTCTGAGCTGGATCCCGGCGCCGAGGTGACCAATCGGTGGGCGGGGATCATGGGGTTCACAGAGACGGGGCTGCCCCTGGTCGGGCCGGTGGACGGAATGAAGAACGTCTACACCTGCGCGGGATTCAACGGGCACGGGATGGGCTTCGCCTTCATGAGCGCAAAGCAGCTCGTCGAAATGCTCTGAGCGACCCTGTGCGCTACCGAGGAGACGGAAGACTACGGCTCAGGAATTCGAGCCAGTTTTCGCCCATCACGCCTTCGGTCTGTGCGCGGCTGAAGTGTTGGCGCAAACGCCGGTCCAGCTCTTTCAGGCCCGCCATGTCTTTCAGCGGCGCTTCGCGGGAGTCGAAGCCTCCGTCCAGGTCGGTGCCCAGGCCGATGCGCTCCGGGCCGCCCGCGGCTTGCGCCAGGTGCAGGACGTGCTTTTCTACGTCGGCCAGCGTCGCGCGACCCGATGTGCGCAGGTGCTTCTGGTAAAAGCTCACCCCGATGACGCCGCCGCGGCGGGCGATCTCCCTGGCCGTGGCGTCGGTGATCTGGCGGTCGCCGGGCACGATCGAGCGGGCGTTGCTGTGCGAGGCCATGATCGGGCCGCGCCACAGCTTGAAGGCGTCGTCGACCGCTAGCTGGGCCATGTGGCTCAGGTCGAGGATCACCTTCTTGCGCCGCATCGCCTTCAGCAGCTGCCGGCCGAGCTCGGTCAGG
>DATMKM010000086.1:0-5133 GCA_035571315.1 Candidatus Acidiferrum sp.
CCGGTGACGGACAGATCGTGGCGGAGCCGGACCTGGTCGCCAAACCGCTCGGGCGGAATCAGGACGAGCCGGTGATTCAGTTCGCGAATCGGCTCGGAATACTCGTATCGAAAGGTCTGCCGCACGAGATAAGACACGCGATTCGCGGAAGACCAGTCGACGCTGGAGGGCTCGATGGCCATCAATTTCCCTTGACCTCGTCCGCCCAGACCGTCATCGATTGGAATGCGGCCGGTCCGAAGGTCGTGATCATGGCCACGTCCAGGGCGTCCCGGCCGCGCCCGATGAGCACGCGCCCGGCGCGGCGTGTGTTGTTGCGCGGGTCGAACGTCCACCACCTGTCGCCCAGGTAAACCTCCATCCAGGCTGCGAAGTCCATGGGGTTGGGATCGACCGGGACGTAGAGGTCGGGCAGGTAGCCAAACACGTACCGCGCTGGGATGTTCATCGCTCGGCAGAAGCTGACCGCGACGTGCGTGAGGTCCCGGCACACCCCGATGCGGTCTCTGAGCACGTCGGCGGCCGTGGTAAGGGGATTGCTCGTTCCGTACTTGAACTTGATGTTGTCATGGACCCAGTCGCAGATCGCCTGCACGCGCGGGGCTCCTGGTGGCGAATGGCCGAACAGATCCCAGGCCATACCCATCAGCTCGTCCGAGAGGCAGTAGCGGCTGGGCAACGTGAAGTGCAGCAGCTGGCCGGGCAGCTGGTCGACTGGAACCTGGGCCGCCTCACTGGGGTCAGGGTCAGTCTCGTCAGGGACGGCGCAGATGGCGTCATAGCGCAAGACGACAGGTCCGGTTGGCATCACGAACCGCTTGATCGGATTGCCGTAAATGTCGGCATATTCGTCCACGGGAACCGGAGGCGTAGTCGACCAGGTCTCGCTCACGAGCTGGTGGCTGGAATCGGAGCGTGGGCGGACCTGGACCGTGACGGGAGTCGGGGCGCTCACGTCGTAGCTGAACTCGCAGCCAACCCGCAAGTTGATCGTTCTACCTGATTTCGAGATGGCGACGACACTATAACGGTGACCTCCGTGAATCCACTAGATGCCGGCTATGAGACCAACGGCTTCTACGACGAAATGCTTGCGTCATCCGGCCGGCCCAGACCAGGCTACCGGCGGCTTTACGAGGAGCTCAACCGGCTCGGCCCAAGGGAGCTCGCGCGCCGACACGAACTGGCCATCCAGATGTTCCGCAACCACGGGATCACGTTTGCCGTCTACCCGGACGCCCAGGGCACGGAGAAGGTCTTCCCCTTCGACATCATTCCGCGGGTCATTTCGGCCCAGACCTGGAGGCGCCTGGAAGCCGGCTTGAAGCAGCGCCTCGCCGCGCTGAACCTGTTCCTGGATGACGTGTACGGGCGCAAGCTCATCCTCCGGCAGCGCGCGATTCCGCCCGAGATCGTCCTTACAAGCCCGCAATACCTCAGAGAGGTCGAGGGTCTGCCGGTTCCGCACGGCATCCACTGCCATATCGCCGGCATCGACCTGGTCCGCGATCACCAAGGCGACTTTTTCGTGCTGGAGGACAACCTGCGCACGCCTTCCGGCGTCTCGTATGTGCTGGCCAACCGCCACGTGATGAAGCGCGTGGTGCCCGACCTGTTCGCCGGATACCCCGTGCGCCCGGTCGAGGGCTACGTTCACGAGCTTCTGCGCCACCTGAGGTGGCTCGCGCCCAAGGGGGTGGAAGACCCCACCCTTGTCTTGCTCACCCCAGGTGTCAACAACTCCGCCTACTACGAGCACCTGTACCTCGCGAAGCAGATGGGGATCGAGCTGGTCGAGGGAACAGACCTTGTCGTGGACCAGGACCATGTCTTCATGCGCACGACACGTGGGCTGAAGCCGGTTCACGTGATCTACCGCAGGATCGACGACCACTGGCTCGACCCGATCTTCGGGCGCCAGGAGTCGCTGGTCGGGGTGGCCGGTCTGGTCAACGCCTACCGCGCGGGGAATGTCGCCATCGCGAACGCGCTCGGCAACGGCGTCGCGGATGACAAGGCGGTCTACGCCCTTGTCCCCCAGATCATCCGCTACTACCTGGACGAGGAGCCCATCCTGCCGAACGTCCAGACCTACCTGTGCGCGTTCGACGATGACCGACGGTACGTGCTCGAGCACCTGGAGGACCTGGTTGTGAAAACCGTCGACGAGTCAGGCGGCTACGGGATGCTGATCGGGCCGGAGTCCACCAGGGAGGAACGGGACGATTTCGCGCGGCGGATCGCGGCGCGGCCGCGCAGCTTCATCGCGCAACCCGTGGTCGCCCTCTCCGTGCAGCCGATCCTCGATGGCGGCCGCCTGCGCCGCACGCACCAGGACCTGCGCCCGTTCATACTCACCGGTCCCGAGGTTTACGTGACCTCGGGCGGGCTGACGCGAGTCGCCCTCAAGGAGGGTTCGCTTGTCGTCAACAGCTCGCAGGGTGGCGGGAGCCGCGACACGTGGGTGATGGCCGAGGACGAGGCGGAGAGCCCTGATGCTTAGCCGGGCCGCCACCTCGCTCACTTTGCTCGGGCGCCACCTCGAACGGGCAGACCACCTCGCCCGCATCCTGGGAGTTCACGTCGCGCTGTCGCTCGACCGCACCGACGAGCCGGGACCCGAGTACTGGACGCGGTTCATGGAGCTCGCCGGGTGGCCGGGCAGCGACACCGGCCGGCGCGACCAGGCCGTGGAGATGATCGTCACCGGTTCCCTGGGCCCCTCGGTGCGCGCAAGCGTCGCCGCGGCCCGCCTCGCCGCCCAGGCCGTCCGCCCGTCCCTGCCTTCCGAGCTGTACGAGCAGGTCAACGCTCTCCACTGGCGCGTCCAGGAGCCCAGCTGGCAGCCCGACCTGTATCCATTTCTCACGGACGTGCAGCTGAGCATCCGGCTCGTCGACGGCCTGCTCATGGACACGATGCAGCACGACGAGGCGCGCGACTTCGTCCGGCTCGGGAAGTTCGTCGAGCGGACGGCGAACGTGACGATGATCGTCACGCGCAAGTCCGCTGAGCTCGCCGAGGCTCCCGAGGACGCGCTCGAATGGTCGGCCGTGCTCAAGTCTTGCTTCGCGTTCGAGTCGTACCAATCGCGCTACTCGGGCGGCGTCACGGCGGAGCGTGTGATCGAGTGCCTGCTGCTCGACCCGGCGCTGCCCCGCTCGGCGCGCTTTTCGGCGCAGGTCGCGCTGGACTCGGTCTCGAGAATCGACGGCCCCGGACGCCGCTCCAAGCCGAGGCGCCTTTTGTCGCGGCTGCACGCGATGTTCGTGCGGGCAGGCACGGAGCTGGTCGCCGAGCATCCCCGCGAGTTCGAAAGCGAGGCGCGCGATGTGCTGCGACAGCTCGAGCTCGCCATGCGCGAGACCTACTTCCACCCGAGCAAAGTCCCGGCGAACGTCATCGGCGATGAAGGCCGCGCGATGCCCCAGCAGCAACAGCAATCGGCAAGTCCCCTCCGGCTCGGGGTTGTGCGCCCTTGAAGCTCGAGATCGTGCACGCCACCCGCTACCGCTATTCAGGTCCGATCGCCGAGACCGTGATGGAGGTGCGCCTGCGGCCGATGGACGGCAATGGGCAGCGGTGCCTCGAGTTCCAGCTCGAGCTCAGCTCCAACATCAAGCCGCGCTCCTACCGCGACGGCTACGGAAACACGGTGCATTACTTCAACCTGGTCCGGCCTCATTCGAGCTTGAGCGTGACCAGCCGCTCGGTGGTGGAGACCGGCGTCGAGCTGGATGCGGAACCCGGGGAAGACCTGGTGCAGGATTTCCTCAGGTTCCGGTCGCCGGTCAAGGACGTTCCCGGCATCCGGCAGCTGGCGAGGCGGCACCCGGTTGCGGACTTGAGCGCAGGGGCCTCGATCGAGCAAGCGCTGGACGGCCTCACGCTCGCGATCAGCCGGGATTTCGCCTACGACCGAGCGGTCACGACCGTCTACAGCTCGGTGGACGAGGTGCTCGCTCTACGGGCCGGCGTTTGCCAGGACTTCGCCCACCTCTTCATTGCGGTCGCACGAACCATGGGCGTGGCGGCCCGTTACGTGAGCGGCTACATCCACGCCCCGGGGGCGGCCACCACCGCATCACACGCCTGGGCGGAGGCGTGGGTGCCCGGACGGGGGTGGGTCGGTTACGACGCGACCCATCCGATCCGGGCGGGCGTGAACCACGTCCGGCTTGCGGTGGGCAGGGATTACAGCGACGCCGCACCGACGCGCGGCATCTACATCGGTTCGGCCACGGGGGCGATGGACGTGAATGTCCGGACCCGGGAACTGTCTGCCCCCCACTAAGCCATCGCGCTTGATTTGGTTGCCGAATCCATGCAGGGCAGGCGCCGATGTCCTAAGGTTGCGTGCAATGTCCACCAGTCGCGGAATCGCGATCGAGATTATCCGGGGAGGTCCCCCGACTTAGCGCACTCCGCTCGAGTCGTTGGACCTCCCGGCAACAGGGTCGGGAGGTTTTTTTATGTCCAGCCGTCGGATCGTCATCTACGACACGACGCTGCGCGACGGGGCGCAGGGCCCTGCCGTGTCCTTTTCGGCCGCCGACAAGGTGCGGATAGCGCGCGCCCTCGACGGCCTCGGCTTCGATTACGTGGAGGGTGGCTTCCCAGGGTCGAACCCGAAGGACGAGGAGCTCTTCGCGAGCCTCGAGAAGCAGCCACTGAAACAGGCGAAGCTCGCAGCATTCGGAGCCACGCGCCGTGCCAACGGCCGCTGCGAAGACGATGCCAATCTGCAAGCTCTCGTCGGGAGCAAAGCGCCGGTCTGGACCCTGGTCGGAAAGAGCGACCCCTGGCAGGTCACGACCGTCCTGCAGACCACGCCCAGCGAGAACCTGGCCATGGTCGAGGAATCCGTCGCCTACGGCGTGGGCCTCGGTCGCGAGGTCATCTTCGACGCCGAGCATTTCTTTGACGGCTTTGCACGTGACTCGGAGTACGCGCTTGAGGTCTGCCTCGCAGCCGCGCGCGCCGGGGCCTCGTGGGTCGTCCTGTGCGACACCAATGGAGGCAGCATGCCGGCCGACATCAGGCGCGGCGTGGAAGCCCTACGCGGCGCGCTCGTGGGTCTCGACCGTCCGGTTCGCGTCGGGATTCACACGCACAACGATTGCGAGCTGGCCG
>DATMKM010000087.1:0-5440 GCA_035571315.1 Candidatus Acidiferrum sp.
TGTGCTCCAAAGCGCGTTCGATGCTGGCGAACAGTTCGTCGCGGCCGATCGGCTTTTCGATGAAATCCGCAGCCCCGGCCTTCATGGCTTCGACCGCCATCGGCACATCGCCCTGGCCAGTAATCATGATGGCCGGCAACCGAGTTCCCTCGCTGTGAAGCCGCTGCAGTAACGCCAGCCCACCCATGCCGGGCATCTGGGCATCGACCAGGAGGCAGCCTTCGCGGCCAGGACGATAGGCTGCAAGGAACGCCTCGGAACTGGCGTAAATCTCGACTGTTCGACCATCTTCCTGGAGCAGATCGCGCATCGCCTCGCGCACGGCGCCGTCATCGTCGACCACGAACATGATCGGTGCTCGCGGGCTATCGCCGCCCGCCTCGCCAAGCTTCCGGGTGCTCGCTGGCGCGGATAGTCGCGACTCAGCAAGGTGGCTCTGGATCAGGTCCGTCAGTTCCTTCGCCTTCACCGGCTTGTTCAGGTGCAGGTGGCCCCCATGAGCGATCTCGCGCAAGGTGTCTGTCGAGATGTCGCCGGTGAGAATGACCGCTGGGACCTCGTAATTGAGAGTCTGCCGCAGCCCAGCGACGACTTGGAGGCCGTTCAGACCCTTTGGCAGATTGTAGTCGACGATGACGAGATCCGGGCGTATCGCCCTTCGCGCCGCCAATTCCAGCGCCTTTCTGCCATCCTCGGCAGTCGTCGTACGGTGACCCTCTTCTTCGAGCAGCAGCGCGAGCATCTCGCGCACCGACCGGTCGTCCTCGACAACCAGAATTGCGCCTCTCTGGTGTGCGCTTTCCCTTACCTCGCCCCGGTCGAGCCGAGGCGATGGCGACACGTCTTCTCCGAGCGGCACCTCGACGGCAAAGACCGAGCCCTTGCCAGGACGGGATCGGACATCGACAGTGTGGCCCAGCAAGTCCGCGAGGCGCTCCACGATAGCGAGACCGAGACCGAGGCCCTTGCTGCGCTCGCGCGCCGGATTGTCGAGCTGATGAAATTCCTCGAAGATCGCCTCGAGTTGCTCTTCGGGAACGCCGATCCCGGTGTCCCAGACCTCGATCCGCAGCTTGTCGCCGCGCCGTCGGCAGCCGAGCAAAATCTTGCCCGTATTGGTATACTTCACCGCGTTCGACAGCAGGTTGCGGATCATCTGCTCGAGCAGGCGGGGATCGCTGTGGACGCTGAGGCTGCTCGGGACCACACGCCAGCCGAGACGGTTCGCCGCCGCGTGAAAGGTGAACTGCGTCCGCAGGTGCTCCAGCACGGCATTGATCGGGAAATCGACCATCTCTCGACGGACAATGCCAGCCTCGAGTTGATTGATGTCGAGGAGCGTGTCCAGCATGCTCGACATGGTGCTCACGGTCTCGTCGAGTCTGCCGACCAGGCTCAAGGTGGTTTCGTCCTTAACCTTCTTAGCCAATATTTCATGCAGCAGGCTGATTGTCTGCAACGGCTGGCGCAGATCATGGCTGGCGGCGGCAAGGAATCGTGATTTGCCGAGATTGGCCTGCTCGGCCTGCCGCTTTGCGGCCTCCAACGCCTCCGCCGCATGCTTGCGTTCGGTGATGTCTTCGATCGCCAGTAGGATCTTTCGCGTGGCCCCGGGCTCGTGGGAAATCTCCAGCGCGCTCACCAGCAGCGATCGCAATCCTCGCGGCGGCAGGTCGATGGCGATTTCGCGATCCTCGATGACTCCCTCGTTGTTCCGGAGGCGGTCGAGGAAGTCGCGCAGCGCAGCGATATCGAGGCGGCCCTCATCGACCGCGTCAAGTTGTCGGCCCACTGTCTGCTCGGGCTCGACCGAAAAGGTGCTGTAGAAGGAGCGGCTCGCGGAGATGACGTAGAGCTCCTCGTCGAGCACGACGAGCGGCTGGCGAATGGTGTTGATGATGCTGTCGGAATAGGACCGCGCTGCCTCGATTGCTCGTTCGGCCGTTTTCCTCTCGGATATGTCCGCAAAGGTGATAACCACCCCAGCAACTTGGGTGTCCTGGGTGCGGTAGGGCAGAATATTACGGGAGTACCACGCTCCGTTGTCGCCCTCGACCTCGCGGTTCGGCGGCACTTGGCCGGCAAGAACCGTCACGGCGTCCGCGAGCAAGCGACTATCGTTGATGTGGCGGGCCAGGTCGGCGAGCGGGCGGCCGATATCGGTAGCGATGATGCGAAACAGCGATTTAGCCGCCGGCGTGAAAAAACGGATGTTGAGGTTCGTGTCCAAGAACAACGTCGCAACGCCTGAGCTGTCCAGGATGTTCTGCAAGTCGTTCGACGTGCTGCGCTGCCGTTCAAGTGTTTCCTGAAGCTGGCTGTTGAGCGCGGTAAGCTCTTCGTTCAGCGACTGCAGCTCCTCCCGCGAGGTCATCAGCTCTTCGTTGGTTGTCTGGAACTCCTCGTTCGCCGACATGGCTTCTTGGTTGATCGACTTCTGTTCCTCGTTGGCGATCTCGAGCTCGTGGACGGCGCTCTGCAGCTCCTTGCGGGTGGCGTCGAGCTCGCCTTCGAGCTCGGCGATCCGCGACAGGTCGTCCGCTGACTCGAGCGGTCGGCCCGGCTTCGACTCGCGCTCAGGTTCGTCGAGGAAGCTGACCAGCAGCAATTCCTCGCCCTCGATCTGCACAGGATGGACCTCGATGCGGACTGCGGCAGCGCTGCCGGCATAGCTCGTCTGCGCGCCGGTGACGACCGTGCGTGCGCGCTCCCGGCCCGCCTGTTGGATCGCCGCCCTGAGCTTGTCGCGCAGGCCCGCGCGCGCCATGGCGAGCAGATCGCGGCTGGGCTCGCCCGCCGCCACCCGCAAATAACGGTCGGTCGGTCCCGAATAATACAGGCACTCGTATTTGCGGTTGATCAGGACCGAAGCAGGCGCGTAGGTCTCGAGCAGCAGCCGCTGCGTGAGGTCGCCAGCGCTGACGCCCTGCCTCGCCGCCGGAGGCGTCCGTCCCGGCCAAAGCGTTCGCGGGCCCCCTCCCGGCCCGATCGGAAAATCGACTTCCCCGGGCCGGCGGTGGCCGATCTGCCGATAGATCCGCTGCGTCTTGGAGATCGGCTCGAACCGGTCGTCGAGACTGCCCACCGTCTCCGAGTTGCCGAGCATCAGAACGCCGCCTTCGCGGAGCGCGAAGTGGAACAGCAGAAGAACCTTCTGCTGCGCCTCGGGGCGCAGATAGATCAGGAGGTTACGGCAGGAGATCAGGTCAAGGCGTGAGAACGGCGGATCGGCCAACACATCCTGCGCCGTGAAGACCACCGTCCCGCGCAACTCCGGCACCACCCGATAGCTGTGGTCCTCCTGCGTGAAGAAGCGGCCGAGCCGCACCGGCGACACATCCGCTGCGATCGATTCCGGATAGCGGCCCTCGCGGGCGAGAGCGACCGCATCCTCGTCGACATCGGAGGCGAAGATCTGCAGCTTGATATTCCGCTTCGCCGCCGCGATCTCCTCGAGAAAGAGCATAGCGAGGGAATAGGTTTCCTCGCCGGTGCTGCAGCCGGCAACCCAGATCCGCAGCGGCCGGTCCGAGGGGTGTCGGTGCACGAGATCGGGTATGACATCCTTCGCCAACAATTCGAAGGCGCTCGGGTCGCGGAAGAAGCTGGTGACGTTGATCAGTAGGTCCTTGGCGAGGAGCTCGAGCTCACCTGCATCCTGCCGCAGCATGTCGAGGTACCGACCACTGTCATCGACACCGGCCAGCGCCATGCGCCGCTCGATCCGGCGCAACAGCGTGCCCGGCTTGTAGAGCGAGAAATCGTGCGAGGTGTTCGTGCGTAGAAGATCGACAACCTCAGTCAACCGATCCGGGGGATGATCGTCCGGCGCCAGTCCCTTCCGCCGACCGTATTTGGCGAGTATTTCGGGAATCTTCGCTACCGGGAGCACCAGGTCCACGGCGCCCGTCAACATCGCGCTCCGCGGCATGCCGTCGTACTCGGCGTCGTCGGGATCCTGCACGATAACGAGCCCGCCCTTCTCCTTGACCGCTTTCAGCCCCAGGCTGCCGTCGCCGCCGGTTCCCGAGAGGATCACGCAGATCGCGCGTTCGCCGAGTTCTTCCGCCAACGAGCGCAGGAAGAAGTCGAACGGCAGGCGCGCACCGTGACGCTCCCGTGGTTCAGAGAGCCGCAGGGCACCGGCGCCGATCGAGAGATAGGTACCCGGCGGAATGAGATAGACGTGCTCGCGCTCGAGCGGCATCCCGTCCGCCGCCTGCTGTACCGGCATCGGCGTATGGCCGGCCAGCAAATCGACCATCATGCTCGCATGCGTCGGATCAAGATGCTGGATCAGAATGAACGCCATGCCGGTGCTGGCAGGGAGGGCGGCCAGCAGCCTGCGGGCAGCATCAAGGCCGCCAGCCGAGGCGCCGAGCCCGACCACCGGGAAGCTGTCATGCACCAGAGGCGAGCCACGCCTCTTCGATGACCGCCGCCTTGGCGGCGCGCGAGCCGCTCCGGCCTGATGCGGACGCTGTCCTGTCATAGCCATGCACGCTCGTCCTTCGACGTCGCGCAAAGACGTTCTTCAGGAGGCGAGATGCGATATATTTTAACCTTCCCAGACAGCTGACGTCAGCCCCTCACCAGTCTTGATTGTGAGCCCATCGAGGGATGTTGTCGGTAATGTACATTACCGAACCGGTGCGGGCTCGCTTTTTATGTGTATGTTTTGGGAAGGTGAGAAGCGACCCGCGCCCGGACCAACAGATAACATTCGCAAGATTCCGCCACGAGGCCCTGCCGATCAAGTATCGAGACTTGCCGTCGGCCGCGCGCAATCAAACCGGCACGCTCCAACTCTCGGGCAGCATTCGTGACGGTTGGCCTCTGGACACCCAGCATTTCGGCGAGCAGGTTCTGAGTGATCTGCAGTGCGTCATCGTCACCGCGGTCACGCATCGTGAGCAGCCAACGCGCTAGCCGCTGCTTGAGGCTGTGCGCACCATTGCACGCTACCGACACCAGGACCTGCTCGAGAAAGGCTTGCACGTAAGCGTACATCAGACTTCGGAAGGACGGCATCGACCCCATGGCCTGTGTGAACACCGCTCGCGGCATCTTTGCTGCGCCCCCCGGGATCTGGACAAGAAGCCGGATAGAGGAAATCTCGGCACCGAAGACGGCTTGCACAGAAGTGCAACCCTCCCTGCCGATCGTTGCCATCTCAATGATACTGCCGTCCGCATAAACCGCCACCGCCGAGACGACACCGCTGTCGGGGAAGTATACCTGGTCGAGCGGACTATCAGCATCCATCAGGACCTGCCCGCGTTCGCAGGGTATCTGCTGCAGCTCCGGCATAAGCTGCCGGAGATCGGAGGATGGCAGGGCGAGTAAAAGCCGGTTACGGGGCCAGTTTGATAGAGCACTCATACGCTCTAAATGATCGCCAATAGTCCGTCCCCCGGTAGGCTCGGAAACTACTCATTTG
>DATMKM010000088.1:0-54086 GCA_035571315.1 Candidatus Acidiferrum sp.
GGGGACGCTCGTCGCGGGTGTCGGTTTCGGCGCATCCGCCCTCGCGGCGTTCGGGACGCTCGCTCGCCTCGCCGCACCGGGTGAACGGAGCGAACTGCTCGCCGTGGCTCTCGTGATCGCCTACCTGGCCTTCAGCCTCCCGGCGATCGCCGCGGGCTTTGCCACCACGTCGTTCGGCTTGCACGCCACCACGGTGATCTATGGCCTTGGGGTCGTCGCCCTGGGCCTCGTCGCGCTTGCAGTCCAACGAACTCGTTCTGCTCGACAAGGCGCGCTCGGCTCGGCATAAGACACGGCGCAGCCGCCACCGTTTGGGGCGTGGGCTTCCGATTCATCGTCTGAACGGGCCAACTAGATTGGGTGGGGACGAGCGGGGAATCATGAGCGACACGTATGTGCACGGCTATCGGTCGCGGGAGCAGGAGCGCCTGAACGATCAAGCCGGGGCGCTGGTTGACCTGCTCCACTCCGACACCGCATACCCTCGGATGAGCAAGGTGCTCGAGGTCGGATGCGGCGTCGGCGCTCAGACCGTGACGCTGGCCAGGCGAAGCCCCGACGCGCAATTCACCTCCATCGACCTGTCGGAAGAATCGATCAGCGTAGCCAGGCGAGCGGTCGACCGGGCTGGATTCACCAACGTGTCATTCCAGCAGTCGAACATCTTTGACCTGCCTTTCGAGAGCGGGTCGTTCGACCACGTTTTCGTTTGTTTCGTCCTGGAGCACCTCGCACAGCCTCTTGAGGCCCTGGCGCTTCTCAAGAGGCAGCTCAAGCTCGGAGGCACGATCACCGTCATCGAAGGCGATCACGGATCGGCCTATTTCCATCCAATCAGCGCGGCTGCCCAGGCGGCGATCGAC
Source organism: Candidatus Acidiferrum sp. (assembly GCA_035571315.1). Classification (GTDB taxonomy): domain Bacteria; phylum Chloroflexota; class Dormibacteria; order Dormibacterales; family Dormibacteraceae; genus Palsa-870. The sequence goes on from DATMKM010000088.1 coordinate 864, forward strand.
TGTCTGGTCAGGTTGCAGCGCGAAGCCGGTGGCAACGCTCTGATTGGCCGAGAGATCTACCCGCTGTTGGTCGAGGCGGGATTCGACGATGTCCGCGTCTCACCCCGCGTCGTCTACGTCGATTCGAGCCGCCCAGACCTCGTCGAGGGTTTCACCAGGAGGACGTTCACAGCGATGATCGAGGGGGTTCGCGAGGCGGCCGTTGCGAGAGGCCTCATCGAGGCGGCCACGTTCGATGCCGGCGTCCGCGATCTGCACCGTGCAGCCGCTTCCGACGGTGTCTTCAACTACACGTTCTTCAAGGGCGTGGCGAGGAGAGGCGACGTGCCAGGGTCACCTGACGGTCGGACTCGACCGGTCGCCACATAGCTTAGCTATATAGAATGGCTATGTGTCCTCCCAGTTGCCCGAACGGCTTGGCGCCGCCACATCACGACTGCAGGCTCTGCTTCGTCGCCAGTTTGCCCAGGCGGAGATAACTCTCACTCAGGCTCGAACCCTCAGCACGCTCGCCACGCGCGGACCACATCGCGTCACCGACCTGGCACTCCTCGAGCAGGTTGCACAGCCGACGATGTCGAACCTGGTGGCGCGGCTCGAGGATCACGGGCTCGTCGAACGGATTCCCGATCCCTCCGATCCGAAGGCGACCTTGATCTCCATCACCAGGGAAGGCACCAAGCAGTGGCGGTCGATGGTCGCGCTTCGCACGAACCTGCTGGCTTCTGGGCTCGCGTTCCTGACCGCGTCGGAGAAGAAGTCCCTCGAGGCGGCGCTCCCCGCGCTCGAACATCTCGTCGATGAGCTTCAAGGAACCGGGATGGCGTCTCATGCCCGGCGCTGAGGGCTCAGGGCTCCTCCGCCAGCCCCGCGTCGTATGGGCGGTGGCGTTCGCGTGCGTGATCGCTTTCATGGGGCTGGGCCTTGTCGATCCGATCCTGCCCACCCTCTCAAAACAGCTGCAGGCGACTCCCTCGCAGGTGGAGCTGCTTTTCACCAGCTACATCCTTTGCATGGCGCTCGCGATGCTGGTGACCAGCACGATCTCGAGCTTGATCGGCGTCAAACGAACGCTCATCGCCGGCCTCGTCCTGATCATCGCTTTCAGCGCGCTGGCCGGCAGCTCTGGGTCAATCGGCGAGATCGTTGGTTTTCGCGCCGGTTGGGGGGTCGGGAATGCCCTTTTCGTGGCGACGGCGCTCGCCGCCATCGTGGGCGCCGCCAGTGGCGGAATCGGCACGGCGATCAACCTCTATGAGGCCGCGATCGGGATCGGTATCGCGACGGGCCCGATCCTCGGTGGCGTCCTCGGCGGCATCAGCTGGCGAGGCCCTTTTTACGGAGCAAGCTGCCTGATGGTGGTCGCCCTCGTGGCCACATTCGTGACGCTGCCGAAGACGGCCAGGCCCGCCCAGCGGGTGTCGGTCCTCGCCCCGCTGCGGGCCCTGCGCGATCCGGGTCTTCGCACCATGGCCATCACTGCGCTTTTCTACAACTTCGGGTTCTTCACACTTTTCGCCTACACGCCATTCCCTCTTGGTCTCGACGCTCACGGCCTCGGACTGGTCTTCTTCGGTTGGGGAATCGGTGTCGCGCTCACGTCGGTCTTCGTGGCCCCAAAGCTGCGCAATCGCTTCGGCACGTTGAGGACCACCCACTTCGTCCTGGCGTCGATCGCCATCCTGATGCTGATCGCGGGCCTATTCACAACTTCGAGGCCGACCTTGGTCGCGGTCGTCGTCGCTTCAGGCCTCTTCCTCGGCGTCAACAACGCGCTCATCACCCAGGGCGTGATGAAGGTGGCGGTGGTGGCGCGGCCGATCGCTTCGGCCGGCTACAGCTTCGTTCGGTTCATCGGCGGAGCCATCGCGCCTTACCTGGCGGCTCGGCTCGCGGAGATCTTCAACCCGCACGTCCCGTTCTTTGTGGGAGCAGCGACCATCCTGCTGGCGCTTGTGGTGCTGCTCGCCGGGAGTCGTCACCTGGCTCGCATCGACGCCGGGGAAGATGAACCGGTCGACGTGCTGGGAGAGCCCACGGAAGCCGTGGGACAGGCGACCTAGACATGGGTCTTGCGCGGTTGGGCAGCGTCGCCCCGGGCCGCATCGGAATTTTTGCCGGCGCCCTCAGTGCCCAGCCCGCCGCGGTCCAGCGACAGGCCGCCGTCGAGATGGAGGAGCTCGCCTACGGCACCCTCTGGTACGGCGAGTCACTGGCTCGAGAGGCCTTCGCTCAAGCTGCGATCTTTCTCAGCGGGACCTCGCGTTTGGTGATCGCCAGCGGCATCGCCAACATCTGGGCTCGCGACCCGATGGCGATGGCGGCGGGCGGGCGCGCCATCGCCGAAGCGTGGCCGGATCGATTCATCCTGGGCGTTGGCGTCAGCCACGCCCCGATGGTCACCGCCCGCGGACACGACTATGCCCGCCCTGTCTCGGCGATGCGGGAGTACCTGGATCAGATGGGCCAGGCGCAGTGGCGCGGTCCGGAGGCGCCGCTGCCGCCGGTTGTCCTCGCCGCGCTGGGCCCGCGGATGGTCGCGCTGGCCGCGGAACGCACGGCCGGCGCCTACCCCTACTTCACGACCGCCAAGCACATCCGGCTGGTGCGCGAGCAGATGGGTCCGGAGCCGTTTCTGGCGGCTGACCTGCCGGTGGTGCTGGCGGCGGAACGCGCGGAAGCGCGATCGATCGGGGATGCTCACATGAATGTCTACCTGCGGACGGACAACTACAGAAACAATCTGCTTCGTCTCGGCTGGGCGCCCGAAGATCTCGAGCCGCCGGGTTCAGATGAGCTCTTCGATGCGGTTGTGGCTTGGGGGGAAATCGCACGAATTCACGAGCGAGTCGACTCACTCCTGAGCGGCGGCGCGGATCAGGTGGTCCTCAACCTCGTCACAAAAGACAGGTCCGTCCCCTATCTCGCTGAGCTCCGAGCGCTTGCCGTGCTGAACGCCGAATAGCATCCTCGCGGCTCGCGGATCGCGTGCGAACGGCACGTGGGAGCGACCTCTCGCATTTGTCGCTTGACACGAAGGGCTCCTTGCGCTACGGTGCCGTAAGCGCTTACCGGTAAGCGCTTACAGAGCCAGCCAGACGGAGCCGAAGGATGGGGACCAGGCGACAATTGGCGGAGCCCAAGAAAGCCAGAGCGACGCTGACGATCTATGACGTCGCCAGTCGCGCGGGTGTCTCAATTGCCTCTGTTTCCCGGGTCCTCAACGGACTCGGGACCCCGCGCGTCGAGACGCGTGAGCGGGTCCTCGCTGCGGTCCGCGAGCTCAGCTTCGTGCGTGATGGCGCCGCGCGAGCGCTCTCGAACGGGCTAAAAGAAGTGGTCGGCGTCGTCGTGCGCCGCGGCAATGAAACGCTCTTCGAGGACGAGTACGAGAGCTTTCTCTATATCGACGTCATCAACCGCGGGATCGAGGTCGAAGCACAGCGTCGTGGATTCGACGTGTTGCTGAGCTCCGTCGCCTACAACGACGAAAACGTGCTGCAGCGAGTTGCGGCGATGGCCGGAAAGGCCGACGGTCTCATCCTCCACGACAGAATGCTCTCCGCCGTCGGGATTGCCCGGCTGGCCGGCATCGTGCCCATCGTGACGCTCGCGGGAAGCCCAACGCAGGGCTCGATGAACGTCCGCTGCGACAACGAGTCAGGGATCCGCTCGCTGGTCCACCACTTGGTGATTGATCACGGTTACCGAAGCGTCGGGTACCTGTCCGGACGAGGCGACAGCCCCGACAACCGCGCCCGGGCCCGTGTCTTCGAGAGCGAGGTGAACGCGGCGGGCGCGGAGGCCGTGACCGGGCTCCTGTGGCAGGGAGACTACAGCGCTTCGGGAGGGGCCAACGTTATCGCGTCTCTTCTGGATGCCGGCACGAAACTGCCCCGCGCCATCCTGTGCGCCAACGACCAGACAGCGCTCGGAGCGATTCACACGCTCGGGCAACGGGGTTTCAAGGTGCCGCAGGACGTGGCGGTCACCGGTTTCGACGACGTGCCCGTGGCCCGCCACCTGCATCCGCCGCTGACCACGATCCGCCAGCCGATGCAAGAGCTCGGCGCCAAGGCTTTCGAGGTCCTCTACTCGCGAATCAACGGCTCCAACACCAAGCACGATGTCGTCCTTCCGGTCCAGCTCGTCGTTCGCGAGAGCTGCGGTTGCGCTCCGAACCCAACTGGCGTCCCAGCTCAAGCGCTCGTCAATAAGGACGGGAGATCGCGATGAGCGCAATCCTGCGCAGGCTCGCCGTGTACATCCTCGCCGCGTGGGTGGCGATCACGGTGAGCTTCCTCCTTCCGCGTGTGGTGCCCGGCAACCCGGTCGCCAGCGCGGTAGCGAGAGCGTCGGCGTCGGGCAACTGCAACTCGGTGTGCCTCCTCGCGGTCGAGGAGCAGCTTGGTTTTGACGTGCACAAGAGCCTGTGGGCCCAGTACACCGAGTACCTCGGAAACCTCGTCCAGGGCAACCTTGGGCACTCGTGGTCTGAGAACGCGCCGGTCGGCGGCCTGATCCTGTCCTACCTCCCATGGACCCTTCTCCTATTGGGGGTGGCGACCACCATCAGCTTCATCGCCGGCACGACGCTCGGCGCCCTCGTGGCCTGGCGTCGCGGCTCGTGGATCGACTGGGCTATGCCGGGAGCGACGTTCTTCCAGGCGGTTCCTTACTTCTTTCTTGCCCTCGTGCTCGTCCTAGTCTTCGGCCAGACGGGGACGATGCTGCGCTGGTTGCCGAGCCTGTTCGGCTACGACATTTACACCACCACACCCGGATTCAATGGACCCTACCTGGCGAGCGTCTTCGCACACGCGATACTGCCGGTCGCGACTGTCGTCCTGGCTTCCGTGGCGGGCTTCCTCCTGGCGATGCGGAACCAGATGATCACCACGATTGACGAGGACTTCGTCCTGATGGCCGCGGCCAAAGGCCTGCCCACCCGAACGGTGATCTGGTACGCGGCGCGCAACGCGCTGCTGCCGGTGGTGTCCAACTTCACGATCGCGATCAGCCTGGTCGTATCAGGACAGATTCTGGTCGAGATTGTCTTCAACTACCCGGGCATCGGGTTCCACCTGTTCGACGCGCTGGGCAAGCTGGACTACTCACTCGTGCAGGGGATCTTTGTGGTGATCACGTTGGTGGTGCTTGCCGCCAACCTGCTGGCTGACGTCGTGTACGTGCTGATCGACCCGAGGGCGCGGCAGATCGCGTGAAGAGATGACGATCAGTCCCTCGTCTGTTGCGGAAATGGCGCCGGTCGGCGGCCCGGGCGGCGTGGCGTTTCACCGGACGCGGATTCTCCAGTTGCCGCGATCGCCGAAGGTGATCGCCGGCATTGTCATCTTGGGTTTCTTTGGCCTGGTCGCAGTCATCGGCCGGTGGGCGGCGCCCTACTCACCGAACGCGACCGACCCCAAGAACTGGGTCCAGCACATTCTCGTCGGCGGAACCGGTCCGGGCACCCCCTACCCAGCGCAGTACTACCCCCTTCCGTTTCCACCCTCCGCCGCGCACTGGCTGGGCACTACGGTCTTCGCCCAGGACGCGCTGTCGCAAGTGCTGGCTTCTACGCAGGCGACTCTCTTCGTCGGCTTGCTCGCAGCCTCGCTCGCCACCGTGCTTTCGATTCTCTTCGGGGTCACCGCCGGATATATCGGTGGGGGCACCGACGAGGGCCTGTCGCTGGTGGCCAACGTCTTCCTCGCGATCCCCGGCCTGCCCCTGCTGATCGTACTGGCGGATTACGTTCCGAACGCCGGCTCGAGCATCTTCCTGGTCGGCGCCATCATCGCGGTCACAACCTGGGCGTACAGTGCCCGCACGCTGCGGGCGCAGACGCTGTCACTGCGCAACCGGGACTTCGTCGAAGCCGCCAGGGTGTCTGGTGAGGGGCGCCTGCGGATCATCCTGGTCGAGGTACTTCCCAACCTCGTCCCGATCGTCGCGGCGTCCTTTCTGTTCACGACTCTGTCAGCGATCGGCGCGTACGTGGCGATCGCGTTCCTCGGTCTCGCCGGGTCGCCCACGGCGGATCCCCCCGGCCTCTGGAACTGGGGCGAGATGCTGCGCGAGGGTTTCGCGAACAACGCCGTGCGCAGCGGCTGGTGGTGGTGGTGGGCTCCGCCCGGCATTATGGTCGCCCTTCTCGGGACAGGCTTGGCACTGCTGAACTTCGGCATCGACGAGTTCATCAACCCGAGACTGCGGACCGGAGGCCTATCTCGGAAAGCGGCTCGCAAGGCGGGGATCAGCGCCTACACAAGGCTTGGCCTGACTCCGGTCGCCAGCTCGGTGCTGGATGCCCCCCAGCCGGCGACCAGAGCCGTGAGTGCCACCGAAGCCGAGCCGGTCCTCGAGATCCGCGGCCTCTGCGTCGATTACGGCGTCGGCGACCAGGCGGTCCACGCGGTGATGGACTGCGATCTGGTCCTACGCCGCGGCCAGGTCCTCGGCCTGGCGGGAGAGAGCGGCAGCGGAAAGACCACCCTTGCCCTGGCTGCCGTTCGCCTCCTTCGACCCCCGGCCGTGATCTCGGCGGGCCAAGTGCTCTTCCATTCCAAGCCAATCAGCGGCGACGGGCCGACCGGCACCATCGACTTGCTCGCGGCAAGCCTCGATGACATGCGCGAATTGAGGTGGTCCGAGATCGCGGTGGTGCTGCAGAGCGCGCTGGACTCGCTCAACCCTGTCATCACCATCGGAGCGCAGTTCGATGACCTCCTGCGCGTGCACCGCCCGAACATGTCTGGCGCCGAGCGCTGGAGCAGGGCCGCGGAGCTGCTCGCGATGGTGGGGATGAGCGGCGACCGTTTGCGCAGCTACTCGCACGAGCTTTCGGGCGGCATGCGCCAGCGCGCAATGATCGCCATGGCGATCGCGCTCGAGCCGCAGGTGATCATCCTGGACGAACCGACGACCGCGTTGGACGTCGTCACCCAGCGAGAGATCCTCGAGGAGCTCATCGGTCTTCGCGACCGCATCGGTTTCGCAACGCTCTTCATCACCCACGACCTGTCACTGCTGGTCGAGCTCGCCGACGAGATTGCGGTCATGTATGCGGGCCGTCTAATGGAGCGGGCTGCGGCCGGCGCCCTGTTTCACGCCCCGCGCCTGCCGTACACACACGGGCTGCTCAACTGTTTCCCGCCGCTGCATGGCGCGCCTCGCCGCATGGAAGGAATCACCGGGTCGCCGCCGGATCTCAAGGCCCTTCCCCACGGATGCGCGTTCCACCCGCGGTGCCGTTGGGCGATGCAGCAGTGTCGCGAGGAAAGACCACGTCTATTGCCGATCGACGGTGCCTCGCGCGAGGTTGCGTGCTGGCTGCACAGGGGCTACGCAGTGGTTCCCCCCGAGCTCGCCCGACCCGAGCCTGCGGCCAAAAAGCTCGTGCACGCGAGCGTGACCCGGGTGGGTCCGTCGTGAACGGAGTCGCGCCGATGGCAACCCCTGCCGCCACCGACGTGGCCGTGCTCGAGGGCCGTGACCTCACCAAATCCTTCTGGGTCAAGCAGGGTCGTGGCCCGCTCGCCAAGAAGGCGCGCGTGCACGCGGTGGAAGCCGTGACGGTGCGCCTTGACGCCGGGAAGGTCACGGCGATCGTCGGCGAAAGCGGCGCCGGCAAGACCACCGTCGCCCGGATTCTGGCCAAGATCATCAAGCCGGATACGGGACAGGTCTTCCTGGATGGGCAGCCCGCCCCCGCCGGGCGGCCCAGGGCCTACGCCGCGAAAGTGCAGATGGTCTTCCAGGACCCGTTCGCCTCGCTGAACCCGGTGCATCGCGTGCGTCACCAGCTGGTGCGACCGCTGGAGATTCATCACATCGCGGACGGCCACGTCGACGAGGCGGCCGAGGATCTGCTGCGCAGAGTGGCCCTGCAGCCCGCCGCACAGTTCTTGAACAAGTTCCCGTATGAGCTCTCCGGCGGCCAGCGGCAGCGCGTCGCCATCGCCCGGGCGCTGGCCGTGCGGCCTCGGGTGCTCCTGGCCGACGAACCGGTCTCGATGCTCGACGTTTCGATTCGACTCGGCGTCCTGAACCTGCTGGCGGACCTGCGTGACCGCGAACACCTCGCGATTCTCTATGTGACTCACGACATCGCCTCGGCTCGTTACCTGGCCGACACCATCGTGGTGATGTATGCGGGCCAGCTCGTAGAGGCGGCTCCCAGCGTCGACCTGACCGATCACGCGGCGCACCCGTACACGCAGCTCTTGCTCTCCGCCGCGCCCGACCCCGATCGGGACGAGGCGCCGAAGCTCGCGGCGCGCGGAGCGCCGCCGAGCCTGCTCGCGCCTCCCAGCGGCTGCCGGTTCCATCCCCGCTGCCCTTACGCGATGGAGATCTGCAAGAACCAGGTCCCGCCGAGCTTTGCCGTCTCACGGGCCCACGTTGCTGCGTGCTGGCTTCATGCCGATTCCGCGCCAAAAAGCGCGAGCGAGAACGGCCTGTTTCGACCCCTGTCGGACCAATCGGCAAAGACTCAATAAAGAGGTGAGGAAGTATGGATGTAGCTGTGGCGTTGCGGTCCCCTCCGGTGAGTGGGGCCGCGGAAACGGTGAGCAGTCGAGTGCCTGCTCGGTCGTGCGCTCGGGGTCGTGGTCAGTTGCCGGCAGCCATCAGTATTGCGTCACGGAGGTGACAGATCTATGAATCGACGACTCGTCAAAGGCATGCTCGGGGCGGCGACCTTCGCCCTGGTCGTCACGAGCTGCCAATCAAACAACACCGCCACCACGGCGGGTGGCAAGCCACTCATCGCGGAGCCGACCACAGGCGTTACTTTCTCGGAAGACTTCAACCCCTACGACAGCAACTCGGTCTCATCCAGCATGGGCACCCGGAGCATGGTCAATGAGCCGCTGGTCGAGTTCGACCAACTCGATGCAACTGCGGCCGGCACTCACCCATGGCTGGCGACCGCGTACGCATTTCAGAACGGCGGCAAAGACCTTCAGGTCACGATCCGGCAGAACGTTAAGTTCAACGACGGCTCGTCCTTCGGTCCGGCCGACGTTGCAGCCACGTTCAAGATGCTGGAGAACCCGAAGTCCGACACTCAAGGCGTTCCGACACAGGCGTCGGACCCGACGGTTAACGGAGACACGGTGACCCTCCATTTCGCGTCCGCCCAATACACCGGCTTGTTCAACATTCTCAGTAACACCTTCATGATGAAGGCGTCGGTCGCCGCCGCGATCGCAGCGAACCCGACGATGACGATCAAGGTCCCGGTCGGCACGGGGCCCTTCATGCTGGCGAGCTACTCCAGCTCGCTGATCAAGTGGAAGCCGAACCCGAACTACTGGGGCGGGACTCCGCCGGAATCTGAGATCGACACGCCGTCAATCGCCACCAACGCCGCGGCGAGCGACGCGCTTGTGAGCGGCCAGCTGGACTGGGCAGGGAATGACATCCCTAACGTCTACGCCAACTACGTCAACCTGAACCCACTGACCAATCACGCCTGGTTTGCCGCGGGCAGCACCGTCACGCTGTGGTTCAACCTCAACCCGGGCAACGGCGGCGCCACGGGAATCGGCGATGTGGCAGTACGCAAGGCGGTCAGCTACGGCGTCGACCGCAATGCTCTCGCGCAGCTGGGCGAGTCGGGCTACGAGCAGCCCGCGAGCTCATCGAGCGCACTCATCCTGCCCAACCAGGCAGCCTTTCTTCCGTCCGACGGAACATACAAGAACGACCTTTCCATCAGCGGCAGCGTGCCCGACGCAGCCACCGCCAAGGCGGACAGCCTGCCTACCGGCGACGACGTCTACGACATCCTGACAGCCGGCGGGTGGACTCCACCGGCGAGCTCTCGCTACGACTCCAGCACCGGGACCTTCAAGTCGGGCGGAAACTGCGATGGCAGCAGCAACGCCAACTGCTGGACCAAGGGCGGCCAGATCATCAAGTTCTCGGTCTATGACCCGGTTCCGTTCTCCGACTACTGGGAGAACGCGGCCCTCATGTCACAGGAGCTCCAGCCACTGGGCATGGACGTGACCACGAAGCCGGCCCAGGGTTACTCCGACTGGAACGCCAACATCACGGGGCAGCCCTCACAATGGCAGACCGCCATCCACTGGGGCAACGGCGGCAGCATCCCTTACATCCAGTTCCAGAACTGGCTCGACAGCACGGACGCGAACTCGGTCGCTCATTTCCAGGGCTATTCAAACCCCGCAGCTGATGCCGCCCTCAGGAGTTACGAGAGCACCGATCCAAGCGACACCGCGACCCTTTACCCCATCGTCCAGTCGCTCGAGAAGATCATGTCGACGGACGTCCCGGACGCTCCGTTGCTCTATGGCGCGGACTGGAACGTCTTCAGCAGCGCGAAGTACACCGGCTGGCCCAACCAGTCGCACCCGTACATGAACCCGTCACCAAGCGACCCGCAGATGCCCTACATCCTCATGCAGCTCAAGCCGGTTTCCTAAGCTTCCAGACCGTTATGCGTCGCGGCCGGCGTCGTGCCGGCCGCGACATCACCCGCACACGAGGAGATCGTCCATGACCGTTGTCCCCACAGGCGTCCGCGGCGAGGAGTCGAGCCTGGTCGCCCGGCTCACCCTGGAGCAGAAGGTCCACCTGTTGACGGGCGCTGACTCCTGGGCGCTGCACGGCGAAAGCGCAGTTGGATTGCGCCAGCTGATCACCTCCGACGGCCCGGCTGGAGTCAGAGGCACGCGCTTTGATCCTTCCAACCCATCAACCTCGCTGCCCTGCCCGGTCGCCCTCGCCGCGACGTGGGATGTCGGCCTCGTCGAAGAGATCGCGACTGCGCTCGGACAGGAAGCCCGCACCAAAGGTGTGGACGTCCTCCTCGCTCCCACCATGAACATAATCCGCACCCCGCTCAGCGGCCGAGGCTTTGAATGCTTCTCGGAAGACCCGCTGCTCACCTCACGGATCGCTGTCGCCTATGTACGCGGCGTACAGCGGGCGGGTGTCGGAGCCACGGCGAAGCACTACGTGGCCAACGACTCGGAGACCGAGCGGCGGTCGTACGTCGCCCGAATTTCCGAGGGCGTGCTGAGGGAGCTTTACCTGCCGCCCTTCGAAGCGTGCGTTGGAGAAGCCGGCGTGTTTCTTGTCATGGCGGCTTACAACGCGGTCAACGGCCCAACCATGACGGCGAACGCGATTCTTCTGCACGACGTTCTCAAGTCCGACTGGGGGTTCAACGGTGTGGTTATCTCGGACTGGTCCGCCACGACGACGACCGTGCCGAGCGCGCTGGCCGGGCTCGACCTCGTGATGCCTGGGCCCGACGGGCCCTGGGGAGACAAGCTCGTTGCGGCGGTGCGCAACGGCGCCGTCCCCGAGGCCGAGATCGACGACAAGGTCTCGCGCATCTTCTCCCTGGCGCGCCGCGTCGGCGGCTTCAACGGAAGCCTGGCCGCGGCAAGGCCAGAGTTGGTCGACCCTGGCCAGCTGACCCGAGTCACATCGCGAACCTTTGTCCTGCTGGGCAACGGGCGGGGCCTGCTGCCGCTGAAGCAAGCCAACGTCCGAAGCGTTGCGCTGATCGGACCGAACGCCATCGAGCCGCAGACACAGGGCGGCGGCAGCATCCGGGTGCTGCCATCGGCCCGCGTCAACCTTGCCCAATCGCTGCGCCGGGGCCTCGGAGAAACGACCACGGTCAGCGTGCACCAGGGCTGTCTTACAAGCGCGACTGTTTCGAGCCCGCTGGACGGAACGCTGCGCGACCCCGTGACCGGAAAGTTGGGCGCCCGTCTCGAGATTCGCGATCCGGCGGGCGAGGTTGTATACGAAGCTCCCATCGCAAGCAGCGTCGCAACATGGTGGGACGGCCTCCCGCCGGCTGTGCACCTACCGGGCTCGGAAGTCGTGATGCGAGCGGTGTTTCGTTCTGACACCGACGGAGCGCACGTGCTGGGTGCGGCAGGAGCGGGCCGCATGCGCGTGACTGTCAACGGCACGCTCCTTGCCGAGGCCACCAGCCTTTTTCCCGGCGAGGTGGTGGAGGCTCTCGGCCGTCCTCCGGAGCTCCGCGTGCCAATCAGCCTCGAATCGGGACGCGATATCGACGTCCGCGTCGACTACAGGCCCGAGAAGCGATTCGTGACCCTGCGCCTCGGCATCGCGCCGCAGCGCGACGACGAGGAGCTCCTCGAAGAGGCGGCCAGGGCGGCCGACGAATCTGATGTTGCAGTGGTTGTCGTCGGCTCCGCGGAAGGCACCGAGAGCGAGGGCTACGACAAGGACACGATGGTGCTTCCAGGCCGGCAGGACGAGCTGGTGAGAAGAGTCGCCGCCGCCAATCCAAACACAATCGTCGTCGTCAACTCCGGCATGCCAGTGCTGATGCCATGGGCGGACCAGGTTGCCGCGGTCATCCACGTGTGGTTTCCGGGCCAGGCGTTTGGTGAGGCGCTGGCCGAGACGCTGCTCGGTATCGCCGAACCCGCTGGACGGCTGCCGGTCAGCGTGCCGCGCGCCGAGGCGGATTCACCTGTCCTCCGCGCCCGCCCCGACGCGGGCGACCTCGTCTACCGCGAAGGCCTGCTTGTCGGCTATCGGGGATACGACCGGGCCGGTACCGAACCGCATTTCGCGTTCGGCCACGGCCTGGGCTACACGGAATGGACGTACGAGTCGCTCACCGCGGGGGCTGAGTCGATCACCCCGGGCGAAGACCTCAACTGCACGGTCGTTGTCCGGAACTCGGGGAAACGCGCCGGGCACGAGGTCGTGCAGGTCTACCTCGAGGCGCCCGACGACGACACGCGGCGGCCGATCCGCATTCTCGCGGGGTTTGCCACGGTTGACGCTGCGGCGGGAGCTGCGGCCGAGGTGAAGCTCACGCTGCCCGGCCGCTCGTTCGCCCGTTTCGACGAAGCGACCCGCGCCTGGGCCTGGCGCCCGGGAACGTACAGGCTCCGCGCGGGCCGGTCGTCGCGTGACCTCAGGTTGAGCGCCGAGGTGGTGGTGCGATGACATAGATCCGGGGACGGCTGAGTGGGGCCACCGATCTGCGGTGGGATAGATCTTGAGTTGAGGAGTTGAGGAGATGAGCATGCGAACGTTCCTTTCCCGATTGCATTCGATTCTTGTGACCGGCGCCATAGTGGCAGGAGCATCGGTAGTCGCCACAGGAGCTGTCGCCACGACAGCCATGGCTTCTTCCGGAGCACCGGATTTTGGGTCGAACGTGTTGATCTTCAATCCGGGCATGCCGCAGAGCCAGGTCCAGGCGGCGGTCGACTCGGTGTCGAGCCAGCAGGTGAACAATCAGTTCGGCACCCAGCGCTACGCGTTGCTGTTCGAGCCCGGCACTTACGGGTCGGCGGCCAACCCGCTCGTGATCCAGGTCGGCTACTACACAAGCGTCGCGGGTCTCGGTCTGAGCCCGAACGACGTGGTCATCAACGGCGCGATCGTGTCGTTCAACCAGTGCTTCAGCACCTGCACCGGGCTCAACAACTTCTGGCGGTCGGTGTCGAACCTGACCCTCAACATCAAGCTCCCCACGGTGCACCCCGCTTACGCCCCCGCGCCGCCCGAAGACCCCGGCTGCGCCAACACGAATGACCTCTACGCGATCTCACAGGCCGCGCCGATCCGGCGTGTCAACGTCAACGGCGTGCTCTTCCTCTTCGACTACTGCAACCAGGGCTTCACCAGCGGCGGGTTCATCGCCGATTCGAAATTCTCAAGCACTGTCATCAACGGCACGCAGCAGCAGTTCCTGGTTCGCAACAGCCAGCTCGGCGGTGGATGGTCCAACGGCGTTTGGAACCAGGTCTTTTCGGGAGTGGTCGGCGCACCGGCCCAGTGCTTCCCCTGCACCAATCCGTACACCACCCTGGCCACGAGCCGCGTGACTCGCGAGGCGCCGGTTCTCTACCAGGACGCCGCCGGCAGCTACCACGTGCTCGTCCCCTCGGCGCAGGTAAACAGCTCGGGCCCGTCGTGGCTGAACGCACCGACACCGGGCACCTCGCTGCCGATCGACAGCTTCTTCATCGCGCGGCCGTCTGACTCCGCCGCAACCATCAACAGCGCGATTCAGCGCGGCAAGAACCTGCTCCTCACGCCGGGCGTCTACCAGCTCGACGAGCCGATCGACGTGACCCGTCCGGACTCCGTGGTGCTTGGTCTCGGGTTCCCGACTCTGACCCCGACCAACGGAAACGCGGCGATGACTGTCGCCAGCGCGAAAGGGATGATCATCTCCGGCGTGCTGTTTGACGCCGGCGCGACCACCTCTCCCGTCTTGCTCCAAGTTGGCGACGGCCATGCACGCAGCGATAACGAGGCATCGGATCCCTCGTTGCTGGCGGACGTGTTCTTCCGCGTCGGCGGAGCCGCGGCCGGAAGCGCGACGACCAGCCTGGTCGTCAACAGCAACAACGTGATCCTCGACGACATCTGGGCGTGGCGGGCCGACCACGGCAACGGCGTGGGCTGGACCACCAACACGGCGGACACTGGCGTCATCGTCAACGGCGACAACGTGACCGCCTACGGACTTTTCGTTGAGCACTTCCAGAAGTACGAGGTGATCTGGAACGGCAACGGCGGGACCGATGTCTTCTTCCAGAACGAGATGCCATACGACGTACCCAGCCAGGCCGCGTGGATGGAGGCGCCAGGAGTCGACGGCTATGCGGCCTTCAAGGTCGCCGACAGCGTGACCAGCTTCGCCGGTTACGGCATGGGCAGCTACAGCTTCTTTAACCAGGGGTTGAACATCTACGCTGCCAACGCGTTCGAGGTGCCCGCGACGCTCCCGCCGGGGAGCATGCAAGACCTGCTCACGATCTTCCTCGACAAAGTGCATGGGAATGGCGGCATCGTGAACGTGATCAACAACATAGGCGGCTCTTCGACGATCGCTAACCCGGACACCCCGGTGACGGTGGTCAGCTACCCGTAACCAGACTTCGCACGGCCATCAAGCTCCGTCTGAAAGGGCGGGGCTTGATGAGCCCGCGGGGGCGCCTTGGACGCGCTCGACGTCGATCTTCGTGACCCACAGGAAGCCGACCCAGGCAACGATCGCGATCGTCAGGCTGACGGCGACCGTTCCGCGCCCGTAATTGAGACCTCCGAGGCTCTGCGGGACGCCAAACCAGTCCGCGTAGGACGCGCCCAGCGGCCGGGTGATGATGTACGCGAACCAGAACGCGAGAACCTCATTCAATCCGAAAAGCCGGCGGGCGACCATCGGAATCGCAAAGATCACCGTGAACATCAAGCCCGACGTCAGCCAGCCGAGGTGCAGGGTGTAGGCGCTCATGTCGCCAACCGCGGTGCCCATTGCGAACGTGGCGAGCACGGCCGCCCAGTAGAACATCTCGCGGCGCCGCGTGTTGATGCTGTGGATCGAAAGCGTTCGCTCCGCCAGGTACCAGACGATGAAGATGGCGGAGAGACCCGCCGCGCAAATCGCCGCGGAGGCGGCGTATGGAATCTTCAGCTCGATGTGGGCGGCGTCGGCGCACATCGTCCCGAACACGGCCACCATCGCGACCGCAAACCAGTAGACAGGCGCGATGTATCTGCGCACGAAGAACTGCAGGGCAAGCGAAACCACGATGCCGAGCGCGCCAATGCCAACCGCGATGTAGGGGTCGATGGTGTGGACGAGGTAGTCGGACAAGGCCTCGCCCATCGCGGTGGTGAGGATCTTGACCGCCCAGAAGTGAGCGGTGATGGCCGGCACCTTCCTGGCGAACGGCGACCCTCGGTCCACCGGCCGAGGATAACCTCACCGTGCTTGAGCGGGCTTGTGAGGACCAGGGATTCGGCAATTCCATCTCGGGAATACGGTGCCGGCTTCGCGGGATTGGAGTTCAACGTGGCTGATACCCCGCCGATCGCGTGCACGCTGTCGGCGGCTGATCTCCAGGACCGAGAGGGCGCGTGGACGAAGCTCATGTCAAGCGGCTTGGTGGGGCGGCAGGTCGTGCCGGGCGGCATACGCCTCACGCCCGCTCCCGGCGCAGCCGCCGCGCTTATCGATTTGATCGACCTGGAGCGCGACTGCTGCGCCTGGATTCAATTCAAAGTGGGCAACCGCTCCGTCGTCACGCTGACGGCCCACGGCGATGGCGAGGCCGTCCTCGCCGAGATGTTTAAGTAGCGGCCTTCTCCGCCGCCACCTTCTCTTCGACGAGCTCGCCTTCGACGTTGATCTGGATCTCGTTGCTCACGATGAACTTTCCGTCCAGCATCATCTCGAATTTCATGCCGTAGTCCTTGCGGTTGAGCTGGCCCTGTGCCGCGTAGCCGATCCGATGACCCATGTTGGGGTCGTTGAACTCCCCGTAACGGACGACGTCCAGGGTGATCGCCTTGGTGACGTCCTTGATGGTGAGGTCGCCGGTGAGCTTGTACTTGTCCTTCCCGGCCGGCTCGATTCCGGTGCTCTTGAACTTGATGGTCGGGAACTTGTCAACTTCCAGGAAGTTGCCCGACCTGAGGTCGTTGTCCCTGGTTTCGTTGTGAGTCCGAATGCTCGCTGTGTTGATGGTGGCTTCGATTTCCGAGTTCTCGGGGCGCTCCACGTCGATCTCCCCTGTCGCCGTGACCTCGGCGAAGTGACCCCGGACGGTCATCATGCCCAGGTGCTTGGCCGAGAACTCAACCTGAGTGTGGTACGGGTCGAACTTCCAGGTACCCATGAACTACCTCCAGTGCAGCCTTGAGCGGCGGAAGCCGCCCTAAAAGCTGGAAACTGGTTGCGCAAGCAAGTTATTTCTTGACTATGGCTTAGAGACCTGGATCAGGCCGAGGCGGACTGCGGCGATCACCGCCTGAAGCTTGGAGTGAACCTCGAGCTTCTCGATCACGTGACGCACGTGCCACTCGGTCGTGTGGCCGGCGATGCCCAGGCGCGTTGAAATGGCAACGGTGTCCAACCCTTCCCCCATAAGATTCAAAACGTCCAGTTCTCGGGTGGTGAACATCGATGCGCGCCGCTTCAGTTCGTGCTCGTGCGTTTGTGCCGTCCGCTGGCGAGCGAGGGCCTTGGCGAAGAGCCTGGCCGGGATGAGCACCTCGCCCAGGCTTGCTCGCCTGATCGCTTCGAGCAACTGCTCGGCGGTCGTCGACCTGGTCAGGTACGCGATGGCGCCCGCGTCGATGGCGTCGAGCAGGGCGGTTTCGGACTCCTCCGCGCTGTGGAAGACGATCGTGGCGTTCGGCGCGTGGTCGTGGATCATGCCGGCGGCCGCGGGTCCGCTCATGTCTGGAAGCTCGAAATCGATCACGACCACGTCGGCCTTGCAGCGGGCTGCCTCGGCTACCGCCTGCGCGCCGCTTTGGGCAGTGCCGCACAGGGCGAGGTCAGGCTGTCCTTCCACGATCCTGGCCAGCGCAGACGCCAGGAGCGGGTGCGACTCGACAACGAGCACCCGGAGCGCTCCGTAAGGCGCTCTGGAACGTTCCACACGCGCATTCTATAACGATCTATACCGTAATGGAATAATTAATTTCGGATCGACCTGTATTAGAATCAATCCAGATGAGCGAACCCGCTCGCGGACCGGGCCGGCCGCGCGATCACCGCCTGGACGAAGCCCTCCTGGAGGCCGGTCTGGCGGTCTTCCTCGAGGTGGGGTACGGCACTGCTTCTCTTGCCGAGATCGCGCGAAGGGCTGGGGTCGGGACGCCGGCGATCTACCGGCGGTGGCCTACCAAGGCCGACATGGCCATCGGCATCGTGGAGCACGTGTCCGAGGCCGAAGCCATTCCGGACACCGGATCGATCCGCGATGACCTCGTGGCCTTCATGGCGCTGCGGCTGCGGACGTGGCGGACGCCTCTGTTTCGCAAGCTCGTCGTCCCGGTGCTCATGGAGGGCCATCGCGAGGGTTCCGTAGCGACCGATATAGGCGCGCGGTTTCTCGACTATCGAAAAGCGCTCGAAGCTCGGATCGGCCGATCGATCGAGGCCGGCGAGCTGCGCGCAGGTACGATTCCGAGCCGGCTAATCGACTTGCTGATGGGCACGATCACGATGCCACTCCTCTTTTTCCAGCAGCCTCCCGCCGTGGACGAGGCCTCGGCGATCGTGGACCAGGTCCTGTCCGGCTTCGGCGCGCGGGATCGCGGTCCTGATCACTCGACTTAGACGCAGCATTCCTCGCAAGACATGACCCCTAAGCCTTATGCGTTGATGTGGTCGGGCGGCAAGGACAGCGCCCTGGCGCTCGACCGCGCCAGGCGGTCGGGACTCGACGTCTCGCGCCTGATCTCCTTCTATGATTCGGCGACGAGGCGCGTGCGTTTCCACGCCACCCGGGTCGAGCTGCTGAACGCCCAGGCGGCGGCGATCGGAATCGAGCTCCGGGCCATCCCCACCAGCTGGCAGGAGATGGAGGCGGGCCTCGGTCGTGAGCTCGCATCGCTCCAGCAAGAAGAATTCGCCGGTGTGGTTTTCGGCGACATCCACCTGGCCGACGTGCGGGACTGGTACGAAACGCGCGTCGTGGCTGCCGGTCTCGAGCACGTCGAACCGATCTGGGGCGAGCCGCCTGCGGCTCTGCTGGACGAATTCATATCCACCGGCGGGCGTGCGGTGCTTACCTGCGTCGAGCTGGCGAAGCTTGATGCATCATGGCTCGGCCGTATCACCGACGAGCAATTTGCAGCCGGCATCGGTAAGACAGGCGTCGATGCATGCGGCGAGAACGGTGAATACCATTCGTTCGCGTTTGCCGGCCCTGTCTTCAAGCAGACGGTGGGGTGGGTCGCGGGAGAGCACAGGCTGGACGCCGGGTTCGCCCAGCTCGACCTGACCCCAGAGTCTTAGAGGCTCAGTGCCACTCGGTTGACTCGAGGCCCGCTTCGAGCCAGTCGATGATCGAGCCGACTTTCTTCCAGTCCTCCGCTTTGCGAGCGGCGATCAGCTCGCGCAGGGCATGCGGGTCCCAGGCGAGCAGGGCTTCCGCGCCGGAGCTCGCGTAGCGCACGAGCGCGTGATGGGCGACCTCCCCGTAGGAGAGACCGGTGTTGCGCGCGAGGTTCTCCAGGGTCGGACGCGGGTTGGCGAGCATGGAGAGCGCGACCGAGTCGCGAAAGTTTTGATTCGAATCGGTCCCGCTCACTCGGTTCCTCCAGTGCCACGGAGCTCCCGCAGCTTCTCCTGACCCCGGCGGGCGGGGGCCCGCCCGGGTGGCTGTTTCGGTTCGGGACGCGAAGCGATCTTTGGAATCGGCCGCGCGACCGGGCTTCGCGTCGTCAGCCGCAGCTCCTTCCCATGGTGCTCGAACGAAATCGGCTTGCCGCGCACGAGCGAATAGGTCGCGCGGCTGCGATTCACGGTGACCTTGATCAGCCGGTCGAGGAAGGTCAGCCGGAAGCTCAGGCGCTGGATCCGGGGCGGCAGCCGGGGCGCGAAACTCAGCGTGCTTCCATGGTGGCGCATGCCGCCGAGGCCCGCTACCACCGCGAGCCACGCCCCGGCCAGCGAGCCCATGTGCACGCCGTCGCGCACGTTGTGCTCGAGGTCGTGGAGATCCATCAGCGCAGCCTCGCCCAGGTAGTCGTGGGCGAGTTGGAGATGGCCGACCTCGGCCGCGATGATCGACTGCGTGTTGGACGAGAGTGAGGAGTCGCGGACTGTGAGTTCCTCGTAATACGCGAAGTTCCTGGCCTTCTGTTCGTGTGTGAAGGCGTCGCCACGCAGGTGCATCGCGAGCACGAGGTCCGCCTGCTTGATGACCTGCTTCCGGTACAGGTCGAAATAGGGGAAATGCAGGAACAAGGGGTACTGGTCAGGTTTGGTCCGCTTGAAATCCCACCGTTGGTGTTTGGTGAAGTCGCTCGCCTGCCGGTGAACCTTGAGCTCTTCGTCGTACGGGATGAACATGCGACTCGCCGCTAGGCGCCACGCCTTCACCTCGGTTGCATTCACCTTGAGTCGCTTGGCCACATTGGGGTGGCGGCTGACCGCATCGGCCGCGGCGACGAGGTTCCGCTGTGCCATCAGGTTTGTGTAGAGGTTGTTATCCGCCAACGCGCTGTATTCGTCCGGGCCGGTGACGCCGTCGATCCGAAACAAGCCGCTTCTCTCGTGGTGGCCCACTGATAGCCACAGCCGCGCCGTTTCAGTCAGAAGCTCGACCCCGACCGTCTCTTCAAACTGCATGTCGTTGGTTGCCGTGACGTACCTCAGCACACCATCGGCGATGTCGGCATTGATGTGAAAGGCTGCCGTCGAGGCCGGCCAGTAACCAGAGCACTCCTCACCGTGGATGGTCCGCCACGGAAACGCCGCCCCCTTGAAGCCGAGATCCTTCGCGCGCGCGCGCGCCAAATCGAGGATCTGCAATCGCCAGCGGAGGATGTCGGCCGCCGCGCCCGGGATGGTGTAGGTCAGCAGCGGAAGGACGAACGTTTCCGTATCCCAGAACGTGTGGCCATCGTACCCCGGTCCGGTGAGGCCCTTGGCCGGAATCGCACGCTGCTCCGCCCTCGCGGCGGACTGCAGCACATGGAACATTGCAAAGCGTATTGCCTGCTGGACCTCAGGGTCGCCAGTCACCTCGACATCAGCGCGAGCCCAGAAATCCGACAGGTACTTCTGCTGAGCCGCGACGAGGCCCTTCCAGCCGTGATCGAGAGCAGTCGCGAGCGCTCCCTCGATCTGCGAGCGGAGCGCGGGCGTCGACCGCTGACCCGACCATCCGTACGCGACGAACTTCACCACGGAGACGCGCTGCCCAGCGGCCAGGCGCGCGGTCACGGTGACCCGGGCTTCATCGTCACTGCTCTCGGAGGTGATCACGGTTCCACGAGGACCACTGACCACGTGGTCCATTCCAGCGGCCACAGTGAGCAAGCTCTTCTTCGTGGAGTGGAGGAGGATGGCGCGTCGGTCTTCGTGCCCGGCGAACCGCGGGGAGAGCGGCAACGCCGTTGCAGCGGCTGCGCGTGGGTCTCTGCCGGTGAGGTCGCCCACAGGCTCGTTGGCGACCAGCTCGGACTGGACCACCAGGTCCACCGGCCCATCGACCGGAACCACCTCGTAGAGGATCGCGGCGAGAGCGCGGTGCACCAATGAGACCAGGCGTGTCGAACGGATCCTGATCACGCGATGCGCGGGGGACTCCCATTCCAGGGTGCGCCGTAGGACGCCCGCCTTAAGGTCGAGCACACGTTCGTGGGAGCGCAGCTTTCCGTATCGGAGGTCGAACGGTTCGTCGTCGACAAGCAGGCGGATCACCTTGCCGTCGGTGACGTTAACGATCGTCTGGCCCGCCTCCGGATAGCCATAGGCAGTCTCGGCGTACGGCAGAGGAATCTCCTCATAGAAAGCGTTGAGGTAGGAACCCAACAGAACGTGAGGCTCGCCCTCGTCCAGGTTTGCGCGCCAACCGATGTGACCGTTGGACAGCGCGAAGATCGACTCCGTCTGGCCGAGCTGCTCGAGGTCCAGGCCGACTTCGCGCACGGCCCACGGCTCGCAGGCAAAGCTCGGGCGTTGCGTCATATCGGTTTCATCAGCTCGGCAAGATCGGTGACGACCACGTCAGCCCCATGTTCGCGAAGCGCGGACGCCTGGCCTACCCGGTCGACGCCGACCACCAGGCCGAAACCGCCGGCGCGCCCCGCCTCGACACCCGCGAGTGCGTCCTCGTAAACGGCCGAACCTGCGGGAGTTGAGCCGAGCATCCGCGCCGCTTCGACGTACGTGTCGGGCGCCGGCTTGCCGGCCAATCGCTTGGCATGGGCCACGTTGCCGTCGACCTGCGCGTCGAACATTCCTTCCAGTCGAGCCGCTCTGAGGACCTCGCTGCAGTTCCTGCTTGACGTCACGACAGCCACCTTCAGCGCCGCCTCCCTGACCGCGTGTAAATATCGGACGGATCCTTCGTAGGTCTGGACGCCGTGTGTACGAATGAGGTGAAGGAACAGCTGGTCTTTGCGATTGCCGAGTCCGTGGATGGTGTCGGCCTCGGGCGGGTCATCCTCGGCGCCTTCCGCCAGCGTTATGTGGCGTGAAGCGAGAAAAGAGCGCACGCCTTCCTCCCGCGGCTTGCCGTCCACGTATTCGTCGTAGTCGGCGACCTCGTCAAACGGCAGGAATGCTTCCCCAGTCTTCTCCGCCCTCTGCTTGAGGTAAGCATCGAACATCGCCTTCCACGCCGCGGCGTGGACGATGGCCGTTTTGGTCAGCACACCGTCGAGATCGAAGAGGCAGGCCTCGATGGCCGGTGGCAGTCCGAGCAAGCCGCGGTCCATCTCCACGCGTGATGCTAGCCTCCCATCCCGGTGGGAGGGGTCGTGCGCTACGTGTAGCCCGGCCGGAGCGGAATCGGCCACACCTGGTCGGTGAAGATCACGTAGCGCTGAGTGGCGAATGCTCCCGCCCACAAGGGCCAGCAAGTGGTGAGGGTCAGGTGGAACCCGCCAGCGTTCGGCACCAGCACAGAACGGTTGTCCGGGTTCACGATCTCGCTTCCGGTGACGCGGTAGCGATAGGTCCCATAGCGCGTATCGATGTAGATTTCATCGCCCTTGGTCAGCTGCGGAAAGTTGATCCAGTAGACGTTGTGCGCCGCCACTCCAACCATCCCTGGGTCGCCTGGCCACACAGTCGTCGGGTAGTGCCCGGGGCTCGCGTAGAGGACGCCCGAGCTCACGCCTTCCTTGACTGCCGCGAAGTAGTTGAGCTTAGGTATGCGGATCGCGAAGTCGACGCCGTTCATCGGTTGCTTCAGGGCGGGATCCACGGGGCGCGGGTTCGAACCTAGAGAGGGCGCAGCAGGCGCTGCAGCGGGTGGCCGGGCTGGGATCTCGGCGCTCCAAACCTGGTTCAGACGCTGCTGCTCGCGAAAGCCGGCCAACATGCCATAGGCGAAGCTTCCGAGCAGGTAGAGGCCGACCACCAGGCACGCGAACCAGACCAGGCGCATCGGGTGCGGCCGCTGGGAACGCCGGGCGCGCTTCGAGCCTCGGGTCTCCGGTCGGGAATAAGCAGGTGAAAGGGATCGCCCTACAGCCATCTCATCTAGAACGCACAGCCGGCGCCGAGTGGACTAGATAAGGAAGTAGAAGGTGGCTCCCTCGCCCGCCGCACCTTCGGCCCAGATTCGCCCGCCGTGGCGGTTGACGATCCGCCGCGCGGTCGCCAGCCCCATCCCGGCGCCCGGGAACTCGCTCTGGCTGTGCAATCTCTGGAAAGCGCCAAAGAGACGGTGGGCGTAGATCATGTCGAAGCCCACGCCGTTGTCCCGCACGAAGATGCGCGACTCGCCGTCGACGATCTCGGTGCCGACCTCGACCCGGGGGGACGGCTTCACTCGGGTGAACTTCCACGCATTGTTCAGCAGGGTGGACAGCAGGATGCGGATCAGGCGACTGTCTCCCGACGCAGTCATGCCGCGCGCGATCTCAAACTTGACGTCCGGCTCGGCACCGTTGGTCTGGATCTCCTTGACGATCTCCTTGCAGAGGGCAGTGACGTCGATCTGTTCGCGATGGACCTCGCCGCTCGTCAGCCGAAAGAGGTCCTGGAGGCCGTTGAAGACCGAGACCATGCGCTGGCTGGCATCCCGCATGCGCTTGAGGTTGTCCTTCGCCTTCTTGTCCAGCCGGTCGCCGTACGCCTCGAGCATGCTCTTGGTCAGCCCGTCAAATGCGAGCAACGGTGCCCGAAGGTCGTGTGAGACCGAATAACTGAAGGCCTCGAGCTCGCGGTTGATCGCGGTCAGCGCTGTGGTGCGCTCCTCCACGAGCGTCTCCAGGCGGCTGCGATAGCGGCGCAGCTCTTGCTGCGCCCTGTACAGCTCGACGAACACGGTCACCTTGGCGCGGAGGATCGCTGGGACCACCGGCGCGAACACGAAGTCGACCGCCCCTAGGTCGTAGCCGCGGCCCATGTCGGTTTCGGCCTGGTCGAGGGCTGTGACGAAGATGATCGGCGTCAGTTCAGAGCGAGGACGCTGGCGGATGAGCTGGGCGGTCTCGAAACCATCCATCACCGGCATGCGCACGTCCAGGAGGATCACCGCGAATTCCTGGCGGAGCAACTGGCGGAGGCCGTCGGCCCCCGAGGAGGCCTCCACCACGGTCTCCTCAAGCGGCGCCAGGATGGTCTTCAAAGCGAAGCGCTTGGTCGCATCGTCGTCCACGACAAGGATGTTCACCGTGGATTGCGGCTTGGAGGGCGATTCGTCGACGCCTTCGAGCGGCCTCGTAATCATCGGACTTTTCGGAACAGGCTCACGCCATCCCGCACCTGCTGGTAGCGGCTGCTCTCGGGAGAGAAGACGAGCGATTCACCCTTGCCCAGAGCCAGGAAGCCCAATCGCACCAGGCTGTCGCTGAACAGGCGGTGGGCCCGCTCTTGCAGCGACGGGCGGAAATAGATGAGCACGTTGGCGCAGACGATCAGGTGAAAGTCGTTGAAGGACGACTCAGAGACAAGGTTGTGTCGCGCCCAGGTGATGTTGTTCTGCAGGCTCCGGTGAAAGCGAGCGGTGCGGCCGGAAACGTCGTAGTGATCGGACAGCTTTCCGCGCCCGCCCGAGGCCTCATAACGCCCCTCGTAAGAGCGGACGGCCTCGACGGGATACGCACCGGCCCGGGCTGCCGCCAGTGCGTCCTCGTTCAGGTCAGTGGCATAGATGCTTGCCCGCCGCAGCACACCTTCTTCCTGGAGCACGATCGCGAGGGAGTACACCTCCTCGCCGGTCGCACAGCCCACCATCCAGATGCGCACGGACGGGTAGGTGCGGAAGATCGGCACCACCTCGTCGCGCAGGCAGCGCATGAGCTCGGACTCCCGGAACATGCTCGTGACGCTGACTCCAACGATGCTGAGGAGCCTGTGCATCGCGGGCTCGTCGCGCAGGACCCGGTGCTGGAACGTCGAGATCTTCGAGATACCCTCGCTCGCCATGGCGTCGTGGATGCTCTGGCGCAGCGGCCTGGCCGCATATTCGCGAAAGTCGTATCCATAGCGAAGACGGATTCCCTCGAGCAGCAGGCGGACCTCGATCTCTTCCACCACAATTTCTTGCCCTGATTCCAGGCCCTCCAGCCCGATCGCGGCGGTCTCGCGTGCGGTCAAGGCGTCAGCCAGGCGCGAAGCATGGCCAGCAGCTCCGGGGTGTTCACCGGCTTCGCGATGTAGTCGGACGCTCCCGCTTCGATGCATTTCTCTCGGTCTCCCTTCATCGCCTTGGCGGTCAAAGCGATGATCGGTCGGTCCCCGAACGTCATGAGCTCACGCATCCTGGTCATGGTCACGTAACCATCCATCTCCGGCATCATCACGTCGACGAGCGCGACGTCGAAGTCGCCGCTTTGGTTCAAAGCGTCGATCGCCTCTTTGCCGGAGTCGACCGCGGTTACCTCCATGTGGTGACGTTCCAGCAGGGCGGTGAGCGCGAATATGTTCCGGATGTCGTCGTCCACGACCAGCACCTTCTTGCCCGCGAGCTCCGGCGACTCCGAGCCGCCGTTGGAGCCGGGCTGGAATGAAGCCGTCGCGGCGTTGGGATCCTCGAGGACGGCCTTCACCTCCTGCGTCAATCGTTCAGGCGACCTGACCTCCTTGATGACTATCGTCTTGGTGGCCCGACCGAGCTTCAGCTCCTCCTTCTTGGTGAGTTCCTTGGCGGTGTAGACGAGAAGGGGCAGGGAGCGCAGTGCCTTGTGGCTGCGCACGTGATCGATCACCTCCCAGCCGCTGACGCCTGGAAGGCCGAGGTCCACGACCAGGCAATCGAACTTCTGGTCGTCCAGCAGGGCCAGCGCCTCCTCACCGGTCCCAACGGCGATGGTGCGCGCCTCGACCGACGCCATGAGCTCGACGAGGTGCTGCCGCTGCACAGGATCGTCCTCGACGACTAGCAGCGTCTTCTGGGTTTGGACCTGTTGCCTGGCCAAGGCCTGGGTGGCCTCCACGTGCCACCCAGGCTGGAGCCCCACCCCCGCGCCGACCGTAACCGCGGTCGTCCGAGGCGAACCTTCAAACCGCCCGTTAGTCCTTCCACCTGGCAGCACGTGCAGGGCTGGCGCCGCGATAGGCAGGTAGACGGTGAACACGCTTCCCACGCCTGGCTCGCTCTGGATCTGTATCTCACCGCCAAGCAGACGCGTGAGCTCCCGGCAGATCGAAAGCCCGAGTCCCGTGCCGCCGTACTTACGGCTGGTGGTGCCGTCGGCCTGTGCAAAGGATTCGAAGATCGAGTGCTGCTTGCTCTCCGGGATTCCGATGCCGGAGTCGACGACACTGAACGCAACGACCTTGGAGGCAGAGTTGAGGCTCTCGTGGCCGGCGCTCCAACCGGACGTGGCGACCTGGGCGATGAACTCCACGCTGCCCTTCTCCGTGAATTTGAATGCGTTGCTCAGCAGGTTGTTGAGGATCTGCTGGAGACGCTGGGCGTCGGTCGGGATGGTTTCGGGCAGGCCAGGCCGGAGGTCGATCGTGAAGGCCAGCTTGGTCGCCTCGGCCACGTGCCGGAACGTGCGCTCCAGCATGGGCTTGAGCTCTTGCACCGGCCAGTCGGCGATGTCGAGCGTGACCGTGCCCGACTCAATCTTCGAGAGGTCGAGGATGTCGTTGATCAGCTTGAGCAGGTCGGTGCCGGACGACCGGATGATGGTTGCGTACTCGATCTGCTTCGCGAGCAAGTTGCCGTCCGGGTTGGCCGCGAGCTCCTGCGCCAGGATGAGCAGGCTGTTCAGCGGGGTGCGGAGCTCGTGCGACATGTTGGCCAGGAACTCCGACTTGTACCGAGAGGTGATGGCGAGCTGTTCCGCCTTTTCCTCGACCAGCGTCTTGGCCGCTTCGACCTCGTCCCGCCGGTGCTCGATCTCAGCGTTTTGCTGGACCAGCTGGCGCGCCTTTTCGGCCAGCTCCTCGTTGGTCCGCTGGAGCTGGTCCTGCTGGCTCTGAAGCTCGTTGGCCAGTGACTGGGACTGCTTGAGCAGGTCCTCAGTCCGGCTGTTCGCCTCGATCGTGTTCAGCACGATCCCGATGCTTTCCATCAACTGGTCGAGGAAGTCCATGTGGGTAGTGCTGAACGGGCGGAACGACGCGAGCTCGATGACGGCCCTCACGTCGCCTTCGAACAGGACCGGCAGGACCACGATGTTGGCGGGCGTCGCCTCACCGAGGGCCGAGTTGATGCGGATGTAGTCGCCCGGCACGTGGGTCACGACGATGCGGTGCTTCTCGAGGGCGCATTGCCCGACGAGCCCCTCACCAAGGTGAAACGCCTTCGGCAGGTTCTTGCGCTGCTTGTATGCGTACCCGGCCTGGAAGGCCAGGTGTGCAGGCTGGCCATTCGGCCCGACCATGCTGTAAAAGACCCCGTGCTCCGCGTTGACCAGCGGCGCCAGCTCGGACAGGATCATCTTGGACACCGTCATCGGATCGCGCTGGCCCTGCAGCATGCGGGTGAAGCGCGCGAGGTTCGTCTTGAGCCAGTCCTGCTCTGTGTTCTTCTCGGTCGTCTCCTTGAGGTTGAAGATCATCTCGTTG
This sequence comes from Candidatus Acidiferrum sp., assembly GCA_035571315.1. Classification (GTDB taxonomy): domain Bacteria; phylum Chloroflexota; class Dormibacteria; order Dormibacterales; family Dormibacteraceae; genus Palsa-870. The sequence continues at coordinate 28,363 of DATMKM010000088.1, forward strand.
ATGTTGTCTTTCAAGATCGCCACCTCACCGCTCGCATCGACTCCGATCGATCGTGTGAGGTCACCCTTGGTGACTGCTGTGGCCACCTCCGCGATGGCCCGCACCTGCGTGGTGAGGGTCGCTGACAGCTGGTTCACGTTGTCGGTCAGGTCGCGCCACGTGCCGGACGCCCCAGGCACTCTCGCCTGACCGCCCAGGCGACCCTCGACTCCCACCTCGCGCGCGACGCTCGTGACCTGGTCGGCGAACACCGCGAGGGTGTCGGTCATGCTGTTGATGGTGTCGGCGAGCTCCGCGATCTCGCCTTTCGCCTCCAGGGTCAGCTTGCCCTTCAAGTCTCCATTCGCAACGGCGGTGACCACGCGCGCGATGCCGCGCACCTGGTCGGTGAGGTTGCTCGCCATCGTGTTGACGTTGTCGGTGAGGTCTTCCCAGATGCCCGCGACCCCCTCGACGTTGGCCTGGCCGCCGAGGCGTCCTTCGGTGCCGACCTCGCGGGCCACGCGGGTCACCTCGTTGGCGAAGGCGTTGAGCTGGTCGACCATGGTGTTGACCGTGTTCTTGAGTTCGAGGATCTCGCCCTGCACGTCGACGGCGATCTTCTTGCTGAGGTCGCCTTCGGCGACCGCGGTCACCACGCGCGCGATACCGCGTACCTGCTCGGTCAACTGACCGGCCATCAGGTTCACGTTGTCGGTCAGGTCCTTCCAGACACCGCCCACGCCACGGACGTGCGCCTGCCCGCCCAGCTTGCCTTCGGTGCCGACCTCCCGAGCCACGCGGGTCACCTCTCCGGCGAACGCGTTGAGCTGGTCGACCATGGTGTTGATCGTGTTTTTAAGCTCGAGGATCTCGCCCTGCACGTCGACGGTGACCTTCCGCGAGAGGTCGCCGTTGGCGACGGCTGTGGTGACGTCCGCGATGTTGCGGACCTGGCCGGTCAGGTTGCCAGCCATGAAGTTGACGTTGTCGGTCAGGTCCTTCCACACGCCGCCGACGCCCTTGACGTCAGCCTGGCCGCCGAGGCGTCCTTCGGTGCCGACCTCGCGCGCGACGCGCGTCACCTCGTTGGCGAATGCGTTGAGCTGGTCGACCATGGTGTTGACCGTGTTCTTGAGCTCGAGGATCTCGCCCTGGACGTCTACCGTGATCTTCTTGGACAGGTCGCCGTTGGCGACCGCGGTGGTGACATCCGCGATGTTGCGCACCTGGCTCGTCAGGTTGCCTGCCATGAAGTTCACGTTGTCGGTCAGGTCCTTCCAAACGCCGCCGACGCCGCGCACCTGGGCCTGGCCGCCGAGGCGGCCCTCGGTGCCGACCTCGCGAGCGACACGCGTAACCTCTCCGGCAAACGCGTTCAGCTGGTCGACCATCGTGTTGACGGTGTCTTTGAGCTCGAGGATCTCGCCGCGCACGTCGACCGTGATCTTCTTGGAGAGGTCGCCGTTGGCAACCGCCGTGGTGACCTCGGCGATGTTGCGGACCTGGCTCGTCAGGTTGCCTGCCATGAAGTTCACGTTGTCGGTCAGGTCCTTCCAAACGCCGCCAACGCCCTTGACGTCAGCCTGACCGCCCAGGCGTCCTTCCGTGCCGACCTCGCGCGCCACACGAGTCACCTCGTTCGCAAAGGCATTGAGCTGGTCGACCATGGTGTTGACCGTGTTCTTGAGCTCCAGGATCTCGCCCTGGACGTCGACAGTGGCCTTCTTGGACAGGTCGCCGTTGGCGACCGCGGTCGTGACTTCCGCGATATTGCGCACCTGGCTGGTCAGGTTGCCGGCCATCAGGTTGACGTTGTCGGTCAGTTCCTTCCAGACCCCGCCGACGCCGCGCACCTCCGCCTGGCCGCCGAGCTTTCCCTGGGTACCGACCTCGCCGGCGACCCGAGTCACCTCCGAGCTGAAGGACCGCAGCTGGTTGACCATCGTGTTGACCGTCCGCGCGGTTTCGAGGAACTGGCCTTGCAGCCGCCGGCCCTCGATCTCCAGCGCCATCGTCTGCGATAGGTCGCCATTCGCGACCGCGCTGATCACGCGTGCCATCTCTGCGTTCGGCCGCACCAGGTCTTCGATCAGGTCGTTGACGACATCCAGCGTGGAAGCCCACACCCCGCCTGCATCGCCGAGGCCCGCGCGCTTGACCTGGCCTTCCTTTCCGACCCTTGTGCTTAGGCGGCGGATCTCGCGTTCCAGGCGCTGGTTCGACTCGATGACGTCGTTCAGCGAGCTCGCGACCTTGCCAGCGTTGCCAGTCCAGTTCGACGGCATACGAACAGAGAAATCGCCCCTTTTGACCGCTGTCAGGACGTTGAGGGCTACGCGAGTGTCGATGTCGTTTGTGGTGACCTTCGTCGCCATTTGATTTGCTACCTTCCTTCCTTCAATTCGATGATCCGCGTCGACGTCGCGCGCTGTGCATCACAGCTTCTGCGGCACCCAGAACTCGACCTTTGCACCGGCCCCCGGGTCACTCTTGATACGGAACCAGCCACCCGCGAGCTGCGCTCGCTCTTTCATCGCGAGCAAGCCGAGATGACCGGGCATGTCCACCGCCTCGGCGACGACGAAGCCCGCACCGTCATCGACGACCTCCACGCGGATGCCGTCCTCTACCTCGTTGGCGGACACGAACACTCGAGTCGCATGGGCGTGCTTCGCGACGTTGGTCAATGCCTCGGCGATGTTCTTGATCACGATCGCCTGGATGGGGGCCGCGACCTCTTCGGGCAGCCGGAGATCAACCTGGGTTTCGATCCCGGAGTTAACGCGAACCGACTCCAGGCGCTCCCTGATGGCTCCGTTGAGGTCCGTGTCGAATTCGAGATTTTCGGTGCTCATCGTCATGAGCAGCCGCCGGAGCGAGTCTTCGACCTTCCCGAGCGTCGTCTTGAGCTTGTCGAACTGGACCGCCTGCTGGCTGCCATTGGCTTCGGCTTCGATGCGTTCGAGCTGAAGCTCGGCTGCGGTCAGGAGCTGGAGGGCGTCGTCGTGGAGCGCGCTCGTAAAGCGCCGGCGAGCTTCATCGCCGCCTGAGGCGATGTTGTTCATCAGCCGGCGCCGAGCTGCGACCGCATCCTCCAGGCGTATCGCTGCATTGGCGAGATCGTCCTCGGCCTCCTTGCACTGCCAAACAAGGCCGGTGGCCATGGCAGCCAGCCTCAACACCCACAGGTCGTTAGACGTAAACCCGCGAGGGGAGTCGAATGCGACGACGGCGCCGATGCGTCTTTCGCCGGCTCGCCAGGGAGCGGCGATCGAGCTCTTGATGCCCCTCAGGCCGAGCTCGCGCCACATGGCGTCGAGCTCCGGGGAGGTCCCGCCGACCAGCTCGAGGTCGTCGCCGAAGATGATCCGGTCCAAGATGCCGCCGCCATCTGGGCCGCGCTCGACCCGCAGTGCGTGGATGGCTGAAGCGGCAGGGAAACCGAACGCGTAGGGCTGCAGGCCAAGAACGCCGCGAGGTCCCAGTCGCCAGAATCCCACGCGGCGCGCTCCGACCAGGCCCGCCACGGTTTCGCTGAGCCGCCCGAAGAAGACCGGCAGTTCCTCGTCCGCATCGAGGTAGGAGGAGACGGCGGCGAGGGCGGCGAAAGCCGCCTCCTGGGCCTTGTCGAGCCGCCGGGAAGCGCGCCGCTTCGGCCTACGCGCCGAACCCACGGCTGGCCTACGACCGTCACTGCTCCCGGCGTGCGCCGGCTCAGCTCGGTGGCCGACCGGCAGCGCCACTATCTCCACGTTCCCCTCCAGACAAGTTATCCGGCCTCTCATGAAAGAGCCTGGAGGTGCGGTTCGTCACCGTACAAGTGAGGTAGACGCGCTGTTGTAAGAAAACCTCCGAGAACTGGTGTGCCCGCCTCTTGCGAGGAGGGCACGTCTAAAAAACGTCCCAACCGAGATCGGTACTCACGATCTTGCTGAGCTCGGGCTGGGCAAACGAAACCGGGCCCGCACGACGCGAGCCCGGTCCCTTTATGTGCCGGTTACCGGCGGCGGCGAATCCGTAGGCCGATGGCGCCGGCCAGGGCCATGATTCCGCCGATGAGGCCTCCCGAGATGGGGACCCCCGTGTTGGCCAGGGAGACCCCTGAGCCGCTGATCGCCGTTGCGCCCAAGACGGAGCCGCTTGGCGACGTGGCTGTGGAGCCAAGTACCGTGCCGCTTCCGGTTGGCGCCGTTCCCGCGCCGGTGCCGCCGCCGACCCCGGTCGTCCCGCCGCTGGCGGTGCTGCCCGTCGTCTGGACACCGGTGCTGTTGCCGTTACCGCCGCCGACTCCGGTGCTGCCGCCGCTGGCGGTGCTGCCCGTCGTCTGGACACCGGTGCTGTTGTTGCCGCCGCCGACTCCGGAGCTGCTGCCGCTGGCAGTGCTGCCCGTCGTCTGGACGCCGGTGCTGTTGCCGTTACCGCCGCCGACTCCGGAGCTGCTGCCGCTGGCGGTGCTGCCCGTCGTCTGGACGCCGGTACTGTTGTTGCCGCCGACACCCGTTGTGGTGGTGCTGTTGGTGGTATTGCCTGTGCTGTTGCCGGTGCTTGTACTGTCGGCGCTCTCGGCTTTGGTCCGGTCGTCGCCGTTGCCGGTCTTCCCCCCGGCTACATCACCACGGGAATCTGAGTTGTTCTCACCGGTTTCCTTGTGGTTGCCGCTCGTCGCGACTATCACAGAAGTGCCGGCTTTGCCGCTCCCCTTGACGTCGCCGGTAGAGGATGCGCTGACGTTGCTCTTCGACTTGGCGCTGTCATTTGCCTTGGCGCTTCCATTCGCCTTGGCGCTGCCGTTCGAGTTGGCGCTCATGCCCGCCTTGGCGTTTCCATTCGAATTGGCGCTGACGCTCGCCTTGGCGCTTCCACTCGCTTTGGAGCTCTGGTTCGAGCTCGCCATGGTCTGGGCCTTCGGCTGAGGCTCGGTAGCCTTGGGCGCCGGGGCGCTACCGCCGCTTCCCTTTGACTTGTCCTTCCCGTTCCCGTCGCCGCCGCCAGAGCCGCCGATCTGTTGGTCACTCGAGTGGCTGGCGCTTTCGTGACGCTGCGCCATTGCCGAGGCGGTGGTCTGGTCTTGTGCCTTGCCTTGCCCATGCGAGTTATCCGCCGCAAGGGCGGGCGACGTCCGCGCCAGCATGAGAAAAAGGCCGGCCATAAGGACGAAAGCGTTGACGGCCAACCGCCGAGCGAGCGCAGGTCGACTCGCTAAAAACTCGCCGAACGTATCCAATGCCCACCTCCACGTGGATATGAGCGATTGCCTGCCGCCATCCTGGACAAGGACCCAGTTTTTTACACGGGGATATGTCGCAGAACGCCCCGCTCAGCGTTCCCTAGTAGGGCAATCCCTTGACATGACAACGCAAACTGCATCGTTAGTAACCATGGACGAGGCCACCGACAAGGCCTCTGTAGCTGCTTTTGTCAAAGATGTGCTGGCCGGCACGGGGTGGGAGCTTGACGCTGTCCGGCGCCGCTCGTCGAAGCTGGACCCGCCGGATTGGTACTGGGCCCAGTTCGACATCCTCATTAATAGGGACGAGGAGGAGCGCCGGCTGCGGCTCGTGGCCAAAGGCGCCCTCAACGTGGCTGCGTGGACGCGATTCAGCGAACGGCTCGTGCACCTGTCGGCGGATAGTGGTTGTGACCCGATCGACGGCATCGGCTATCCGTGCCTGTTTCCCGAGACACAGCACGCCTACTGGTTCTATCCCTTTGATCCCGAAATGCCGAACCTGCCCGCGGCGGCGGACCCGGTCCGGATGGCGAGCGTCTTGCTCGGACCCCAGGCCGAGACCACTGACGTTCTCGCGGCATCTCGCCGGTTGACGATCGAGCGTGTCCGCCACGTGCCTGAGGTGGGCGCGATCCTGCGCTACACGATGGAGACGCCGGCGGCGAAGCTCGACCTTTATGGAAAGGTCCAACCGGACAACCGTGGCTTAAGGACCTATCGCATCGTTCAGAGATTGTGGGAGGCGGCGAGCCGGTACCCCGGCTACTTAAACCTCCCGCGGCCGCTGGGATTTGTCGAGGAGTTCGGTCTGTTGCTCGAGGAGAGGGTGCGCGGCCGGGCTGTGGGTGGAAACCGAAGGAGCGCTGAGTTCATGCTCACGGCCAACGCTGCGGCCGAGGCGCTTGCCGTCATGCACGAGTCGAACGTGCCGGTTGACGGCGTTATCTCGATCGAGAATGAGATCGCGCGACTCGATCGAGTGGCCGAGCAGTTCAAATACGTGCTTCCCACCGGGCACTTCCTGCTGCTGGACCTTATCGCTCACATGCGCGACCGCGTGAAGAAGACCACCGAAGAAGACTTGCTCTCGACGCACGGCGACATGAAGTACGACCAGTTCATTCATCACAACGGCGAGCTGACTCTCCTCGATTTCGATTACTTCGCCGTCGCGGAGACGAGCTACGACCTCGGCAAGTTCTGCGCGTACACGGTTCCCACCGCGCCGAAGAGCTGGGAGGATTCCGTGGCCGCAGAAAAGACGAGGCTCCTGTTCCTTAAGCGCTACAGGGAGCTTCGCCCACACGCGACGCTCCAGCGATTCGCTGTATACGAGGCTTTGCAGCTCGCTTTGAGGTCGATGGCCTTCATGTGGCAGCAATCATCGGGCTGGGAGCGGACCGCCGAGACGCTGCTCGTGATGGCCTTCGAGAGATTGAAGAGCCGCTTACCGGCGTAAACCCGCCTTAACAGGGCCGCTCTCGCGGTCGCCATCTATCGTCGATACCTTTTACAAGCTTTTACCCGATACCCGCCGGGTTCGCCGGGTGTGCCCGTCACACTCTGCGCCCGGTAATGAGATTTCTATCCTGGATTGCGGGAACCGTCGTGCTCGTAGCGCTGGCCGTTGGAGCGACCTCGGCTGTGGCTGCGCATTCGAACCCCAAGAGTTCGCTCGCGGCCGCGAAGACCGCGCTCAGGTTCGGCCTGAACGACATCGTCTACGCCAACGACCCCGCTCCGCAGCGAATGATTCCCCGGCCGACCCCAGACCCGAGCCCGACACCTCCACCGGCGCCGGCACCCGCTGCGGTGGCTCACTCGGCGCCTGCGCCTCCCGGGCCGGCTCGCCCCGCGATCGTCATCGGATCGACCCAGCAGGCCCTGATCAATCAGGACCGGGCTCGCAACGGCCTTGGCCCGCTGACCTGGAACTCGTGCCTGGCCAACGTGGCGCGCAGCAACGCGGCCCGCATGGCGGCACAGGGCTACATCTCACACACGAACGGGCCGAACGTGGACCTGACCTGCGGCCTCGGCCGCCAGGCCGGTGAGAACGTCGGGGACTGGTCGGCTGGCATCAACGACGCCCAGCTCAATTCCATGTTTGTGGCGAGCCCCGAGCACCTGGCGAACATCCTGGGTCCGTACCACTACGTCGCCTCGACCTGGGTCGTGGGTGCCAACGGGTACGGCTACATCGCCGTCGAATTCGGCTGATCTGAACCCCTGTAAAGGCGCTGGGTAGGCGGGTCATACCCGGCGTTTCCCTCTTCGAAGCGCTTCAGTGCGGGCATCGGCCACGCGCAAACGAGCGCTCGGAGGAGGAGGCGCGCAAGGTGGTTTCCAAGCCCGCTGGTAGCAGCCCGCAGGCACCCTGGCCCAGGCCTTTGGCGTGGCTGTGGGCCAAGCGGGCTTGGCTGGCTGCGGCGATCGGGGTGGTTTTCACGGCCTCGACGCTTTACGTGCTGTGGGCGATTCGCGACCTTCCCGACCCAACCCAGAACGTCCTGGCCGCCGGGGACGTCGTCGTGCTTGATCGCAATGGGAAGCTGATCGAAGACTGGAACCCGGCCGGCCACTACCACATCAACGTCAGCCTCCAAGACATGGGCTCGTACGCTCCCGCGGCGGTGCTCGCTGCGGAAGACCGCAACTTTTACAGTCACGGCGCAATCGACCCGGCCTCACTCGCTCGGGCGCTCTGGGTCGACGCCACGTCGGGAGGGTTCAACGAGGGCGGCAGCACCATCACGCAGCAGCTGGTCAAGATCCAGCTCCTCACGCCTCAGAAATCCCTGACTCGAAAGCTCCAGGAGCTGGTCCTCGCGGTGGCCCTCGAACAACGCTACTCGAAGGACCAGATCCTCACCTTGTACCTGAATCGCGTCTACTTCGGCCACGGCGCTTACGGCGTAGGAGCCGCGGCCAAGACCTACTTTGACAAATCACCGAAGGACCTCACCGCGGCACAGGCCGCATTCCTCGCGGGCTTGATACAGGCCCCGACCGCCTACGACCCGGTCCCGCACTATGACCTAGCCCGCGAGCGCGAGCTTTACGTCCTGCAGGGCATGGTCGCGACCGGCAAGCTGAGCTCGTCGGAAGCCGACCAAGCCCGCAACGAGGACGTCAAATCCGAGCTGAAGATCCAGCCCACGGCGCGTCAGAGCCTGGCTCCGCATTTCGTCGACCACGTTCTCGCGACCCTCGAGACGATGTTTGGCGCGGCCGCCATCCAGCAGGGTGGAATCGTCGTCCACACGACGCTGGACCTGAACCTCCAGCAGATCGCCCAGCAGGCGGTTTCGAACGGAGTGCAGGACCTGGCATTCACCAACGTCAACAACTCGGCAATGCTGGCCGCCGATCCGAAGACGGGCGAGGTGCTCGCGTGGGTTGGGTCGGCGGACTACGGGAACGACTCGATTGCTGGACAGTTCGACGTCGTGCTGGCCGAGCGTCAGCCCGGGTCGTCGTTCAAGCCGTACGTGTACGAGGCGGCCCTGCGTGATCACAAGATCACGTGGGCGACGATCCTTCACGACGAGCTGACCAACTTCAACGGCTACACGCCGCACGACTTCGACAACGGCGGCATGGGCAACATCCCCGCCCGCACCGCGATCCTCTACTCCCGCAACATTCCCGCGGTCCAGGTCGGCCAGATGGAGGGAATGCAAAACGTCATCGCGCTCGCGCACGCGATGGGCATCAACAGCCATCTCGATCCCGGGCTGTCGACCGCGATCGGGGGGAGCGACGTGACCCTCTTTGAGCACGTCCAGGGCTACCAGACGTTTGCCAACCAGGGTCAGCGGGTGGACCTCAGCGTCATCCGCGAGGTGGATGACGGCTCGGGCAAAGCCATCTATACACACGGCACATCTCAAGGCACAGCTGTGCTGACCCCCGCGGAGGCCTACATGATCACTGGTGTCCTCAAGGACTACCAGAATCAGTGGGGTTTTGGGTGGAATCGCCAGATGGCGAGCAAGACCGGGACCAGTGACAACGGTCGAGGCGGAATCCCGGACTCGTGGATCCTGGCCTACAACCCGAACATCGTCGTGGGGGTTTGGGTCGGCAACACCGCACCGAATGGAGGCGGCGGCCTCATCACCGCTTACGGCGAGCAGGTGGGCAAGACCACCATGAGACGCTTCATCAACGCTCTCCCGAGCAACATGCGCGACTGGTACGCACAGCCGCCCGGCGTCACCAAGGGCTGCAACGGAGCCGATACGCAGTACATCTTCCTGGCGGGTGGCTGCAACGCAACCCCGTCGCCGACCGCCTCGGCATCGCCGACCGCGTCGCCCTCAGCGAGCCCCTCCACATCGCCTTCCGGGTCCGCCAGCCCTGTGCCGTCACCCTCGCCGATCCCAACCCCCAGCCTTCCGGCATCGCCTTCGCCGGCGTCGCCTCCGCCGGCCTCGCCGGCGCCATCACCCTCCAAAGCCAGCCCGTAGGGGGTGTTGACCGTGAGCGACAGCCCCTTCCTGGACAGCGTCGAGCGGCGACGGCCGGGTACGTCGATGCGCGCTTACGTCACCCGCACGCTTCCGCACAGCTCCGCGATCGTGGTCGCCAACCGCGCACCACATGAGCCGCGCCCGGAGGGCGGCTTCGCCCGCGGCGCGGGCGGAGTGATCACCGCCCTGTTGACGATGGCGGAGGTCACCGCTGCCGAGTGGGTCGCCTGCGCCCGGACGGACGCCGAGCGTGAGCTCGTCGCGCTGCATGGCGTCACCTCGACCGTTCCGCTCATCCGAGGCGACACACGCCTTCACTATGTGACTCCCACACCCGAGCAGTACGAGCAGTACTACTCGGTGATCTCCAACCCGGTGCTCTGGTTCATCCAGCACTACCTGTGGGATCTCGCCCAGCAGCCGATCATCAACGGCCGGATTCACCGTGCCTGGACCAACGGCTATGTCGAGGTCAACCGGCAGGTCGCGCGCCGCGTGGCCGAGGTCGCCGCCCGGCTGCCGGAGCGGCCCCTGGTCCTGGTCCACGACTACCAGCTGTACCTCGTGCCCAGGCTTGTCCGCGAGCATGTTCCTGGCGCGATCATTCAGCACTTCGTGCACATTCCATGGCCCACTCCGCAGTACTGGAAGGTGCTGCCCGGAGAGATGCGAGACGCCATCCTCCAGGGCCTGCTCGGCTGCGACATCGTCGGTTTTCAATCAAGCGGGGACGTTCGCAACTTCTTGATGACTTGTGAGATGAACGGCGGTCTCGCCGTCGACGAGCGCGAGCGCGCGGTGCTCATCGAGGGGCGGGTCGTCTACGTCCGCCACTATCCGATCTCGATCGATGTGGCCTCCACGACGCGTTTGTCGTTCTCGCACGGCGTCATGGTCGAGGAGCGCAAGCTGCGCGACTGGCGGCCGGAGCACCTCATCGTGCGGATCGACCGCACCGATCCCTCGAAGAACATCGTGCGAGGCTTCCTCGCCTACGAGAAGCTGCTGGTTCATCACCCCGAGCTGAAGGGCAAGGTGCAGTTCTGGGCGTTCCTCCAGCCGTCGAGACAAGACGTGGCGGCGTATCGCAACTACGTGCGCCGCGTGCGGCAGGTGGTGCAGCGCATCAACGCGCAATACGGCAGCCATGGCTGGCTGCCTGTCCGGCTCGAATTCGGGGAGAGCCTTCGCAAAGCGATGGCCGCGCTGCGCAACTTCGACGTGTTGGTCGTCAACCCGGTCTACGACGGCTTGAACCTCGTGGTCAAAGAGGGCGCCCTGGTGAATCGGGCCGACGGCGTGATCGTGCTGTCGGAGAACGCCGGCGCGCATGAGGAGCTGCAGCCGCATCTTCTGTCGATCAACCCGTTCGACATCATGGCCACCGCTGACGCGATGCATCGAGGCATCGTGATGGGCGCAGAGGAGCGCAAGCGGCTCAATGAGGGAGCGCGGTCGGTGGTTCGCACGAACGACATCGCGCGCTGGATCACCCGGCAGGTGCAGGACATCCGTGACTTGGTTGCGACGCCAGGCCTGCGCGCTGGTTAGTTCGAAGGCTGCGGCCGCGAGGCGGCGTGCCTCGCGGCCAGCAGGTTATTTCCGGCCGTCAGTTGGGCCGCGGTCGGCCGGTGTCACGCGAGCTGCGATGGGCAACCGTCACATTGCGCGCGAACATGAGCGCGATCACGCGGGCGAGCGCCCAACCGATCAGCGCGTAAACGATGATCGCGATGACGACGGACATCTCGAGCACTGAGCCTGAGCCGCCGGTCACGACCGGAAGCAGGTTCCGGAACGGCGCCATAAAGATGGCGGTGATGCCGTAGACGAAGCTGCTGAAACCCGCCAGCGGGTTCGCGGCAAGAAGCTTGAGGACTAGCCGGATGATCAGCAGCGCGTCGATGATCCCGAACACCAGATAACAGACTTCCATGGCGCGCCGCGCCGGTGTGATGGTGCTCACCACCTCCGCGGAATCCGTGACGAGTCCGACGCCCGGGTCTCGGGTTACGTGCGATTCCTCGCGCACCGTGCCTGCGACGTCGTCGCGAACGATTTCCGTGTCTCTGCGTTCCATTGTGTTGCCCCCCTTAGGCTTGAGGATCCAGTACGAGACTGGTAAGGAGAACGCGCAGGCGCCTGATGGCACCCGGAGCGCGACTCGTCCCTGTCTTGCGCCAGGCCGTGCCTCCACTCAACGCCGCGCTCTGCAGGTGGGCCGGCCTCCCAATTGTGTGGGCGGTGAGGCATTTATTTAGTTGCTAGGCGGGGAACCAGAGCGGCAGGGACGAGAGCGCCTCGTCGTGGTCTACATCGGGGTCGGAGCCCGCGCTGATCTGGTACTGCCAGGCCGCCATCGGTCCAGCGCACCCGGTCTGGTTTGGGGCGTAGCCGGGCGCGGTGGCCCGGTTGTAGCTTCCGAGCAGGGACGGCTCGAAAGACCAGAGGTACGAGTACGCGGCCACAGCCGGCTGGGCTGCCACCGCGGCGCACCAGGCCGAGCCGAATTCACTTCCCGCGGTTCCATTGCCGTAGTAGGCGGGGACGTACCCCGACCCGGCGACGCCGTCATACCAGCCCTGGATGAAGCCCGCGTCCACCTGGGCAGCGCCGGGACACGCATCGCCGGGTGGCTCGATGTCGATGGCCAGGGCACGCCCCTCGGGAATGCCCAGGCCGGATGCGGCGGCTGTGGCGGCGGCGGAATAGCGCCTGCCCGCTTCGTACCCGACCACGTTCGAGCAGTCGTATGCGTTGTAGATCGGCAGGATCCCCATGTGGAAGTGAGCGGCCGCCGCGATCTCGGCCGAACTGATGCCCGGGCAAACGGTGTCGGTCAGGTAGCGGCCCCAGAAGTCGGGAGTGCCGAGCGCACCCTGGACCTGGGGCAGAAGACCGTCGGCGCCGTTTGCGCTGCTCGTGAACGCCTTGCAGGAATCCACTCCCCACAGGATGCGGGTGGGCTGTACTGCGGCCGAGCGGGCCTGGATGTTGACCAGCGCCGACGGGCCCGACACCTGGCTCAGAAGCTCGCCGAGAGTCGAAGCGGTGTCGGGGGGCGGCAGGACCCCGATCACAGCCGAGTAGTAAGGCGTCTCGCTTGAGTTGAGGATGATGTCCGCGCTGCAGGTGCTTCCGTTCTTGCACGCCTTGCCCACCAGCTGGCCTTTCTGGTCGTAGATACCCAGGCTCCACGGGGTGTTCGTCAGGTCGGTGTTGGCGGTCGCGGTGAGGTGGACGGTTCCTCTCATACTCGGGTAAGTGGAGCTGCCGGATAAAGAGGCCCCGAGCCACGTCGCCGTGATCGGTTGCGACATCGCCTCGGGCTGACCCGGGATCCAGCCGACGATCTCATGGACGCCGCCGGTCGACTGCGTCACCGACGTGCTGCAGGTCGTGCCTCGGCTGCAGTAGGTGAGCGCCTTTCTGGTTGTGTTGTCGTAGATCACGATTACCCGGCCGGCCTTTCCGACGTCGAACGTCGAAGTCGCGGTGAAGGTCACGGCCTTGCCGGGAGCGACCAGCGTGGAATCGGACACGAGGGATATGCCGAGCCAGGTCACGCTCACTTCGTTGGAGGCGAGCCCGGTGCCGGTGGCGGGCAAAGAGGCGCCGGGCGGCGCGATGAAAGCGGCAAAGGTGTGGAGGCCCGAGGTGGCGGCATAGGCCACGCTGCACCGACTCGACTGTGTGCACGAGCCGGCGAGCGTGTGCGTGGTCGTATCAAAGATCTCGATCGCGCTGTTGGTCCCGGTCACGGTCGCGCTGGCGGTGGCGGTGAGGACCGCCTTGTCTCCCGCCTGAAGGAACTCGCTACCGGCGTCAAGCGCGATGCGCTGCGCCGGCGCGACCGGGCGCAAGGTTGAAACCGGAACGCTGGGCGTCACCACGGGCGGGGCGATCGAGCCTCCTTGAGCGACCGATGTTGTCGGATTCGATGGTGGCAGGAGTGCATCCGTGCACGCGGCGGGGCTGCTGGGAGTTGTACTGCCGGTTGTTGCTGGACATGGGGCCTCACCGTCGGGTGTGGATGCGATACCGGGTGCGATCGCCGCAGCCGTTTCCTGGGTTATGCACGCGGCGCCGGGTCCGGACGCCGGGCACTCGGCGGAGCCGGACGGCACGCTGAGGCTGACGTCGCCATCTGTGGCCGCGGTTGTGCATCCCTGCTGGGCGGCCGCGCTGTCCACGCCGGCCGAGCAGACCGGGACGCCGCGGTGTAGCGCCCGCACCGAGATCAGAGCCGAAGGCGGCGCTGCCGCCAGCGCGACGAAGCTGATCTGGTTTGAGACCAGGGCGAAAGCCAGGGCCAGATGCGCTTTGGGGCGTGTTTTGACATCCGATACGAGTTGACGCAGTGCGGACAAAAGACCCCTCCTCGAGATTCGCGCCCCGCGCGCCGCTCGACAGAAACTGCCCGCACGCCTAGCCAAGTGCGTGAGTGACTCGAGGAAAGTACCTCCGGACCGGCAACGGGCCTCCCGCGGTGAGGTTAATTAGCCTGAACTGTTGTCAATTGGCCTCAAAACCGCGAATCCAAGCGCGAATTGGGCCGGATGTTCAGGTTGCCCGGTCGATTCGCGCACTCAAGACCGCCGCGCTCCTACGCGGTATGAGCTCTACCGAGTTCGGATCGGGAGAGAGGGGCTTGACGATCGCCGGTCGCTGGGCCGGGCGCGTTCTCCATTCGTGACAGCTTTGCTCCTGATCCTGTTTGCGACGATCGGGCTGGCGATCAAGGCTGTCACCTGCCGAAGCCAGTGGAGCGCAGTGGATTACGAGAACAATCAGATGGGACTGGTCGATTCATGCGCGCGAACCTTCGTGCTGGTCTTCCTGTCGCTCGTCGGTCTTCTCGCGCTCGGCATGATGTACGGGAACGTCCTCGGCTCAGGGAGCGCCAGCCCCTAGGGCGGTGCGGATTCGAGTGAGCCGGCAGCAAAAGAAGCGGCGCGGGCGCTGAGCGGGTCAGCAGCCGCGCCATCAAGTACAACGCGCAGTTACGTGAAAGTAGACAACTCACCACGGATTTTGTTGACCTTGCGCGCTCGACATCCACGGAGCGCGACGCTCTAACGGCGCCCCAATACTTGTGGTGCGCGCAGCGTTTTCTTGGCGTGGAAGGACCGCTGCTGCTTCAATTTTCGATCGCCCTGTTCACCGGGATGGTGGCGGCAACCCTGGTTCCGTCTGTGCGGCGCGTGGTTCCGCGCCCGGTCGAGACCATCCTCTGGGTGGCGCTGGTGGTCGTGTGCGTGATCGGCGTTCTGAGCATCGCCAATCCCCGCGCGCGTGAGCTCACAGCCTCGGCCTTCTGGGGCGTCGACCAGATCCTCCTGACTCTCACCGGCTTGATGGGGGCCGCGGTCACCGGGTGGCTCACCGAAAACCGATTCACCCTCGGCAGCGCGCTGCTGGTCGCGGGTGGCGTCGACATCATGGCGCTGGCGATGCTGCGTTCTTACCGGAAGGGGCGGGCGTGGCAGCCGAGGGTCCGGCTGTACGAATGGATGGAGCTGCCCAGGCTGCCGATCCCGGCGGCTGAGCCTGTCGCGGCGTCTTACGCGGTGGACGAGCTGAGCCGCAGGTGGGCGGCCGCGATGGCGGTTGCGGGCGCCGCCCTCCTCGCCTGGTTGGTCAATTTCTTGATCTGGGCTCGGGACGTGCTGTTGCCACAACAGGCCGCGCGGCTTGCGCGCGCCACGGCGGTCGGACAGGTCGAGTCACGCGCTGGGCTGGAGGCGTTGCGGGATACCGCATCGGAGCTTCAGTTCGCAGCGCACGCCTGGTTTGTGGCGGCCGGAGCGCCGGCCGTCACGAGTCTGGCGACGAAGGCGACCGAGGCTGTGCGCGTCATGGGTGGCGAACACGGTAAAGACGGCCGGCCCACGCCGGATCGTGCGGTCGACCTCCATGTCCTGGTGAGCGCGCTATCGCTTGGGTGGTACGGACCGTTGCGGCCGGTATCGACTGTCAACGCGGAGGACGAGGAGGAGGAGGGTGAATCACAACAGACCGGTCGTTTGGCCTCTTAGACCAAACGGCATGAGACGGCGCTCCAGCGCCGCACGGGTTCTGACGAAGGGCCGGCTGTCGCGACCCACCGGGTGGCTGGTTCGCCTGTTCGTGCTCCTGCTCATCGCGGTTCCGAGCTTGATGATCACGTCGCCTGGGTATGTGGCGTACGCGGACAAACTGCCCGATCTCAGCACGCTGGCGTCCGCCGAGCCCGAAGATTCGGTGATCTACGCGGCCGACGGCACGACGGTCCTCGCAGATCTTCACCCGCCGGGCTACCAGCACTACTACGAACCGATCTCCGATGTCGGCACGCTCCTGCCGGAGGCAGTCATCTCGATCGAGGATCGCAACTTCTACCAGGAGCCGGGCGTCGACCCGCAGGGCGTCGTCCGCGCCACGTTGACCGACTGGCGGGCGCAGTCCTCCGTTGAAGGCGCCTCGACCATCACGCAGCAGCTCGCCAAGCTGCGCCTGGTGGGGAACGCGCAGACGATCGATCGCAAGATTCGCGAAGCCCTGCTCGCTTTCGAGATCGAGCGTCACTACACGAAGACGCAGATCCTCGAGATGTACCTGAACAGCGTCTTCTTCGGCGATACCGCATGGGGCACCAAGGCCGCGGCGCAGATCTATTTCCACAAGCAGACGAAGGACCTCGACCTGGCCCAGGCCTCGATGCTCGCCGGCATCATCAAGGGTCCAACCCTGTACAGCCCGTTGCTCAACTGGACCTCTGCGAAGAATCGCCAGCACGACGTGCTGCAGGCGATGCTGCGCGACGGCAAGATCACGTCGGAGGATGCGGCGAAGGCGTTCGCGGAGGACATCTCACCGCCCTCTCACATGTTCCTACCGACGAACACAGTCGTAGCGGTCGACTTCGTGCGCTACACCACGGACCAGCTGATCCAGCAGTTCGGCTCAGACATGACGTACGGCGGCGGCCTGCACGTGATCACGACGCTGAACGTCACGCTGCAAAACCTGGCTCAGAGCGCGGTTACGAACAACATCGCCAAGCTTGCCTACCGCAATGTGAAGCAGGGCGCCTTGGTTGCCATCGATCCGACGAACGGGGCTGTGGTCTCGATGGTCGGTTCGGCGAATCCTAGTGCCGACGGCGGCCAGTACAACCTTGCCGTCTGGCCTCCGCGCAACCCCGGTTCGTCGATGAAGATCTTCACCTACACGGCGGCCATCGCCAGCGGCAAGTACAGCATGACCACGCCCATCGTGGACGGGCCATTCTCTTACACCGAGCCCGGTTGGACGCAGGCCTACAAGCCGATGAACTACGACGGCCGCTATCACGGCACCTGCCAGCTGCAGGTGTGCATGGGCAACTCGTTGAACATTCCCGCCGTCAAGGTCGAGCTCGGGGTCGGCGTCTCGAGCGTGGTCAACATGGCGCGGCTGATGGGCGCGCCGCCTTACCAGCAGCACTACGACTCGAACGGCAACCCGGTTTACACCACAGACGATCCGCTCAACACCTATGGACCTTCGCTGACCCTGGGCGGATACGGCGAGACGCCCCTTCAGATGGCAACGGGCGCGTCAGTCCTTGCCACGCAGGGCATCCTGCGCCAACCGTTCGTGATCGACATCGTCACGCGTGACGGAAGCCTGGTCTACAAGCACTCACTGGACCCCGGCAAGCAGGTTCTGGATCCCCGCGTCGCCTTCATCATGGAGCAGATCATGTCCAACGACAACAACAGAGCCATGATCTTCGGACGCAACTCGCTGCTCACGCTTCCGGGTCGAACGGTTGCCGTCAAGACCGGAACATCTGACTCCTTCGCAGATGCGTGGACGGTCGGCTTCACCCCGCACCTAGTAACGGCTGTGTGGGGCGGGAACGCGGACTGGCGTCAGAAGATGACGCTGAATTCGGACAGCTACTACATCGCCGCGCCGATCTGGCACCAGTTCATGCAGCAGGCGCTCGACGCTCTGGGCATCGGCAATGAGTGGTACCCACAGCCCGCCGGCCTGGTGCAGAAGGGCTCTAACTTCTACTTGCCAGGCACACATTAAGGACATTCACGTTGTGTCTGACCTGCCGGCCGTGTCGGGAGCTCGTCTACCGCAGGACTCACAGCCCGTGAGGGGCGACTCGGGCTAGTTTCGCTGCCTCACAGGGTCCGCGACCCTGCCGACATCCGCGCTATGCGGCTCGCGAGCAGCAACACCGCGCCCACGAGCAACATGACCTGGATCTTCGACGCAGTTGCAATGGCCTGGTGGCCCCACGGGCCACCGACGAGCAGCGCGACCATGAGACCAAAAGGTCGGCCGAGGATTGCCAGAAAATCCAGGGCGGGACGCGACCTCAAACCCTAGAGTCGGCGCCGGTTGACTAGACCGCCGCAGACGGGCGGGCGGAACCGAGGTTGAGGACGAAGCGCACGAGGCGACGGCGAAGGGACGACCATCTCTCGGCGGTGTAGCGCGGTTGGTGTCGCCTCTCGTACCGGGGGGCATTGGAGGCGGCGCAAAGCGTGCAGCCGCATCCATGACCCGTGTCGGGAAGTCGCCGCCCGTATTTGTCAAACCGTGCTTGAGTCATTCTCGAGGTGGTTGAGCGGCTTTCAGTCGGTGGCGACGACCAGACCCGGCTGGCCGGCTTCCTCGATCCCGGCCTCGGGACCGTAGGAGTGCTTGAGCATCACGCGCAGCCGCTCTTTGGCCACGGCCAGGCGAGAGGCCACGGTGCGTTCCGGAATTCCCAGCGCCTGCGCGATCGCGCGGTTGGTGTACCCGTGGTAGTGCCGGAGCACGATCGCGGCCGCCTGCTTGGGCGGAAGCTTGGCAAGCGCGGAGGCAAGATCGCGGTGCTCGACCAGCTCTTGCGGGTCGGGCGCCAGGCCAGGCCGTCCGATCCGGCGAATCACCTCGCCGACCTCGCGCAGGCGCATCTTCCTTTGGTACGAAACAGCCGCGTTGATGGCGATGCGGTGCACCCAGGCCTCGGCGGGCGCTAACGGCTGCCAGGTAGGCCACTTCTTGTAAGCGCGCTCGAACGCGTCCTGCGCGCAGTCTTCCGCCGCTGCTCGATCTCCGAGCATCGCGGTCAACGTGCCGAGGATCTTGCCGTAAGAGGCTTGGTACAAACGTTCGAAATCAGCTTCATTCCCGGCTTCGTAAGTGGTCGCGGTCTCGCGCACGTCGCCGGCTACCGTCCTTCCCGAAATCGTCTCGGCCATTGGTGCTGGATTCCCCCGTAACAGGTGCGTTTCCCGGGTGGGCCGCTTTACCTGTGACCAATGTCGCGCCCGGGCACCCTCTCGGTCGCCGTACCAATGAGCGGATTTTCACTAACTCACTTGCAGTAGAGGCCCATTCAAGTGGCAGCCGCGCGGGCGACGTTCTCACAGTGGGATGAATCGAGGGCCTGGGTCTCTGGCCGACTATGCGAGCGATGTGCTGGGGGCACTCGCCAGTGGCCTGGCCGCGGACACTATCGAGACCGGAAGGAAGACGCTCGAGGTCGTGAGAGCGCGCTCGCCCGAGCTCGTCCTCCTGAGCGAGGAAACGGGCGAGGACCTCGTCGCGACGTCGGCGGGCTTCATCGACATCCTGCTCGCGTCGCTTCGCTCTGATCTCGACCTGCCGTGGGTCGAGTACGACGCCCGCTCGCGATCTTATGGCCGCCTCCGCGCTGCGCAGGGCGTGCCCCTCGAGTCGCTCATCGACGTGCTCGCTGTGTACCGTCGCGCTACCGTCGAGCTGATCTCGCTGCCCCTTCAGGACAGCCCGCGACGCGACGAGATCTTCGCGATCGCGCAGAGCCGGCTGGAAAACGTCGCGGAGCGCTTGACCGCATCGATCGCGCGAGGCTACATCGACCATCTCGACGCGGAGCACCGCGCCCGGGAGAACGAGATGTTCGGCCTGGCGGCGATCGTGTCGGCGATGGGTCGCTCGCTCGACGTCGCGGAAACCGCGGAGGTCGCGCTGATCGAGTCACTGGCCGCGGTGCGCCTGAGCACGGGTGGGATCTGGACGCGAGAGCGCGCCTCGTTCAAGCTGCTGCGTACCGTCGGTGTCGAGGACGACCAGGTTGAGGGTTTTGCTGACCAGGTCGGACCCAACGTGAAGGCGTCAGCGTCTGCTGTAGGCCTGTCCGAGTCGCGCGTCGACCGCATCTCCGCCTACGAGTGGAATGCGCTTCGCGCGCAGCTTCGGGTGCGGGGCAGAACCGTGGGCATGATGGCCATCGGCACGAAGGGCGATCGCCTGTTCAACGCTTCCGACCTGCTATTCATGGCCACGGTCGCCGACCAGGTCGCGGTCGCCCTCGACCGTGCCCGGCAGTTCTCGAACGAGGCGCGTACGGACCACCTCACGGGTCTCGCCAACCGCCGGGAGTTCGAACGGGTGATGGAGCGTGAGGTCGCGCTGGCGGAGCGCCACGGCCGGCGCCTGTCTTTGATGATGATCGACCTCGACAACTTGAAGCGGATCAACGACCGGCAGGGACACCGCGCTGGCGACGGGGCGCTTCGGCTGGTCGCTCAGCAGCTTCAGCGGGTCATGCGCGCCTCTGACCTTTGCGCCCGGGTCGGGGGAGACGAATTCGCCGTGACGATGCCTGAGACCAGCATCGAGCGCGCGCGAGACGTGGCGAAGCGGCTGCGCACAGCGATCCGGCAGGTCGGCCTGAGCGCGAAGTCGCCGGACGAGGTCGTCGTGAGCATCGGCGTCGCGGCGTGGCGGTCCGGCCAGGACTGGCAGGGCGTCTATCAGGTCGCGGACGCCGACCTCTATGAAGACAAGCGCAGCCACAAAGCCGCCCGTCGGTGGATCGAGCCTGAGCCGGATAGACCGGCGATTCGGCTGCTCGGCCGCGGCGGCCGGCGCAAGGTCGTGGGAGGCTAGAACTACTCGACCAGGGCGAGCTCCCGAGCCTTGACGATCGCCTCCAGCTTGGAATGCACGCCGAGCTTGCTGCCCAGGCTGCGGATGTGGGTGCGGACCGTCGTGTAGCTGATCCCGAGCCGGCTGGCGATGTCGCGGCTTGCGGCGCCTTCGGCCATCATGCGCAGCACCTCTTTCTCGCGAGGCGTCAGCCTCTCGAGCTGGGTTTCCGCCTCACGTCGCTTGTTGAGCAGGGCGGAGATGGATCGAGGAGTGAACAACGACCCGCCTGCTGCGACCACCCGGATCGCCTCGACGACCTCGGCCGCAGCGCGCGACTTATGCAAGAAGGCGCTGGCGCCCGACTCGAGGGCCGCAAATCGAGCGGCGTCGCTGTCCTCTCGTGTCAGAAAGATCAGCCTGGATTCCGGTCGCACCTGCCGGATTCCCAACCCGGCATCCGCGCCGGTGCCATCAGTCAACCGAAAGTCCATCAACACGACGTCGGGCTGCAGTTCGGTGGCGCGGGCGATCGCCTCAGCGACGGTCCCAGCGTGTCCGACGACGGTCATGTCGCGCTGGTCGTTGATCAAGGCGGCGAGGCCATCTGCGACCACCTGATGGTCCTCGACGATTAACACACGCGCCCGCGTTGCGCTCTCCATTCCCCTCGGTCGGATTCTACTAGCGCGTGCGGTTCTGCATAGCTTGTGTCGAACATGTAGGTGCCAGTGCCGGCGCACGCCTTAGCGTCGACGAATCGAGGGAGCTCCGATTGGCCGCTTCAGCGGAGCACCTCTGTCCGAGACCGGGTCGGTGGGGCCTACTGGCCTACCCGAGCTCGGGCAACCTTGAGTCGCAATCCCATGATTCTGGGATGCCGAAAGCTGCCCATACGGCCGAGGACGAGCTCATCGAGCTGCCAATACTCCTTTGTTTCGGCGCGTTCTCTTTTTTGCTGATGGTTTCGAGACGAGAGCTGCGCAGAACTGGACGAAAAGTTTTCATCAAGCCCCTGGTCGTGCTGGCCGCAAAATGCCTCGGGCCAGGTCGGCTTCGCCTCGAGATGGTCAAGCTGGCCCACGACCTGGAAGACCGCGACGAAAGCTTCCAGTCGCTGTACGGCCGCTCGCTGCCGCAAACCCTGCCCCCGTACGAAGCGCCCTCACAGCGCGCGGCTTAGGGATAGGGGTCCGGGCGCCTAAATCGAGCGGGCCTCCCGGCCAAGACAAGCGATTTGCCAGAGCTCGAGTACTCCCGTTGTGGGAGGCGTTTCTAATGCAGATGAACGACTTTGACCGGTATCTGGAGAAAGGGCTTCGGCAGATGTTGGATCCAGTGGTCGCCTCAGGGGCGCCCCGCCGCAGGCGGCGGACTGGCTCAGGGCTCCCCTTGCTGGCGGTGGTCAAGGCGCCGGTAGAGCTGGTGGCGGAAGCGCTGCCAGTGGTCGAGCCGGTTGCTCTACCCGTCCAGACGATCCACCTTATCCCCTAACAAACCCCTTCCTTCCTCCCGCGGGGCCGGGCGGTGACCGCCCGGCCTCTCGTGCGGCTCGCTACGCTTCGTGTTGTGAGCACAGAAACCTCGGCTCTTCAGTTCACGGTCAGGGAGTCCGCGCGCCGATTCGGGCCCGAGCAGCGGGCGCGCATGGTCGCCGATCCCGGGTTCGGCCGCATCTTCAGCGAGCACATGGTTCGCATCGCCTGGAACCGCGAGCAGGGGTGGCATGACGCCGAGCTTTCGGCCTACGCGCCACTGCAGCTCGATCCAGCGGTCAACGTGCTCCACTACGCCCAGGCGGTCTTCGAGGGACTCAAGGCGTTCCGACAGGCGGATGGCACCATCGCGGCCTTCCGGCCGGACGCGCACGCGGCCCGCTTCCGCCGGTCGGCCCGTCGCCTGGCGCTCCCCGAGCTTCCGGAGGGCGTGTTCATCGAGGCGATCGACCGTTTGTTGAGCATCGACGGCGAGTGGGTGCCCTCGGCGCCCGAGCAGAGCATGTACCTGCGACCCTTCATGTTCGGAAGCGAGATCGGCCTCGGCGTCCGGCCGTCTTCCGAGGTCACCTTCCTCTTGATCGCATCGCCTTCCGGTTCCTACTTCCCCAGCGGGGTCAAACCCGTCACGGTCTGGCTCTCGGAAGATTTCAGCCGCGCGGCGCCCGGCGGCACCGGCGAGGCGAAGACCGGCGGCAACTACGCCGGCGGATTGCTCGCCCAGGCGCAGGCCTCCGAGCAGGGATGCGACCAGGTCGTATGGCTCGACTCCGCTGAGCACCGCTGGGTCGAGGAGATGGGTGGGATGAACCTGTGCTTCGTGTTCGGCAGCGGGAGCACGGCCAGGCTGCTGACACCGGCGCTCACCGGAACCCTCTTGCCGGGAATCACCCGGGACTCACTTCTCACCCTGGCCAAAGACCTCGGGTACGAGGCTGAGGAGGGAAAGATCAGCACGGAGGAATGGCGAGCCGGTTGCGCGGACGGTTCGCTGACCGAGGTCTTCGCCTGCGGCACCGCCGCCGTGATCACGCCGGTGGGCGCCGTCAAGTCGGCGCACGGTTCGTGGACCGTCAGTGACGGAAAGCCGGGTGAGGTCTCGATGCGTCTGCGCAAGTCGCTGGTCGACATACAGCGAGGCGCCGCGCCCGATCGCCACCACTGGCTGCACGCCGTCACGAGCGCTGTCTGACGTGAAAAGGGCCGTCATCGTCGGTGGCGGCGGCGCCGGCGACGCTGCCGCTTTTGCGCTTCGCAAGCAAGGCTTCGATGGCCTGGTCACGATCATCAGCTCCGATCGCGACCGCCCGTACGACCGGCCGTACCTGTCCAAAGAATTCCTGCGTGGAGAGGTCGAGCTGCCCAAGGTCTTTCTCCACGACGAGGCCGACTACGCAAAGCAGGGCATCGAACTTCAGCTAAACCGGAAGGTGACCGGTGGCTCGATTCCCGGAGGCAAGCTCGCTGTGGATGGCGGTGGCGAGGTCGAGTTCGACATGCTGATCCTGGGCCTTGGCGGCACGCCGCGACGGCTCCACGATGTTCCGCGTGCGGAAAATGTGCTCACTCTCCGTTCGCTGCGCGACAGCAAGGCGATCCGCCAGGCGCTCGAGCGCACCTCCCGACTGCTTGTGATCGGCGCGGGGTTCATCGGCGCCGAAGTCGCCGCGTCGGCGAGGCAGATGGGCAAGGAAGTCCTGATGATCGAGGCGGCCGCTGTGCCCCTCTCTCGCGCTTTGAGCCCCGAGGTGGGCGAAATCTACGCGAAGATCCACCGCGGCAAAGGTGTGGACGTGCGGACCGGCACGACCGTCAAGACATGGCACACCGACGGGAGCCGGGTGGTCGGGGTGACGCTCTCTGACGGCCGGCGCGAAGAGGCCGACCTGGTCCTCGAGGCCGTCGGAATTGATCCGAATCTCGAGCTGCCGAAGGCACTCGGCCTCACGATCGAGGGCGGCGGCGTACGGGTCGACGAGGCGCTCCGCGCGGCCGAGGGCGTTTACTGCGGTGGAGACATTGCGTTTCACCAGCACCCGGTGTTGGGCCGCCCAATTCGCGTCGAGCACTGGGAGGTCGCCAAGAACCAAGGCCGCGGGATTGCGGCGAACATCACCGGCGGCGACAAGCCCTACACAAAGCTGCCGTATTTCTGGTCCGACCAGTACGACGTGAACATGGAGTACCGAGGCAATGCATCGGGAGAGGACCGAGCGGTTTGGCGTGGGGACCGCGATGGCCTTTCGTTCTCGGTTTTCTACCTCCGCAACGGGCTCATTGATGGGGTGGTGTCAATGAACGACTCGAAGACCAACGAGATGGGCGGCAAGCTGATCGAAGGCCGCCGGCCCGTCAGCGAGTCGGCGCTGTCCGACATGAGCGCTGACCTCGCGGAGCTGGTGCCCACCGCCTAAGCTTCGCGCCCGTGCGGCGCGTTTCCGTGGTCGGCTCGAGCGGCGCCGGGAAATCCACGCTGGCTCGCGCGATTGCCCAGCGGCTCGACGTGCCCTACGTCGAGCTGGATGCGTTCATGCACCAGCCAGGCTGGCGGCCGCGGCCGGATGGCGAATTCGTGCAGGTAGTTGAGAAGGCGACGTCCCAACCAGGCTGGGTGGTCGACGGCAATTACAGGCGGTTCGTGATCGAAGGCCCGGTCTGGCAGCGCGCCGACACTGTGGTCTGGCTCGACCTCCCCAGACGCACCGTCATGCGTCAGGTGATCGCAAGGACCGTGCGTCGCGCCGTGACGAGGGAGGTGCTCTGGAATGGAAATCGCGAGCCGCTCGCCAACTTCGTCTCGCTCGACCCGGACGACAACATCATCCTGTGGGCCTGGGTGAAGTACCAAGAGTTCGTGCAGCGCTACCTCGACGCGATGGCCGATCCCAGGTGGCGAAGCATCACCTTTGTCAGGGTGCGATCGCACGCCGAAGCCCGGCGCTGGCTCGATTCGACTGAAGCGTCCGCCGCTGGTTAGGCCGGGGTCTGCTCCGGGAGAAGCCAGGGCAGCGCTTCCGCCATGGGCCGCATGAGTGCGGTGGCCTGCACCTTGCCGATCAGGTTGCTCGCCACGAGGCCGAGCGCTGCCGCGAAGGCGGCCCTCTCAGCCTTGTGCCCGATGTCGCCGTGCTCCGCCTTCCACGACACGAGCGCGTCACCCGATTCCGTCAGCCCGAAAAGAGAGCTCCTCACCTGATCCCAGGCGGCTCCGCGCTCCGCCTGCTCGATGGCGTGCAGCGCCGCCCTCTCTGCTTCCTGGAACTCGCCCAGACCTTTGGTCCCAACGTGAAGATCCCATCCGCGAGCCACCCGCTCCACTCCCGCGGGCGACAGCACGCGCACGTCCTCCATCAAGCGAGCCAGGGTTGGCCCGTGTTCAGGGAAACCGTAGCCGTCGGCATCGATGCTCACGGCGTCTAGCGTATCTGGATCGAGTCGACCGGGTGGACCTGCTCAGCGCAGGAAGGCTGGGACCCACCCGAATCTCGATAGCGCGATCGGGCCGGCGCCTGACGCAATCACCTGGGCGGTCGCCAGCAGGCCGAGATAGTAGAGCCAGCGGAAACCATCGTCGTTCACCGCGAACGCGACCGTCAACGCCAGGTTGGCCGCGAGCAGCGTCCCGAGGATCGCCGCCCATCGCGTGCCAAGCCC